>DASSRJ010000137.1:0-9766 GCA_035701845.1 Pseudolabrys sp. | reverse complement strand
TGCTCCAGTCGAGTGCCCGGTCGTTGTAGACCATGAGCGCATCCATCGCGGCATTCGCATCGCGCACGCAATCGGCCAATACGACAACTCCGCTCGCCTTGCGCAGGTCATAGAAGTCCTTCCGGATCGCATTGAGCCCGTTACGCGCGGCATCAAGCCGGCCGGTCTTGAGCATGAGGTCGATGCCAACCAGCCGCGCGTTCACGACGGTGAACAAGTTCGCGTAGTGCGGATTTCCCTCGAAGGCCTCCGGCCGGTTGCCGGCAAAACGCTCGGTGAACGTCACCCAAACGTTGCGCATGCGGTCGATTTCGAGCGAGGCGAGATCGACGTTTTCCGTCCGCAGGTAACCGACGGCAATACGATTGTGCGCACCGATGGCTTCGACCGCTGCGTTGAAATCGGCGAGAGCCGCGGCGGCCCGTGATTCGGCCGACCCGCCGGCAAGCGCGGCAACGAGACATGCAATGCGGGCAATCCAGGCTATCATGGTATTCACCGGATTTTGACGCGCGCCGGAATAGAATTGTGAATATAAGCATGGCCGCGGCGGGCGAGGAGACGCCTTTACCGTCGTGGTTTACGGAATACGACCATGATCGGACGGCGAAATCTGCTGGTTGGGGCGGCATCTCTGGCGGTGCTTGCCATGTCGCGCGCACGTGCCGAGCAGCCAATCCTCACCGATGACGGGCTCTACAAGCAGCCGTGGTTTCTGGAAAGCTTTCTCGACCTCGCGGATGACCTTGCGGGCGCGCGCAAGGAGGGCAAACGCTTCGTGATCATGTGGGAATTGCGAGGCTGTCCGTACTGCAAGGAAACGCACCTCGTGAATTTCGCGCAGCCGCGCATAGCCGATTACGTGAAAGCCAACTTCGAGGTACTTCAGCTCAACATCATCGGGTCGCGCAAGGTCATCGATTTCGACGGGCAGGAACTGTCGGAAAAGGCGATCGCCGCCAAATACGGCGTACGGTTCACGCCGACATTCCAGTTCTTCGGCGAAGACGCCCTGAAGGATCTGCCGCCGGCCAGGCGCGAAGTCAGCCGGGCGTCCGGCTACATGATGCCCGACGACTTTCTCGCAATGTTTCGCTACGTGCGGGAAAAGGCGTACGAGGGCAAGAGCTTCCGCGACTATCTCAAATCGCGCCAAAGCTGAATGTCCTATCCTTCGAGACCGGGATCGGCGCGAACTATATTCTTATTTATGAATATGATTTGAATCGCGCGCCCGCGACCGTTATGGTCCGGGCTGGGCGGGGCAGGCGGCTGTCCCACAGTGGAGGAAACAGGAATGCGGCAACTATCCCGTCGCGACGCATTGGCGCTCGGCGCCTCGGGTGCGGCGCTCACCGTCACAGGCTGGAGCACGGGTGCATCGGCTGCGGCCAAGGAAGCGGCCGATCAGATCGGGAAGTTCACCGGCGGCAAGACGGCCGAGAAGGGAAAAGTTTCGATCGAGCTTCCCGAGATCGCCGAGAACGGGAACACGGTGCCCCTGTCGGTCTCGGTCGACGCACCGATGACCGCCGACAATTACGTGAGTGAAATTCTCATCGTCGCCGACGGCAACCCGAACCCCGGCGTTGCGACCTTCCATTTGTCGCCTCTGGCCGGCAAGGCTGAAGCGTCCACCCGCATCCGGCTTGCGACGACCCAGAACATCATCGCGGTTGCAAAAACCAGCAAAGGCGAATTCTTCACCAATCAGAAGCTGGTGAAGGTCACTATCGGCGGCTGCGGCGGCTGAGCGGACAACGAGAGAACCGGGAGATAATCATGGCAGAAAAGCCGCGGCTCAAAATTCCGAAAGAAGCGAAAAAGGGCGAGGTCATCGAGATCAAGACGCTGTTGCCACACGTGATGGAGTCAGGCCAGCGCAAGGACAAGGATGGCAAGACGATCCCGCGCAAGATCATCAACAAGTTTACGTGCGAATTTAACGGCAAGCCGGTCTTTACGGCCAATATGGAGCCGGCGATCGCCGCCAATCCGTACATGCAATTTCATGCCAAGGTCGAGGAGAGCGGCACGTTCAAGTTCACCTGGACCGATGATGACGGCACTGTCACCACCGCGGAGGAAAAAATCACCGTGAGCTGACACCCGGTGCGCCAGTTTGCGCGCCGGACAATGAAAACAAATGGTTGGGAGGATGTGATGACGCGTGGACGAATTCTGGCTGCGGGTGCGGCGCTCGCATTGTTGGCGGCTACCTTTTATGTGGCAGGCCCCGTGGCCGCTCAATCCAAAAGGGAAGCGCTGCTCGAGACCAAGGGCGATGCGTCGGTGCGTCCGTGGAAACGCTATGCCGGTTGGCCCGCGCGCGATGAGTCGAAGTACAACACGCTCGGCAACCTCGCTACTCCGCCGGCGCCGAAAGAGCCGCGCAAGATCACCGGACCGATCACCGGCGATGCCGCCAATGGCGCCAAGCTGGTGGCCGACCGTGGCCGCGGCGGATCATGTCTCGCCTGTCACGTGATGGGCCCGGCCGGCGGCGCCAATCTGCCCGGCAACGTGGCGCCCGATCTCTCGGAAATCGGCAATGCAGGCCGCGAGGACGAATGGCTGTTCAACTACATCTACGATGCGCGCGTCTATAATCCCGAGACGGTGATGCCGCCCTGGGGGAGCCACGGCTTCTTCAACGACCAGGAAATCAACGACATGGTTGCCTTCCTGAAGACGCTGAAGTCACCGGCTGCGTTCAAGACCGCGCTTGACGATCCGAGCAAGCGGCCGCCACCGGTCGAGAAGCGCGACAACCTCGACCCGATCGAAAATCCCGGCATGTGGGCGGTCGACAAGGCACAGGAGCTGTGGAAGCAGAGGGGTTCGTCCGGCTTCTCATGCAACACCTGCCACAGCGATCCAAAGACGGCATTCAAGACCTGGGCGGCGTCGATGCCGAAATGGGAACCGCGTCTCAACAAGGTGTTGGGCGTCGAAGAGTTTGTGACGCGCCACGCCAAGGCGACAACCGGCGCCGATTGGCTGATGGAGACGGACGACAACCTCGCGATGTCCGTTTACCTGCGCTTCCTTGCCAATGGCACGCCGATCAATGTCGATACGACCAGCGCCGAGGCAAAGGCGGCGATTGAGCGCGGCAAGGAACTCTCGGCGCGCAAGGTCGGCCAGCTCAACATGGCCTGCACCGACTGCCACGGCAAAGTCGCGAACCACTGGATTCGCGGCCAATGGCTTGGCGAGCCGAAGGGCCAGTACGACCATTTCCCGACCTGGCGCACGAGCCTGCTGAAGGTCTGGGATATCCGGCAACGATTCCAGTGGTGCCAGGTCAATATTCGCGCCGACGAATTGCCGCCGGACGCCAAGGAATATGGCGACCTGGAGCTGTATCTGGCCTCGCAGAACGAGGGTCTGAAGTTGAGCGTGCCGGGCATCCGGCATTGAGCAGGTTTGACTGGACTTAGCCGTCGGGAAATTCTCCAGGTCGGGGCCGCGGCCGCCGCGCTTGCGGCCGGCGACGGCGCGTTCACGCGCGCAATGGCGCAACAGCGTCTCACCGAAGCCGACCTGCTGAAGTTTGACGCGACCGGCAACGTCACGCTGCTGCATGTGGCCGACATTCACGGCCAGCTCATGCCGGTCTATTTCCGCGAGCCTTCGGTGAATCTCGGCGTCGGCGAGGCAAGGGGCCAACCGCCGCATCTCACCGGCAAGGATTTCCTCAAGCGCTTCGGCATTCCGGAACAATCGGCTTCAGCCTACGCGCTGACCGACCAGGGCTTCGAGGCGCTCGCCAGATCCTATGGCCGCATCGGCGGTTTCGACCGGCTGGCCACGGTGGTCAAGCATGTGCGAGCCGAGCGCGGGAACGACAAGGTCCTGTTTCTCGACGGCGGCGATACCTGGCAGGGCTCGCTTGGGGCGAACCGCAGCAGCGGCCAGGACATGGTCGACTGCATGGCCCTGCTCAAGCCGGACGCGATGACCGGCCATTGGGAGTTCACCTACGGCGAAGCGAGGGTCAGCGAGTTGGTCAAGCAGCTCGGTTTTCCGTTTCTCGCCCTCAATATCCGCGACACCGAATGGAATGAGCCGGCCTTCGAAGCGATGAAATTCTTCGAAAAAGGCGAGGTCAAAATCGCGGTGCTCGGCCAGGCTTTCCCTTATACGCCGGTCGCCAATCCGCGCTGGCTGATGCCAAAATGGTCATTCGGCATTCGCGAGGAGGATGTGCGCGCCAACGTCGGCAAGGCGCGCAAGGCGGGCGCCCAACTCGTCGTGTTTCTGTCCCACAACGGTTTTGATGTCGACCGCAAGCTTGCGGCGCGGGTGCCGGGGATCGATGTGATACTGACCAGCCACACGCATGATGCGCTGCCCGAGGCGATCAAGATCGGGCAGACCCTGCTTGTTGCGTCCGGCAGCCACGGGAAATTTGTCTCGCGGCTTGATCTCGATGTCCGCGACGGAACCATCAAAGGGTTCCGCTACAAGTTGATCCCGCTCTTCGCCGATGTCATCAAACCGGATGCGGAGATGACAGCCGCAGTTACGAAGGTGCGCGCGCCTTTTGTGCAAGAGCTTTCACGTGTCGCCGGTCACGCCGAATCGCTGCTGTACCGGCGCGGCAATTTCAACGGCACGTTCGACGACCTCATTTGCGCCGCTCTCCTGAAGGAACGGGATGCCGAGATCGCGCTGTCGCCCGGCTTCCGCTGGGGCACCAGCGTATTGCCGGGCCAGGCCATCACCGTCGAAGACATTCACAATGCCACAGCCATCACCTATCCGCAGGCCTATCGCATCTCGATGACCGGGGAGCGTCTCAAGGAGGTCCTTGAAGACGTTGCCGACAATCTCTTCAACCCTGATCCCTACTACCAACAGGGTGGCGACATGGTTCGCTGCGGCGGACTTGGCTATGCGATCGACGTTGCCAAACCGATCGGTCAGCGCATTTCTGTGATGACCCATTTGAAGTCGGGCAAGCCGATCGAGCCGAAAAAGGAATACGTTGTTACCGGCTGGGCCAGCGTCAACGAAGGCACGGAAGGTCCGCCGGTGTGGGATCTGGTCGAGCGATACGTTACGGCGGAAAAAACGGTGCGGATCGCGCCGAACACAAGCGTGAAAATTTCCGGGACCTGACGTCGAAAGCTGTTACATTCATAAAATAGAATGTGATAAGAGCCTTCGTGAGCGGTCTGCAAAGAGGGCGCATGACAAACCCGATCGACAAAGATGGCGCGACGCGCCGCCGGTTTCTTGCGGGCGCTGCCGGGGTTGCCGTCGCGGGCGCCGGCGGCGCACGCGCGGAGAATGCCAAAAACCTTCCTCCCAACGTTCCCGGCTGGACGCGCCAGCTGGGTGATGGCGTCGGCGTGCGCGCCTACGGCAATCCCTCGAAATACGAAAAGGACGTTATCCGCCGCACCGTGCCCTGGCTGACGGCGACACCGGAATCCTCGGTGAGTTTCACGCCGCTGCACCAGCTCGACGGCATCATCACGCCCAACGGTCTCTGTTTCGAACGCCATCACGGCGGGGTTGCGGAAATCGATCCGGGCGACTACCGGCTGATGGTGCACGGGCTGGTCGACAAGCCGCTGATCTTCACGCTGGATGATCTCAAGCGGCTGCCGCGCATCAGCAAAATCCATTTCCTCGAGTGCGCCGCCAATTCCGGCATGGAGTGGCGTGGGGCCCAGCTCAATGGCTGCCAGTACACCCACGGCATGGTGCATTGCGTGCAGTACACCGGCGTGTCGCTCAGGCTGTTGCTGGAGCAGGCCGGCCTCAAATCGAACGCCAGATGGATCATGGCGGAAGGCGGCGACGCCGCCGCGATGAACCGCTCGATCCCGCTGAGCAAGGCGCTCGACGACTGCATGGTCGCCTATCGCATGAACGGCGAAATGCTGCGTCCCGAGCAGGGCTATCCCGCGCGCCTTGTCGTGCCGGGATGGGAAGGCAATGTCTGGATCAAGTGGCTGCGCAGACTGAAAGTCGGCGACCAGCCCTGGTTCACGCGCGAGGAAACCGCGAAATACACCGACCTGCTTGAGGACGGGAAGGCGCGTCAATTCACCTTCGTGATGGACGCAAAGTCCGTAATCACTGTGCCGTCGCCACAGGCGCCGGTAAAGCAGAAAGGGTTCAACATCATCACGGGGCTCGCATGGTCGGGCCGCGGCAAAGTCAATCGCGTCGACGTTTCGCTCGACGGGGGACGCAACTGGCACACCGCGCGCATCGATGGTCCGATCCTCGATAAGGCCTGCGTGCGTTTCTATTACGAGTTCGACTGGACGGGCGAAGAGCTCTTGCTCCAGTCGCGCGTGATGGACGAAACCGGCTATGTGCAGCCCGGCAAGGACGCCTTGCGCAAGATCCGCGGCGTCAACTCGATCTACCACAACAACGGCATCCAGACCTGGGCGCTGAGGGCGGACGGGGAGGTCGAGAATGTCGAGGTCGGCTAGCCCGTCGATTGCTCTCGCGCTGCTGCTCGCGCTCTGTGGATTTGCGCTTGCGCAGAGCAGGCCTGAAGCGCCGCGCAACTATGGCATCGGGCACGTGGCAACCCCTCAGCAGTTGGCCGGCTGGGACATCGACGTGCGGCCCGACGGGCAGGGCGCGCCGCCCGGCCGCGGCTCGGTGAAGGACGGCGAGAAGGTCTACATGGAGAAATGTGCCGCCTGCCACGGCGAGTTCGGCGAAAGCGCCGGGCGCTGGCCGCAGATCGCGCAGGGCAAGGGCACGCTCGCCACGCACGACCCGGTGAAAACGGTCGGGTCGTACTATCCGTATCTTTCCAGCGCGTTTGACTATATCCGCCGTGCCATGCCGTTCGGCGATGCGGAGTCGCTCACCAATGACGAGCTCTATGCCGTGGTCGCCTACGTGCTCAATCTCAACGACATCGTAGACGACAATTTCGTGCTGTCGAAAGAGACCTGGGCACAGGTCAAGATGCCCAACAGCGGCGGCTTCTTCGACGACGATCGCGAAACGAGCGAGAAGGCTTTCTGGAATCCCGATCCCTGCATGAAGGATTGCCGGGGGCCGGTGTCGATCACCGGGCGGGCGTTGTCGATCGACGTGACCCCGGACGAGAAGACGCAAAAACGCGGAGTGGAATAGGGCTCCACATGCCGCGTCAACCGGTCGCAGTCACAAAAAGCAAAAATAGCGGACGCTGCTAAGAGCGAAATCGAAAGACAAGAGGAATGCCATGCCGGGGGCGACGGCTGGTCGGTGCTCTATTCGTTTGACGTGGTCGGCCAGCCACGTGATCACAGCATGTCTGCTGGTGGTCGCCGCCGGTGCGACCGCGGGCTACGGCGCCGACGCTGAACTCGGCCGCTATCTTTCGTCCGAGTGCATGACGTGCCACGGCACGGCAAAATCCGACAGCACGATTCCCAATATCTTCGGGTTGGGTGAGGCGCGCTTTGCGGAGGTTCTCCGGGCCTACCGCGCCAAGGCATTGCCTAATCCGGTCATGCAGACAATCGCCGGCCGGCTGAACGACGACGATATCGCCGCGCTTGCGCTCTATTTCGAGATTGCCGGAAAACCAGATTAGCCACGGGGGTGACCATGACCGAAATGACTCGTCGTAACTTCAGTCTGTTTGCGGGAGCTTCGCTTGCGGCCCTTTCCACCCCGTTGTTTGCGCCAGCGGTTTTGGCCCAGGCCAGGCCGCGGCTTGTTGTTGTCGGTGGCGGACCGGGCGGAGCCACGGTTGCTCGCTATGTTGCGAAGGACTCTGACGGCGCAGTCGATGTGACGCTGATCGAGCCGCTGAAAAATTTCACGACGTGCTTCTTCTCGAATCTCTATGTCGGAGGCTTCCGCGACCTGAAATCTCTGCGGCACAATTACGACAGGGTCCGCAAAAACGGGGTCAACACCGTCCATGTCATGGCGGGGGCGATTGATCGCGACAAAAAGCTGGTCATGGTCGCCGGCGGTGCCCGCGTTCCCTACGACCGGCTGGTGATCGCGCCCGGTATCGATCTCAAATGGGACTCTGTACCCGGCTATTCCGAAGCAGCCGCGCAGGTCATGCCGCACGCCTGGAAGCCGGGCGCGCAGACGGAATTGCTGGTGAAGAAGCTCAACGCGCTCAAGGACGGCAGCCTGATCGTCATGGTGGCGCCGCCAAATCCCTATCGCTGTCCGCCGGGTCCCTACGAACGGGCCTCGATGTTCGCGCACGTGCTCAAGAAAAAGGGCCACAGGAAATCGAAGATCATCATCGTCGATCCGAAGCCGGCCTTTTCCAAGCAGGCGGTGTTCATGGAGGGATGGGAAAAACATTATCCCGGCGTGATCGAGTGGCAGGATCCCAAGATCCACGGCGGCATCAAGGGCGTGGACCCGAAAACGGGTGAGGTGAAGACCGATTTTGCCAACTACAAAGCCGCACTTGTTAACGTCATTCCGGCGCAGATGGCCGGAAAGATCGCGCGCGATGCCGGCCTCGCCGATCAGTCCGGCTATTGTCCGATCGACCCGGAGTCGATGAAGTCGAGGGTCGACCCGAACATCTTTGTCGTCGGAGACGCCGCCATTCCCGGTGATATGCCCAAGTCAGCCTTCTCTGCGAACAGCCAGGCCAAGGTGGCTGCAATGGTGATCCGCGCCGAGCTCACCAGGTCGCGCGCCTTCCCGGCGCGCTATACAAACACCTGCTGGAGTCTGATTGCACCGGATGATGACATCAAGGTCGGGGCCAGCTACGAGCCGGGCGATGGCAAGATCAAGGAGAAAACGGGTTTTGTCAGTCAGAAAGGCGAAGCGCCTGATATCCGCAAACAGAACTACAGGGAATCGGTCGATTGGTATAATGGCATCGTGGCCGATATTTTCGGCTGATTAAATTCCGTCGGAATGGTTTTCCGATCAAGCGGCGGCCCAACGGCCGCCGTTTTGCGTTGCTGCGTGCTTTCGCCTATGACTGACGCCCCACATTGGATCCGGGCGCTTCATGGCCAAGCTCAATCTTTCCGTCGCCGTCGGCCCTTATGACCGCACACGGGCGCTGATCGACGGCACCGTGCAGATCGACGGCGTCAAGCCGGCCTGCATGACGCTTTCACCGGAAGAAATTTTCTTCCGTGCGTTCCGGCAGGCGGAATTCGACATCTGCGAGCTTTCGCTGTCGAGCTTCACCGTCAAGACCGCGCAAGGCAGCTGCTCTTATGTCGGTGTGCCGGCCTTCGTGTCGCGCACATTTCGCCACACGTCGATCTATGTCCGCACCGACCGCGTCAAGAATCCGGCCGACCTGAAGGGTAAAAAAGTCGGCCTGCCGGAATACCAGCTCACCGCCAATGTCTGGGCGCGCGCGATCCTTCAGGACGATCACGGCGTGAAGCCGTCGGACATCCATTGGGTGCGCGGCGGCATCGAGGATGCCGACCGTCCGGAGAAGATCAGCATCAAGCTGCCGCCCGACGTGAAGCTTGAGGACGCGCCGAAAGGAAAATCGATTTCCGCGCTGCTGCGGGACGGTGCAATCGACGGCTTCATCGCGCCACGTCCGCCGTCGCTGCCGAAGGATACGCCCAACGTGGGCTGGCTGTTTCCGGATCCGGTTGCCGCCGCCAAGGATTACTTCAGGCGTACCGGCATTTTTCCGATCATGCACCTGGTGGGCGTGCGGCGCACTCTGGCCGAAAAACATCCCTGGCTGCCGGGGGCGGTATTCAAGGCCTTCGAGCAGGCCAAGAAGGTAGCCCTCGAGCAACTGAGCGATACCTCGGCAACGAAGGTGACG
>DASSRJ010000136.1:0-58009 GCA_035701845.1 Pseudolabrys sp. | reverse complement strand
CAGTACGTGAAGATTTGCAGCCTGTATGGGGTCGGGTTCTATTACATCCCCGGCACCGATATGTGCCTGAAGATCGGCGGCTGGGTGCGCGCCGAATACACTTGGGGTGCGGCCGGCAATATCGGCACCGGCGCGTTCCAGGTGACCAACGCCAACAACCGGTTCACGAACGACAGCACCTGGCGGGCACGCGGTTACATCACGGCCGATGCACGCAGCCAGACAGAATATGGCACGGTGCGCGGCTACATTGCCGTCGGCGTCAGCGGCAGCGACACCAACGGTGCCGGCAACACGTTCGATGCCAACCGCGCCTTCATCCAGTGGGCCGGCTTCACCTTCGGCCAGGCGCAGTCGTTCTACGACTTCTACAGCGTGCCGGCGACGTCGTACTGGGGCACGTTCCCGGCGTCCGACACCGGCGATCCAGGCTGGAAAGTGCTCGGCTATACGGCGCAGTTCGGCAACGGCTTCTCGGCAACGATTGCCGCCGAAATGCGCCGCACGGTCAGCGGCCAACTCTTCAACCAGACCGGTTTCAACGGTTACGGCGGCTTCCAGGCGCCTGACATCGTCGCCAACCTGCGCGTCGACCAGGCCTGGGGTTCGGCCCAGATCATGGCCGCGGCGCATGAGGTCAACCCGCTGTACTACGGCGTGCTTGAGAATACCGGCCATCCCGACAATAAATGGGGCTTTGCGGTCGGCGCCGGCATCAAGCTGAACGCACCGATGATCGGGCAGGGCGACTACTTCCAGGCCCAGGTCAACTACACGCAAGGCGCGCTGCGTTATATCTTCTTCGCCACGCAGGGCTCCTGGTTCTACCGCGAAGGCGACAGCGTCGGCATCGGCACGATCGTCGACGGTGTCTATGGCGGCGTACTTGGCACGACAGCGACTGACGTTGAGCTGACCACCGCATGGAACGTCAACGCGGCTTACGAGCACTTCTGGAATCCGCGTTGGAGGACGTCGATCTATGGCGGCTACGCCCAGGTCAGCTATGGCGGCACCGCCAACAACATCCTCTGCGCATCGGGCGTTAACGGTGTCGGTACCGGCGCAGGAGTCGGGACGTTGGCGCTTGCCACCGCCGGCTGCGACCAGGACTGGAATACCTGGTGGGTCGGCACGCGCACCCAGTGGAACGTCACCAAGGACTTCTACATGGGTCTCGACATTCTCTACAACAAGCTGAACACCGCGAGCAGCACGACCGGGTTCTACACCGGCGGACTCCCGATAGCCGTCAATGGTCCGCTCCATCTGGACGACCAGGACAACTTCCAGTTCCGCTTCCGCGTGCATCGCGACTTCTATCCGTGATCGCGTAGCGGTCTGACCAACAACAGCCCCGGCGGGAAACCGCCGGGGTTTTTCGTTATCAGCGCGAAAATAATTTAAGAAAGCAGACCGGCCTCAGCTGCGCCGGCCGTCGCAGCTGGCGACGAACCTTGCAATCAGCGAAATCGTGTCCGCTTCGGCAAGCAATGGCGCGTGGCCCTGGTCCGGCACCTCGAGGGTTTCGAGTGTTGGGTGCCGCACCTTCATCTCGGTGACCGTCGACGCCGACAGGATGTCCGAGTTGGCGCCCCGAATGACCATCAGCGGGACGTTCGCCAGCGCATCGAATTCCTTCCACATGGCCGGCATCGGCCGCTCGAGGTCAACGGCTGCCATGGTCGCTGCGAGCTTCGGATCGTAGGTCGTCACCATGCGTCCGTTCTCTTCCCTGAACATGCGGTGTGCGCCGGCCAGCCAATCGTCAGGCCCAAGCCGCGGAAATTGTGAATGAAACAGGCGGCGCAGGATCTCGGCGCCTTCCTCGAAGGTTCGCGGCTGCGGCAGTTTGCCGACGTAGCTTTTGATGCGCATCAGCCCCTGCGGCTCGATGACCGGACCAATGTCGTTGAGCACGGCGCCGGCGATCGCGGACGGCCGGACGGCTGCCAGCAGCATCGTCAGGATGCCGCCGCGCGACGTACCGATGAAGACGGCCGGCAGTGATTCCAGTGCAGTGATGACGGCCAGAACGTCGGCGAGCTCGACCGGAAGCGAATAATTCGCCGGGTCGCGATCGTACTGCGAGAGGCCGCGACCGCGATAGTCGAGCGCAATTACGCGGCGGGGGTGAGGGCCGTCACGCGAAAGCGCTGTCGCCAGGGCGTCGAAATCCGCCGACGTGCGGGCAAGGCCGGGCAGGCAGACAACGGGAGTGCTCGCAGCGCCGGCGCGGCCGTAACAGCGCGCGTGAAGGCGCAGGCCGTCGGGGGCGGTAACAAACGTGCTGTGCGACGTGCCGGTTGTCGATGCTGCCGGCGCCGCCATAGGGCGATCAGTGCGCGCCGCCGCGCTTCAGGTCCGCTTCGATCAGCAGCCTGGTGCCGCCGCCAAAGCGCACACGATAAACCTGCAGATTCTCCATGATCCGCTCGACATAATTGCGCGTCTCGGAAATCGGGATGCGCTCGACCCAGTCGACGGGATCGACGTTGGGATCGCGCGGGTCGCCATAGGCCGCGATCCATTGTTTCACCCTGCCGCGGCCGGCGTTGTAGCCCGCGAAAGTGAGGATGTAGGATCCGTTATAACCGTTGAACAGGTTGGCGAGTTCGGCGGCTCCCATCTGCACGTTGTAGACCGGATCCTTGAGAAGCCGTTCACGGCTGTAGGTGACCTTGTATTTCGCGGCGGTGTCGATGCCGGCCGCGGGCGTTACCTGCATCAGGCCCATCGCATGAGCGCTCGAGACGACCTTTTGATTGAAGTGACTTTCCTGCCGCGCGATCGAGTAAGTGACCGCAGGTTCGACCGGTGGCGCGATCGGCCGGTAGTCCGGCAGGCCCACGGTCGGGTAGGCGTAATGTTCGAGCGGAAGTCCGCGGCGGTAGGCCGCTTCGCCGAGCAGCAGCATGGCGCGGCCATCCCCGTGCCTGGCCGCGAGCTCGCCCAGCATGGTCATTCCCGCAATGTCGGTCGCGCTCTCCCCGAGCTCGGCGTAGATCGAGGCCAGCATATCCCGTTCGCCGAGCTCGTACAGAATCGCCGCCGCCCGCACCACTTCGAGATTGTTCAGCACATTCGTTTCTTGCGGTGTGAATGAGAGCGGCGGGCGCAGCCCGACGTCCTTGAGCCCGAGCCGCGCGCGCGCAAGCTGCCCGTAATAGGTCGCAATGTACTGCGCGGCCATCTCGTAAAATGCTTTGGCCTGCGCATTTTGGCCCATCGCCTCGGCGGCGCGGCCCTGCCAGTAGCCGCCGCGTGAAAGCGCATGCGGGTTGCGGGTGCCTTCCACGATGTGCGCGAAGTGCTGTGCAGCGGCCCTCGGATTGTGCAGATAGCGCAGCGCCACCCAGCCGGCGGTGAAATGGGCGTCGACCCGGTACACGCCGCGCATCGGCGGCGCGGCTTCGCGGGCGACGTTGTAGGCAGCCTGCAGGTTGTGCTCATCGAGCAGCTTGCGCACCAGCAGGCGTCGCTCGAGCCACCACTGGTCGAGATCGACCAGCGCATCCGGGTCCTTCGGCGCGGTAAGGATGAGCTTTCCGGCTTCTTCGGGCTTGTTGTTCTGGCGTAGCCATTGCACGCGGGCGAAGATATAGCCCGGTTCACGCTGCGCAGCGGCAGGCACGGCGTCGAGCAGCGATTTCGCGTTGCGCGCCTTTTGCAGGACTGCGGCACGGGCCCGGGCAATCGCAAGGTCGTTGCCGCCGAGGCGTTCGGCGGCGCGCAGGCCGGCGGCTGCGTCGCCGGCGTAAAAGCGGGTCTCCATGCGCACCTTGTGATCGGCCGCCGTGAGCATGCTGCCGAACATCTCGAGCACTTTTTTCTCGACCTCTGCGCTGCAGTCGTCGTGGCGCCACGCGTACTTGACCAGCGCCGCAGCGCCGTCGTGATCGCCCTGGGCGAGCAGGACGCGCGCGAGCATGTAACGGCCCTTGGCGGTTGACGGCGTCTTCCTGGCGAAGAAAGCCCGCACTGCCGCCGCGTCGACACCATCGTTCCAGAGCGCGTTCTCGGCGCGGCGGCGGAACAGCGGCACGTGCGGCCAGGCGGGATTGTTCTGTACGAAAGCGGCGTATCGCTCGAAAGATGGATTGGTGTTATCCGAACGCAGGATGACCCACTCGGCCAACTTTCGGGCTACCGGATCGCTAATGCCCGCCTGCGCCGCATTGGCGTCGGCGTCTCTGCCTTTGCGCGCGGCTTCGATCACACGCTTGACCGCGGCGATGTCGTTCGCCGATGCGGTCCCGTTAGGCGCAACAGCAAACGGCCCCGAAGACGGCCGGGCGAGCGCCTTGGCTTCGGCACGATTCTCGATCGAATGCCCATGCGGACCGGAATTGGCGTGAACGGAGGCTGTGACGGCCTGCGGCCGCGTTTGCGGCAAGGGCGCTGCCTGCCGCACCGGTGCGACCGTTTGCTTGGCCACCGGCACGGCCGGTCGCGGGCGCGGCAACGGGACCTTTTGCGCAGCCGGGAACGCGGCTTCGGCGCACAGGCTGCAGGCTGCAATCGCTGCAAAAAACAAACTCGAGCGGCTGCGGCCAGTCGCGTCCATCAAACCCCGCACTTTGTTCTTCGACCCGTCCGACTCAGCGCCGAAACAGCAAATCGGCCCGCCCATTAGGCCAAATCTATTGATGAATGATACCGAAAAATTTCATCCGCCGGTATTTTAGGCGGGAACACGGCCAAAACACGGTGCCGCATGCCGGGTTCCCCCGCGCCTTGGCAGCGGAGGGCTTTCTTCAGGCCCCTTGACCCGATATCAATGGGGCTCAAACCCGCCTTTTGTGGAGAAGCCGTGTCATGACCGCCAGGACGAGCTTTCGGGGCTCTTTTACAGCGCTGGTCACGCCATTCAAAAACGGCTCGCTCGACGAAAAGGCTTTTCGCGACATCGTCGAGTGGCAGATCGCGGAGGGCACGAACGGCCTGGTTCCCGTGGGAACCACGGGTGAGAGCCCGACTTTGTCGCACGGCGAGCACAAGCAGGTGGTCGAATGGTGCATCGACCAGGCTGACGGCCGCGTGCCGGTCATTGCGGGTGCCGGCTCAAATTCCACCGCAGAGGCGATAGAACTGTCCCGCCACGCGGAGAAGGCAGGCGCCGATGCCGTCCTGATCGTGACGCCGTACTACAACAAGCCGACGCAGGAAGGCCTGTATCAGCACTACAAGGCGATCAACGATGCGATCGGGATTCCGATCATCATCTACAACATTCCCGGACGATCGATCGTCGACATGTCGGTCGAGACGATGGCGCGCCTGTTTGAGCTGAAAAACGTTGCGGGCGTGAAGGATGCGACCGCCAACATGGCGCGCGTGTCCCAGCAGCGCGCGGCCATGGGAGCCGACTTCAACCAGCTGTCGGGCGAAGACATCACGGCGCTCGGCTTCATGGCGCATGGCGGGCACGGATGCATTTCAGTGACGTCCAACGTGGCGCCGCGGCTTTGCGCAGAATTCCAGGCGGCGTGCCTCAAGGGCGATTTCACCACTGCACTTAAATTGCAGGACAAGCTGGCGCCGCTGCACATCAATCTGTTCGTCGAAACCAGCCCGGCGCCCATCAAGTTTGCGATGTCGCTCATCGGCAAGTGTGCCAACTCAGTGCGGTTGCCGATGGTTCCGGCAAGCGAGAAAGCACAGACCGCCGTACGGCAGGCGATGGTGCACGCGGGGCTGATCAATTAGAGAGCGAATTTTCGGTAGGATGGGTTGAGCGGAGCGAAACCCATCACCGGCGGTGCGCAAAGATGGGTTTCGCTCCGCTCAACCCATCCTACGATGTAAATCGAAGAAGCAGGTTCCGACCATGCTTGAGGAATTCAAAAAATTTGCACTGCGCGGCAACGTTGTTGATCTTGCCGTCGGCGTGATCATTGGCGCCGCTTTTTCGGGGATCGTGAACTCACTGGTCGGCGATATGATCATGCCGGTGATCGGCGCGATTACCGGCGGCATCGATTTTTCGAACTATTATGTCCCGCTGTCATCGAAAGTGACCGCCGACACCCTTATTGAGGCCAAAAAACAGGGTGCTGTATTGGCCTGGGGGAATTTTCTCACTGTCACGCTCAACTTTATCATCATTGCTTTCGTGCTCTTCCTTGCGATCCGGGCGTTGAACCAGCTTGTGCGCAAGCAGGAGGAAAAGCCGCCTGAACCGTCGAAGACCGAGCAGCTTCTCACGGAAATCCGCGATCAACTCAAGTCGCGCTGAACTATAACCGCCGCACATGGCCACAAAGCCCGAGCGCCGCTTCAAGGTGGTCGCCGACAACCGCAGGGCGCGCTTCAACTACGCGATCGGCGAGACCTTCGAGGCCGGCATCGTCCTCACCGGCAGCGAGGTCAAATCACTGCGCGCCGGAAAGGCCACGATCGCGGAATCCTACGCCGATGCGCGCGGTGGCGAGCTCTGGCTGATCAACTCCAATATCCCGGAATATCTGCAGGCGAGCCGTTTCAACCACGCACCGAAACGGGCGCGCAAGCTGCTGCTGCAGAAGCGCGAAATCAACCGGCTGACGGGGGCAGTCGAACGCGAAGGCATGACGATCGTGCCGTTAAAGCTTTACTTTAACGAGAAGGGGCGGGCCAAGGTTGAGATCGCGCTGGCGCGCGGCAAGAAGCTGCACGACAAGCGCGAAACGCTGAAAAAGCGGTCCTGGGAGCGCGAACGCGGCCGACTGATGCGGATGAAGGGATAGAGAGCGCTCTGGTTGAAATGGCTTTCGTCATGGCCGGACTTGTTCCGGCCATCCACGTCTTTTCGTTTTCACCAAGACGTGGATGCCCGGCACATAGGCGTGCGAAAGCACGCCGTTCTTCGAACGGCTGTGGCCGGGCATGACGATAGAGGGGTCGGCCGCGTTCGCGCGGACCGCTATGGAATCACACCACAAGCGATGCGACCGCCGGCTTCACCCGTAGGGTCGGTCTTGTAGTCGTCGCTTCCGGCGTGAATGACGATCGCCGAGCCATCGGCGTCATACACCGAGTTCGGCTTGTCCTTCTCAAGCGTGATAGCGGTATTCAGGACTTCGACGGTCAGGTCACCGCTTTGCGGTATATGCAGATTAGGCATATCGCCGGCGTGCTGGCCTTCAGGCGACATCATCCCGTGCTTCTTTCCGCCGGGATTGAAGTGTCCGCCCGCGGAGGTGAAGGGCGGCTCACATTTGCCGACCGCGTGAACATGAAATGCGTGCTCGCCCGGCGGCAGCCCTTTGAGCGCTGCATTGATCAATACGCCCTGCGTCGTTTGCGTAAGATTGACTGAGCCGATCTCTTTGCCTTCGGCATTTTTCATGACGACGGATGCGGTCTGCGCGGCGGCGGACAGTGTCGCACCAAAAAGTGCAATGGCAGCCAGGAAGGCAAGGCCGGCATATTTTTGAGTTGTCATGATTTGCTCCCAGGATCATTGATTGCCAAGCATACAGGCACCAAGTCGTGGCACCGGCGACTTGACGATTGACCGCCATCACGTTGCTGTGAGTACGAAAGATCAGGAAAATCAGCATGGTGCCGACAAAACTCGATCACTGCGTCATCCATGTCTCCGACTGGGGCCGGTCCAACAAATTCTACGAAAGCGTAATCGGGGTGGAGCTCGTGCAGCGGCCGCACGGCTGGGCCTACCGGCTCGGTGACAAGCAACTCAACGTACACGGACCGGGTGTGAGGCCTGCCGAGGTTGCACGTTTGCCAGTACAGCCGGGCAATAGCGATCTGTGTTTTGAATGGCAGGGGCCGATTGAAGACGCGATTGCTCACCTGAAAGAACAAGCCGTCGCCATAGAGGCTGGTCCAATGCAGCGGTTCGGCGCAAGAGGACCGGGCACGTCGGTCTATTTTCGGGATCCGGACGGCTCGCTCATGGAATTTATGAGCTACATTCAGCCCGTCATTCCGGCCGAGCCGCGTTAGCGGCGAGAGCCGGAATCCAGATGCGAGGACAACGTGTGTTTCCGGGTTCCGGGCCTTCGCCCGCCGAGAGGCTTGCGCTCGCCGCTTGAGGCGTCGGCCCGCAGGCGGGTTCGTGCGCGTTACGTGCGTCCCGGAATGACGACTGGAAATGGAGATCAGAAATGACGGAAGCTTCGGGCACGCACAATCCGCAATTTCTGCCGCCGGGAATTCCAATTCCCCAAGATGACGGTGCAGCGCGCCATCTCGAAGGCGCAAAGCTGCCCGAATTGGCGCTGCCGGCGACCGATGGGGCGTCGGTCAATCTGTCGAGGCTGAGTGGCCGGACCGTGATCTACATCTATCCGCGGACAGGCGTTCCGGGCGTTGATCCGCCGGACGGATGGGATGAGATCCCGGGCGCGCGAGGTTGCACGCCGCAGTCCTGCTCGTTTCGGGACCATTTCGGCGAACTCACACGGTTGGGAGTGGCGCATCTTTACGGTCTCTCGACGCAGGATACGGCCTATCAGCGGGAAGCGGCGACACGCCTGCATCTTCCCTTCGCACTGTTGTCGGATGAGAAACTGGCGCTGGCAAAGGCACTGAAACTTCCGACATTCTCGGTCGCGGGCATGACGCTGCTCAAGCGCATGGCGCTTGTTGCCGACGGCGGCCGGATCACCAAGGCGTTCTACCCTGTCTTTCCGCCGGACAGGAATGCAGCAGAGGTTGTCGCCTGGCTTCAGGCGTCGAGGTAGCGTCGCACGGTCACAAAGACCTCCCGGAACATTTCGGGGGTGAGGACGCCGGTGTTCGTGTTGTAGCGCGAGCAGTGATAGCTGCTGAACAGCGCAACCGGTCCGAGTTCGTGTCTCTTGCCGTGCGCGAACGGAAAGCTGACCAACCGGCCGCCGAGTGCGCGCACCGTGCTTTCATGCGCGATGCGGCCGAGAGCGACGATGGCGCGCAGCATTTTCATCTCGCCGATCGTCGGCGCCAGAAAGTCCCGGCAAGTCCTGATCTCTTCGGGGGTCGGTTTGTTCTCGGGCGGCACGCAACGCACCGCATTTGTGATCCGGCAGTCGACGAGCTCGAGCCCATCGTCGGGATGGGCGTGATACTCGCCGCGCGCAAATCCATATTTGCCGAGCGTCTCGTAGAGCAGGACCCCGGCATAGTCGCCGGTGAAGGGGCGGCCGGTACGGTTGGCGCCTTGCAGCCCCGGCGCCAGTCCGACAATCAGCAGCCTTCCATTGATCGATCCGAAAGACGGTACCGGCGAATTGAACCAGGTCGATTCTTTCTCACGCCATGTCTTGCGGAAAGCGACAAGCCGCGGGCAACGCGGACAATCTCGCCCCGGCTTGCCGTCAGTCTCTGCCATTGCGCGTGAATCCGGGAACTCGCGGGGCGCACGACGCCGTCACGCGGGATAAGATCATGCGCGCAACAAAAACGCTATTGGTAGGAGTCGTCGTCTTCGTCGGCTCCGACAGGAGCGCCTGCGCGTTGCGGCGATGCCGGCCGTTGCAGGAATTGCGGCGTATGAGATGCCGCACGATCGTCACGGGGAGGGCGCCCCTCGCGAGGCGTCCGCTCCGCAGGGTCGCGGCCGATCTTTGACTGCAGCTCGACGATATCGATGAACACGTCGGCCTGGCGGCGCAGTTCGTCGGCAACCATTGGCGGCTGCGTCGTTACGGTCGAGACGACCGTCACGCGAACCCCTTTGCGTTGTACGGCTTCGACCAGCGAACGAAAATCGCCGTCGCCTGAAAAGAGCACCATGTGATCGATCGTGCCGGCAATTTCCATAGCATCGACCGCGAGCTCGATGTCCATGTTTCCTTTGACTTTGCGCCGGCCGGTCTGATCGACAAATTCCTTCGTCGCCTTGGTGACGACCGAATAACCGTTGTAGTCAAGCCAGTCGATCAGCGGACGGATGGACGAATATTCCTGATCCTCGATGACTGCGGTGTAATAAAACGCGCGCAGCAAATAACCACGCGATTGAAACTCACGCAGCAGCCGCTTGTAGTCGATATCAAACCCGAGGGATTTTGCTGTCGCGTAAAGATTTGCACCGTCAATGAACAAAGCGACTTTTTCGCCAGGTACCGTCATTTGTCTCTCTCATAATCTCACAATTCACACGTTACTTTCGCACCCGCCGCGCGCAATGCGGAACGCTCCGCTTGCGCGGTTTCGGCTCCCCGTTTAACAGAGCATCGTGGCGCCTTGGATCAATTTGGCTGCCACCTGCGCAATCGCACCGTGCCGACAAAATCCCGTACCGTCGGCCTTCCGGCGCGCTTGGGTTGTCGAGTAACAGACGGATGAGGCTAAACCAAGACAAAAATGCTTGAAATTCCATGCGTCAGGGGATACCTAGCAGGCGAATTCAGGGACAAGTTCCACCAGATGGAGTGACGAGCCGATGGCCCGTGTCACCGTAGAAGATTGCATCGATAAAGTTGAAAACCGTTTCGATCTGGTTCTGCTGGCCAGCCACCGGGCGCGCATGATTTCATCCGGGTCGCAGATTACGGTCGAGCGCGACAACGACAAGAATCCGGTCGTCGCGCTGCGTGAAATTGCGGAAACGACCGTTTCGCCCGGCGATCTCAAGGAAGATCTCATTCACAGCCTTCAGAAATATGTTGAGGTTGACGAGCCTGAACCCGAGGTGCCGCTGATCGGAGCAGGCGCCGGGGCCAGCGTCGATTCCGATGATACCGAGGTAACCGCCGACCGGATGACGGAAGAAGAGCTTCTCAAAGGACTTGAGGGCCTGGCGCCGCCGGAGGAGCCGCCGGAAGAGGACGCCGAATAGGCTGCCGGTTTGGTGTTAATTTTATGTAACGGCCCGGTCTCAAAGCCGGGCCGTCGTCATTTTATCAACCAGTCGGCTAAGCCCTTGCCGCGCCATCGAAACGACGTGATATCTTGAGGTAGTTTCTTAGCAGCCGCTGCAGGGCACCAGAATGGCGCGTATGCGCTCCGATGTACCGCGAACGCAAAAGCCGGCACCCGTCCGGGCGCCGCGGCCGTCGCCCGCTGCTGCGGCTCTGGCGGCGGGCGAAAAACCGGCTCCGGCGCGCAAACCGCCAATGATGCGCCAATACGATCTGATTGAACGGGTGCGCAGGTACAACCCCGACACGAATGAGGCGCTCCTTAATCGCGCCTACGTTTATGCAATGAAGGCGCACGGTGAACAGCGGCGGGCGTCCGGCGATCCTTATTTCTCCCATCCGATCGAGGTCGCGGCCATTCTTACCGATCTCAAGCTTGACGATGCGACGATCGCGGCGGCTCTTCTGCACGACACGATCGAGGATACCGAAGCCACGCGCGCGGAAATCGATGGTCTGTTCGGTCACGACATAGGCCGGCTGGTCGAAGGACTTACCAAGCTCAAAAAACTCGACCTCGTTACCAAAGAGGCCAAGCAAGCCGAAAATCTCCGCAAATTGCTGCTGGCAATCGCCGACGATGTGCGCGTGCTTCTGATCAAGCTCGCGGATCGGCTGCACAACATGCGCACGCTTCAGTACATGCCGCCGGAGACGCGCCGCCGCGCCGCCGAGGAGACGCTGGAAATCTACGCGCCGCTCGCGGGTCGCATGGGTATGCACGAAATGCGCGAGGAACTCGATGATCTGGCGTTTCGCGAAATTTATCCGGAAGCCTGCAACGTCATAACCGGGCGGCTCAACGCACTCACCGAGCGCAGCAGGGTATTGATTTCGGATATTGAAAAGCAGTTGACCAAGAAGCTTGCCGATCGCGGCATCGATGCGCGGGTCGTCGGCCGCCGCAAGCGTGCCTATTCGATATGGCGGAAGATGGAACGAAAGTCGGTCGGCTTTGAGCAGCTTTCCGACATTTTCGGGTTCCGGGTAATCGTGAAGAGCCTGGCCGACTGCTACCAGGCCCTCGGCATTGTCCACAGCACCTGGCCGATGGTTCCGGGGCGCTTCAAGGACTACATCTCGACGCCCAAGGGAAACGATTATCGCTCGATCCACACCACGGTGATCGGTCCAAGCAAACAGCGCGTCGAATTGCAGATTCGCACCGTGGGCATGCACGAGATCGCCGAATACGGCATCGCCGCCCACGCGCTCTATAAGGACAATGCAGGCTCGCCGACCGAACTGCTGTCGCGCGAGTCGACGGCCTATGCCTGGCTGCGCCGTACGATTGAGCTGCTGGCTGAAGGGTCAAATCCGGAAGAGTTTCTCGAGCATACCAAGCTCGAATTGTTTCACGACCAGGTGTTCTGCTTCACGCCAAAAGGCAAGCTGATCGCGCTGCCGCGCAAGGCGACCCCGATCGATTTTGCCTACGCGGTCCATACCGATGTCGGCAACACAGCCGTTGGCTGCAAGATCAATGGACAGATCGCGCCGCTGACGTCCGAGCTCGTCAACGGCGATGAAGTTGAAATCGTGACGTCGAAGTCGCAACACGCGCCGCCGGCGGCATGGGAGTCGATTGTAATGACCGGAAAGGCGCGCGCGGCCATTCGCCGTGCGACGCGCCAGGCGGTGCGTCTGCAATATGCCGGCCTTGGCCGGCGGATCGTGGAGCGGCTGTTCCAGCGTGCCAAAATCGCCTTTTCGGATGAAAAGCTGACCGGCGCGCTGCCGCGTCTCGCGCGGGCCTCGGTTGAGGAGGTTATGGCCGCGGTCGGACGAAGCGAGCTCAAGGCGTCGGACGTCGCCCGCGCGATGTACCCCGACTACAAGGAAGAGCGCGCAGCCGCCATGGCGGCAAAGCCGAAAGCCGAAGGCGGATGGTTCGGCTTGAGAAAAATCACGTCGGTCAAGTTCAGGGTGCCCGACAGTTCGGCAGGGCAGGCGATCCCCATTCGTGGCATCAATGGCGACCTGCCGGTACGGTTTGCTCCCAATGGAGGCGCGGTCCCAGGCGATCGAATTGTCGGCATTCTTTCCCCCGGCGAAGGCATCACGATTTACCCGATCCAGTCTCCCGCCTTGAGTGAATTTGAGGACAAGCCCGAGCGTTGGCTCGACGTGCGTTGGGACGAGGAAGAGCGCACGCCGCAGCGGTTTCCCGCGCGCATCGCCGTGCAGTCCGTGAACGAGCCGGGCTCGCTCGCGCAGATCGCGCAGGTCATAGCGGAGCACGATGGCAACATCGACAATATTCGCATGACGCGGCGCGCGCCCGATTTCACTGACGTTATGATCGACCTTGAGGTCTACGATCTCAAGCATCTGACCGCGATATTGGCGCAGCTGCGCGCGAAGTCGGTGGTGGCCAAGGCCGAACGGGTAAACGGCTAGCGCATGGATCGCCTTCGTCTTGGGGTCAATGTCGATCACGTTGCCACGATCCGCAACGCCCGCGGCGGCCGTCACCCGGACCCGGTGCGTGCGGCAAAGCTGGCGATCGCGGCCGGTTGCGACGGCATTACGGCCCATCTGCGTGAGGACCGGCGTCACATTCGCGACGACGACATAGCGCGCCTGAAGGCCGAAATCGACAAGCCGCTCAATTTCGAGATGGCTGCGACCGACGAAATGATCGGCGTCGCGCTCAAGACCAAACCGCACGCTGCCTGTCTCGTGCCGGAAAAGCGCACGGAACGCACCACGGAAGGAGGGCTTGATGTGGTCAGCCAGCGCACACAGCTTGCGCCGGCGATCAGTGCGCTCAAGGCTGCGGGAATCCGCGTGTCGCTTTTTATAGGCGCGGCGCCGGCACAGATCGAAATGGCGGCCGAGCTCGGCGCGCCCGTGATCGAAATTCACACCGGTGGCTGGTGCGATGCATTGGCTGAACGGCGCATGCGCGAGGCGGAAACCGAATGGCGGATTATTCGTGAGGGTGCCGAGCGTGCATCGACGCTCGGCCTGGAAGTGCATGCCGGTCATGGTCTCGACTATGGGACGGCCGAGACCATCGCGGTGCTGCCGCAGGTGGTCGAGCTCAACATCGGCCATTTCCTCGTCGGCGAGTCGGTATTTGAAGGCCTGGCTGAGACGGTAAAATTCATGCGTGCCGCCATGGACCGCGGCCGGAAAAAGGCGCGCGCATGATCATTGGGCTTGGTTCCGACATCGTCGATGTGCGGCGGATTGCGAAAGTGATTGAGCGGCACGGTGACCGCTTCCTTGATCGTATTTTCACATCGGCCGAGCGGACCAAGGCCGAGAGCAGAGCAAATGCGGTTGAAACCTACGCCAAACGTTTTGCCGCCAAGGAAGCCTGTTCTAAGGCGCTCGGCACAGGATTCCGGTGCGGTGTGTTCTGGCGCGACATGGGCGTCGTCAATCTTCCGGGCGGCCGTCCAACAATGACGCTCACGGGTGGCGCGCTTGCTCGTCTTCGCGCCATTACACCTGCCGGCTGCGAAGTCAGAATCGACGTTTCTCTGACTGACGACGGCCCGACCGCGCAGGCCATTGTCGTTATATCGGCTGACCCCAAATCGACCCGGGTCGCCGAAGATTGACGGCGGAGGCTGCAATCCGGGCATTTGTTTGAACGATACGCCGGTCCTTGTTCATTGCTTGTCCGGGGGGCACCCGCTACAAAGTCGCCGGGGCGCGCAAGCCGTTTGGCGGGACGAAAGGCCTATGAGCGTGACATCTGGGACAAAGCGAAAAGAGGGCGGCATCGCCGAAACGGTGCGCGTAATCATTCACGCCCTGATCATTGCGCTGGTAATCCGCACGTTTTTCTTTCAGCCATTCAATATCCCGTCCGGTTCGATGAAAGACACGCTGCTGGTTGGCGATTACCTGTTCGTGTCGAAATACACTTACGGATACAGCAAATACTCGTTTCCGCTATCGCCACCGATTTTTTCCGGACGCATTCCGGGCGACTGGCTTCCGCAGCGCGGGGATGTGGTGGTGTTCCGGCTGCCGAAAGATCCTTCGACCGATTACATCAAGCGCGTGATCGGATTGCCGGGTGACAAGATCCAGGTCATCGATGGTGTCGTCAGCATCAATGGCGTGCCCGTCAAGCACGAGCGTGCGCCGGACTTCATTGAAACCGAAGAGGGGGTTCGTGAGGCGCCCGTCAAGCGATGGAAGGACACGTTGCCGAACGGCGTGAGCTTCTACACGCTCGATCTGGTCGACAATGGCTTTGCCGACAATACGCAGGTCTATACCGTTCCGCCCGGCCACTATTTCATGATGGGCGACAACCGCGACAATTCCACCGACAGCCGGTTCAGTCAGGTCGGCATGGTCCCGCTTGAGAACATCGTGGGCAAGGCGCAGATCATCTTCTTTTCCGTCTACGAGGGCGAGCGCGCCTGGCAGTTCTGGCGCTGGCCGGTGTCGGTGCGCTGGAGCAGGCTGTTCACGATCGTCAAATGAGCCGCAAGGCCAGGGACAGGACCGCGCTCGAAGACAGGATCGGCTACAAATTTGCCGACAAGGAACTGCTCGAACGTGCGCTGACGCACATCTCGGCGCTGTCCGGCGGCAATCGCGCTGCAAGCTATCAGCGGCTGGAATTCCTCGGCGACCACGTTCTTGGTCTCGTGATATCCGACATGCTGTACCGCGCCTTCCCGAAGGCGAATGAAGGCGAGTTGTCCCGGCGCCTCGCCGATCTGGTGCGCAAGGAGACCTGCGCCGAGGTTGCGCGTGCGATGGATCTCGGGCCCGTGCTCAAACTCGGCAGTTCCGAGTCGCATGCGGGCGGCAGGCGCCGGACCACGATCCTGGCGGACGTGTGCGAGGCGCTTGTCGGCGCGGTGTTTATCGACGGCGGCTACAATGCGGCCGATGAGTTGATCGCGCGTTTCTGGAAAGAGCGGATGCTCAAGCCGCTGCGGCCGCTGCGCGATCCAAAAACAATCCTGCAGGAATGGGCGCAGGCGCGCGGCCTGCCGACCCCGGCCTATCGCGAGCTGGCGCGCACGGGCCCCCATCACGACCCTGAGTTCCGTGTTGCCGTTGTGCTGCCCGACCGGCCGCCGGCGGAGGGTATCGGCAGTTCCAAGCGCGCCGCCGAACAGGCCGCCGCCGCCGTGATGCTAACCCGCGTCGGCGTGCCGGCGGACAAGCTTGATGGCTGACGATTCCACCCGCTGCGGCTTCATCGCGCTCATCGGGGCGCCCAATGCCGGCAAATCGACGCTGCTGAATGCGCTGGTCGGGTCAAAGGTCAGCATCGTCTCGCGCAAAGTTCAGACGACACGCGCGTTGATCCGCGGCATTGCCATCGAAGGTCAGGCCCAGCTTGTTTTTGTCGACACGCCGGGAATATTTTCGCCACGGCGGCGGCTGGATCGCGCCATGGTCACGACAGCCTGGGCCGGCGCGCACGAGGCGGACCTGGTTGGGGTCTTGATCGATGCGCGCAACGGCATTGAGGACGAGGCGGAGGATATCCTTCGCAGGCTGCACGACGTTAAGACCCCACGTGTTCTTGTTCTCAATAAAATTGACGTGGTCTCAAAAGAGAAACTGCTCACGCTGGCGAAAGATGCCAACGCGGCGGCAAAGTTCGAAGCGACCTTCATGATTTCCGCCTTGACCGGCGACGGTGTCGGCGATCTGAAGACGTGGCTGTCGCAGCATGTGCCGCAGGGTCCGTGGCTTTATCCGCCCGATCAGATCTCTGAAGCGCCCATGCGCCAGCTGGCTGCGGAGATTACGCGCGAAAAACTGTTCGAGCGCCTGCACCAGGAGCTGCCATACCATTCGACGGTCGAGACCGACGTGTGGAAGGAGCTTCGCCGCGGCGATATCAGGATCGAGCAGACAATTTATGTGGAACGCGAAAGCCAGCGGAAAATCGTGCTTGGAAAGGGCGGCCAAACCATTAAGGCAATCGGCGAAGCCGCGCGTAAGGACATAGCGGAAGTGGCGGACGCCAAAGTCCACCTGTTCTTGTTTGTCAAAGTGCGTGAGAACTGGGCAGACGACCCCGAACGGTATCGCGCCATGGGGCTGGAGTTTCCAAGGGAGTGAAGTAGAACGAGGCGTCAGCGGGAATCGAATGCATTGGACCGATGAAGGCATCGTGCTCGGAGCCAGGCGTCACGGGGAGGGCAATGCCATCCTCGAGCTGATGACGCGCGAGCATGGCCGTCATCTTGGTCTTGTGCGGGGCGGAGCCGGCTCGCGTCTCAAACCGATCCTCCAGCCGGGAAATTGCGTAAGCGCCATCTGGCGGGCGCGACTCGATGAGCATCTCGGCAACTACACAGTTGAAGCTCTGAATCTCAGGGCGGCCGGTTTCTTTTCGTCCCCGCATGCGATTTACGGTATCGGCCACCTCGCGGCCCTGATGCGCCTGTTGCCCGAGCGTGACCCGCATTTGGGCCTCTATGAATCACTGGATACGATTTTCAGCCGGCTTGATGACGCCGCGATCGCTGCGCCGATGGTCGTGCGGTTTGAATTGCAGCTGCTGTCCGAAATCGGCTTCGGTCTGGATCTCGAGCGGTGCGTGGCGACCGGTGCGTCCGGTGACCTTGTCTTTGTGTCGCCCAAATCGGGACGTGCCGTGTCCCGTGCGGCGGGCGAGCCATGGGCGGACAGAATGCTGCGGCTGCCGGCGTTCCTGCGGGACGGGGAATTGGCGGCGACCGGCCCGGATCTTGCCGACGGATTTGCGCTGACGGGATATTTCCTGACCCGTTATGTGCTGGAGCCGCGCGGCCTCGCGCTGGGCGACGAGCGGGCGCATTTCATCGCGGCGCTCAATCGCGCCTTGCCAAGCGTCGCATAGCGCTGGTCGCCCACGCGTGGGGCGACTAGAACGTCATTCCTGCTCCCAGTGCTACCAGCGGCGGTAGCCGTAGCGATAACCGTAGCGATAGCGGTAGCCATAGTAAGGATAGCGTGGCCCCGTCCACCAGCAGGCGCGGCGCCAGCCGCAGCCCCAGGGGCCGCAACGCCAGACCCTGCGGCAGACATAGGCGACGTCCTGAGCCAGGCTGGTTCCGTCAATCGCCTTGGCGATGCCGGCCGGCACAGCAACCGTCATGGCATCGGCGCGATTCGTTATCGACCCTGCCGCAAGAATGGCAAGCGTGGCGGCAGTGGTAAGTACAATCCGGCGCATTGCTTCCTCCACCCGGTAGAAAAGCGCCCCCTCCGTAGTCTTGCGCAACTCAACGCAGTCAAGGCCTACAGGTTCGCAAACAATACGCAAAAAACTCGAAGATCAGATGGCCGGATCGTTCATCGCTTGTTCATCGCTGCGCAACCGACTAGCTATCAGGCATGGGAAAGAGACTGATTCCTCCCGACAAAGGCGACGTCGAAGAGGTTGCGCTGCGGCAGGCGCTGGAAGAGCGCTACCTCGCTTATGCCCTCTCCACGATTATGAATCGGGCCTTGCCCGATGCGCGCGACGGCCTCAAGCCGGTGCACCGCCGCATTCTTTACGGAATGCGTCTACTGCGGCTCGACCCGGGGGCGGCGTTCAAGAAGTCGGCCAAGGTCGTCGGCGACGTGATGGGCAACTTTCACCCGCACGGTGACCAGGCGATCTATGACGCGCTGGTAAGGCTCGCGCAGGAATTTGCCCAGCGCTATCCGCTCGTGGACGGCCAGGGCAATTTCGGGAACATCGACGGCGATAACGCGGCCGCCATGCGCTACACCGAGGCGCGGCTTACCGAAGTGGCGCGGCTGCTGATCGAGGGTATCGACGAGGATGCAGTCGATTTCCGTGCGACCTATGACGGCACCAACAAGGAGCCGGTTGTGCTGCCGGCGGCCTTTCCCAATCTGCTTGCTAACGGCTCGCAAGGCATTGCGGTCGGAATGGCAACCGCCATCCCGCCGCACAATGCAGCCGAACTGTGCGATGCCGCGCTGTTCCTGATCGACAATCCGAAAGCACGCAGCAAGACGCTGCTGAAATACGTCAAAGGACCCGATTTCCCGACCGGCGGCGTCATCGTCGACACACCGGAGACAATCGCCGAAGCGTACAATACCGGCCGCGGCTCGTTCCGTGTTCGTGCGCGATGGAAGCAGGAAGACACGGGCCGGGGAACATACGTTATTGTCGTCACTGAAATTCCCTGGCTGGTGCAGAAGTCGCGTCTCGTCGAAAAACTCGCCGAGCTCATCAACGAAAAGAAGCTGCCGCTCGTGGCCGACGTTCGCGATGAATCGGCCGAAGATATCCGGCTGGTGATTGAGCCGCGTTCGCGCTCGGTTGATGCCGAGCTGATGATGGAATCGCTGTTCAAGCTCACCGAGCTTGAGAGCCGCATTCCGCTCAACATGAACGTGCTTGTGAAGGGCCGCGTCCCGCAGGTGCTCGGGCTTGCGGAAGCATTGCGCGAATGGCTCGACCACCGACGCGAGGTGCTGCTGCGCCGATCCAGACACCGGCTGGCCGAGATCGAACACCGGCTGGAAGTGCTCGGCGGATATCTGGTTGCCTATCTCAATCTCGACAAGGTGATCAAAATCATCCGCAAGGAGGACGAGCCAAAGCCCGTCCTGATGAAGACCTTCAAGCTTAGCGAGGTTCAGGCCGAGGCAATCCTCAACATGCGGCTGCGCAATCTGCGCAAGCTCGAGGAAATGGAAATCCGCGCCGAGGACAAGGCTCTGCGTGAGGAAAGAACGAAGCTGAAGGCGCTGATCGGGTCGCCGGCTCAGCAATGGAAGACTGTCGCCGGCCAGATCAAGGAGCTGAAGAACACTTTCGGCCCGAAAACCGATATCGGACGGCGCCGCACAACCTTTGGCATTGCGCCGGCGCATGATGAGGCGGCGATCGAAGAGGCCATGGTGGTGCGTGAGCCGGTCACCATCGTGGTTTCGGAAAAGGGCTGGATCCGCGCCCTGCGCGGTCACGTGACCGATCTTTCGGGTGTGACCTTCAAGACAGACGACAACTTGAAGTTTGCCTTCCCGACCGAAACGACGGCAAAGGTCCTGATTTTCGGCAGCAATGGCCGGTTCTACACGATCGAAGCATCGAAACTTCCCGGCGGGCGGGGGCATGGCGAGCCGGTCCGCCTGTTTATCGATCTCGAAGAGGCCGATGTCGTCGCGGCCCTCGCGTATCAGGGCGGGCGCAAATTCCTGGTGGCGAGCTATGGCGGCAATGGTTTCGTCGTGCCCGAGGACGATGTGCTCGGAACGACCCGGAAAGGGAAGCAGGTGCTCAATTTGAAGGCGCCCGACAAAGCGGCGGCCCTGACGACGGTCGACGGCGAACTGGCGGCCGCAATCGGTGCAAACCGGAAAATGGTGATCTTTGCCTTGAATCAGGTGCCGGAAATGGGCCGCGGACGTGGTGTGCGGCTGCAGCGCTACAAGGAAAAAGGCCTGTCGGACGTTACGACGTTCAAAGCCGACGACGGCATGTCCTGGATCGACGGCGCCGGTCGTAGTTTCACTCTGGCCATGAAGGAGCTCAAGGATTGGCGCGGCAACCGCGCCGACGCCGGCCGGATCGCGCCAAAGGGCTTCCCGAAAAACAACAAATTCCGCAGCCCGCCGACCGGCGGCAAGAGCAACGACGCTGACGCCGATTAGCGCGCGACCTCGCTCGCGACGAACAGCAACGACTGCCTTGATTTCTCCAGGAGAGTGGCGGCGGTGTCGCCGAAGAAAAGCCTCACACCCGGACGGCGGCCGGCGCCGATGACGATGAGATTGTATTCTTTGCGCGACAATTCCTTGAGGATCGCCTCGTCGGCCGCGACATCGGCGCGCACGGCGGTCCGCAGGTCGAGATCGTAGGTTTCCGCAAGCTTCACGATATCTTTCAGGATGGCTTCCTCGTAGCGGCGGGACCGTTTTCTGCCTCCGGGCGCGACATAGAGCGCGGTCAGCGGCGCGTGGCTCACGCGTGCGATGGCAATCGCAACCTCGGCGGCGCGACGCGAATTTTCGGTGCCGTTGATCGGCACCAGCATATTGAGATTTTCGCGGAGCGGGTCCGCCAGCAGTTCCCCGCGGCCATCGACCACTGCAAGCGGCCCTTCGAAACCGGCTGCCAGATTCGTGACGTCGTCGTGGAATTCGCCGCGGCGGGCGACGGTTTTTTCGAGGCCGACGATCATCAGGCTGTAGCCCTTTTCCGCCTCTTCGGCGACCGCTTCCGGCTTGGGCGCCTTTTCGACGATCGTCGTCACATCGAGGGAAACGTCGGTCTTTTCGTCTGGCTTCTGCACGCGCTCAACGCTCTGCGCGAACTCCTGCACGGTCTTTCCAAGCTCTTCTGCCGTCTGTTTCGCCGCCGCATCGGCAGCCTTGCCCGTTTTGTTGCCCGTCTTGATATGCATCACCGTGGTCGGCATGGCGCCTCCGCCGGCGATCAGCCCGGCGATCCGCGTCGCCAGTTTTGCGTTGCTGCTTTCGTCAACCGTAAGCAGCAGCCGTTCGAGCTTCGGCACGAAGCCTTTCGCCTCCATTTCTTCGCGCTCAAGCCTTTGCTTTTCGTCCTTGCGCATCGGCAGCCGGGCCAAAGCCCAGCGCAATGTCGGCGGCATTGCCATGGTGGTGACGACGGCCATCGTGACGATCATCGTGAACAGGTTCTGGCTCAGGGCGCCCATCGACAGGCCGATGGTGGCGACAATCACCTCGGTCGAACCGCGCGCGTTCATGCCGGTGCCGAGCGCAAGCGATTCGGAAAATGTAAGCCCCGCGAGCTTTCCGCCAACGAAAGCGCCGCCGAACTTCCCGATGCTCGCAATAGCAATGAGTCCGCAGGTGAGAAGCAGCAGATTTGTATCTTTCAGAATTGTCAGGTCGGCGGAGAGGCCGGCGGTGCCGAAAAAAACCGGCATGAAGAAAGCAATGATCAGACCGCGCAGTTGCTCGTCGATGTGGCGCGTAAGGATCGGGGATTCGCCGACCAGAATGCCGGCGACGAAAGCGCCGAGGACTGTGTGCACGCCAATCAGGTCGGTTATGAGCGCCATCACGCACATAATCAGAAGAATTGCAGTGATGACGGCGAAGTCGCTGACGAAGACGTCGTTGACCCAACGAATGATAACGAAAACAAGCCGGCGTCCCACGGTCAGGCTCAGTCCCATGAACGCGAGCGTGCCAAGGACGCTCTGCGCCAGACTCCAGGTGTCGACATGGCCTTGCAGCGCCAGGCTGAAAATGACGGCGGTGATCATCCAGCCGACGGTGTCATCAATGATTGCGGAGGCCAGGATCACCTGACCGACCGTGCGGCGGAGAAAGTTCATTTCGCGGATCACCGTTGCCACGATCTTGACCGATGCGATCGAAAGCGCGGTGCCAAGGAAGAGTGACGTGATCAGCCGCTTGCCGGGGTCGGGCAGCATCGAGTCGGGGAGAGCTTCCCCGAGCGCAACCCCGCAGATGAATGGAATGACGATGCCGGCGATCGAGGCAATGGCCGATGCACCGCCTGTCCGGCGCACCAGCTTAAGGTCGGTTTCCATGCCGGTGAGAAGCAAAAGCATCAGAACGCCGAACTGCGACACCGCATCGAGCATCGCTTTCTGCTCTTTTGCGGCCGGGAAGATCGCATGCTGCCAATCGGGAGCCAGCGCGCCGAGCAGGGAAGGGCCAAGCACCAGGCCGGCAATCAGTTGCCCCATCACGCCCGGCTGCTTGATCCGGATCATGGCTTCGCCAAGCAATCGCCCGACGAGCATCAGCAACACAAGCTGCACGACGAACACAAATTCGGACGGGCTGTGCCCACCCTCGGCTGCGAGGGCGGGCGTCACCATGAGCGTCGGAATGACGACAAGTGCTGCCGTAGCGCCAAAGCGGCGCGCTGGTGGCAGTCGAAGGCGGATTGCAGTCATGACGCGCGGTGGCCCCTTTGCGCGGCGTCGGCTCTCGCCGGCGTTCCGGCGGCTCTGTCCAAGCGAACGCACAGAAACGCCCCGGCGGCATTGCAAATTTGCCGTCCAAGCATGCGACAACCCGTTGGAACCGGCGACGTTCCCAATAAATTGCAATTGCAAATTATTAGCAATAAGGTAGGTTGTTTTCGATTTTGGTCTTTTTCGAATCGTCTTGATGGATGCGCCGACGCGACAATCGATGACCGGTGCGCGGGGTTGGCGCCGCGAACGCGGCCGGCCGCCGCTGGCCGAGGTCTTCGGTTCGATCGCCACCCGCCCTTCGGGTTCGCTTGGTAAAAAGCTCATCGCCTTTCTCGGTCCGGGCTACCTGGTCGCCGTCGGTTACATGGACCCCGGCAACTGGGCGACATCGCTGGCCGGCGGGTCCAAGTTCGGCTACGCGCTCCTTACGATTGCGCTTCTCTCCAACCTGATGGCGATCCTGCTGCAGGCGCTCTGCGCGCGCCTCGGGATCGCGACCGGCCGCGATCTTGCGCAAGCCTGCCGTGATGCATTCCCGCGCCTTGTGTCGTGGCCGCTTTGGGTGCTGGCGGAAATTGCGATCTGCGCCACCGATCTTGCCGAGGTGATCGGCACCGCCATCGGCTTGAATTTGTTGTTTCACATTCCGCTCGAGATCGGCGTGCTGCTGACCGCGTTCGACGTTTTCCTTATTCTGTGGATGCAAAACCTCGGCTTCCGCTACATCGAAGCCTTTGTTGTCACGCTGCTCGGCGTCATCGCGGTTTGTTTCACCGTCCAGATCGCAATGGCCGACCCGAACTGGGGCGCTGTCATCCGCGGCTTTGCTCCGACCACCGAAGTCGTAACCAACCCGGACATGCTTTATCTCGCGCTCGGAATTCTTGGCGCGACCGTGATGCCGCACAACCTGTATCTCCATTCGGGAGTGGTGCAGACACGCCGTTTCGGGACAAGCGTCGCCGATCGTCGGGAGGCGATCAATCTTGCGACGATCGATTCCACCATCGCATTGATGTTCGCTCTATTGATCAACGCATCGATCCTCATTCTTGCGGCCGCGACCTTCAACAAAGTTGGGAAGACCGATGTAGCGGAGCTGGATCAGGCGCATTCATTTCTTGCTCCGCTCTTGGGCTCGGCGATTGCGCCCACCTTGTTCGGCATTGCGTTGCTCTGCTGCGGCATGAATTCGACGGTCACAGCAACCCTGTCGGGTCAGATCGTCATGGAAGGCTTTATCGACATCCGCCTGCCGGGGTGGGCGCGCCGGCTGATCACGCGCGCGATCGCCATCGTGCCGGCGGCGATCGTTACCATCTGGTATGGCGAAAAAGGCAGCGCACAATTGTTGATCCTGTCGCAGGTCATACTGAGTTTGCAGCTGCCGTTCGCGATCGTGCCGCTGGTGATGTTCACGGCGGATCGGAAAAAAATGGGCGATCTGGCCGCACCGCGATGGGTTACCGGGCTGGCCGCAATCACGGCGGCAACCATCATTGCGCTGAATATCAAATTGCTTGTCGATTTCGCGTTGGGCGGCGGTTGACCACGTTACCTTTCGACGCGGCTCCAGCCGGACGGCATCAGCCGTTCCTGGGGTAGAAAACGGCCCTTGTAATCCATCTTGCGCGAGCCGGGGACCCAATACCCCAGGTAGACGTACGGCAGGCCCATCCGCTTTGCGCGCTCGATATGATCAAGGATCATGAAGGTGCCGAGCGAGCGGTCGCCCTCGTCCGGTTCGAAAAAAGAATACACCATGGACAGGCCGTCGCTGAGCATGTCGGTGAGGGCGACGGCAAGCATCTGGCCGGTATGGCGCCCGTTGACGCCCAGATGGGGTTCGCGGCGGCGATATTCGATAACGCGTGTATCGACATGGCTGTCTTCGATCATCATGGCGTAGTCGAGCACCGTCATGTCGGCCATGCCGCCGTCACGGTGCCGCGCATCGAGGTAAGCTCTGAACACTGAATACTGTTCGGAAGTCGGCGCCGGGGAACGCATATGGCCGACCATGTCGGCGTTGCGTTCGGCGATCCGGCGCATGTTGCGCGACGGCGCAAAATCGGCGGTAACCACGCGGACCGACACGCAGGCCCGGCAGCCTTCGCAGGCCGGCCGGTAGGCAATGGACTGACTGCGGCGGAAACCCCCGTGCGTCAGAAGATCGTTGAGTTCGCCGGCGCGTTCCCCGACCAGGTGCGTGAACACCTTGCGTTCTTCCTGGCCGTCCAGATAGGGGCAGGGCGAGGGTGCCGTGAGGTAGAATTGCGGTGTATCGCGCGAGTGCTGGGTCACTAATCAGGCCATGCGGTCGTGGTCTTGGATTCGCTCTAGCATTGCGCGCCGGACGTCCTGCGTCAAAGCCCCCTCAGCCGGCTCGGGCACCCTGCATGGATTCCCGCAGCATCGAGGCCCGCGACGCATTGTTGATAATAACGGTGCCAAGCAGGATGTCGTGCAGCAGGCGCCTCCGCTGGTTGAAGAAGGCGACCAGCAGCACGAAGGGCGTGAAGAACGACACTGTGAACCAGAACGCGATAGCGTGAACTGCGCCCAGCACGAAATAGGCAGGCGCGCCGTACCAGGTGCGCATTTCGAGATCCATCACCCTCATCCCGATGGTCGCCGAATTCGGCCCCCCCAGCGTGCCGCCGAAGTAGAGCAAGGCCCAGATGACTGTCGCCGGCGAGAGCAGCCAATAGAGAGCAAAGCCGAGGCCCAGCGTGACGAGCCCCAACGCAAATATGAACATCGCGGCCAGCAGGACCGGAATGGCGACAATGATGAAGTCGATGACAAAGGCCACGACCCGGCGCGCGAGCACGCCCTCGAACAGCTCCGGCTGGATTGCAGGATCGTAGGCGTGAGGTTTGATGTCGATCGACATGACGCAAGCTCCCGCTGCGGCCGCATTATAGCGCAGCCGGTGTCAGATGGAGAAACAGCAGGCCGTCCGCAAGGGCCTGCCGGCGTTGATAGCGGGCCTGACTGGAACCTTTGCCGGCCTTGCGGCATGGTGCGCCGGATGCCGTCCGGATCAGAAACACCACGCACAAGCCTGGCCGATATCGAATCGGCCCGCCGCGTCATAGCCGGTGTTGTGCTGCGTACGCCGATGCTGCCGGCGCCGAAGCTCTCCGCGCTCACGGGGGCCGAGGTTTATGTCAAATACGAAAACCTCCAGGTCACCAACTCGTTCAAGGATCGCGGCGCCTTTGTGAAACTGGCTTCACTCAGTGATGCCGAGCGTGCACGCGGCGTCATCGCCATGTCGGCGGGCAACCATGCCCAGGCGGTTGCCTATCATGCGGAACGGCTCGGCATTCCGGCGACCATCGTGATGCCGGTGACGACGCCGTTTGTAAAAGTGGCGGCGACACGGTCCTATGGTGCCGAAGTTGTTTTGCACGGGGAGACGGTCGCTGAAGCTCAATCACGTTGCGAGCAGATCCAGGCGCAACGCGGGCTCCTTCTCGTTCATCCCTATGACGATACGCGTATTATCGCCGGCCAGGGAACGATCGCACTCGAAATGCTGGAAGACGTTCCCGGCCTGGACATTTTGGTGTTTCCCGTCGGAGGCGGCGGTCTCATTGCAGGCAATGCCATCGCAGCGCGTGCCAAAAGCCGCGGCATAGAAGTCGTGGGAGCAGAATCAGCACTCTATCCTTCCATCTGGAACGCGCTCCACAACGAGAACCGGCCCGTCGGCGGGTCGACGCTTGCCGAAGGTATTGCGGTCAAGAATGTCGGCAAACTTACATTGCCGATCATCCGCGATCTCGTTTCAGAGGTCATATTGGTTGACGAAGTGCAGCTCGAGCGCGCCGTCAATGCCTATCTCACTTTGCAAAAGACCATGGCAGAGGGCGCCGGCGCCGCCGGCCTTGCCGCCATGCTCGCAAAGCCCGAGCTGTTCAAACGCAAAAAGGTCGGGCTCGTGCTGTGCGGAGGCAATATCGATGCGCGTGTGGTTGCTTCCATCATGGTGCGGGAACTCGAACGCGAGGATCGCATTGTCTCATTCCGCTTGACCATTCCGGATCGTCCGGGCGTCCTTGGGACCATCGCAACACGCCTCGGGACGCTGGGAGCCAACATTCTCGAGGTCAATCACCGGCGGCTGTTTCTCGATGTTCCCGCGAAAGGCGCCAAACTTGACGTGACTGTCGAGACACGTGATGCCGCCCACGCCGAGGAAATCATGCAGGCGCTTGCCGCCGACGGCTATCTGCCGGTGCGGATAGAGTCTGGCGCCGTGATGGAGTAAGTTGGTCAGGCCGCCGACGATTGCGCCGGCATGTCGGGAATCTGCAATTCGTTGACGACCGGGTCGCTCTTGTGAATCGCCAGCAGATTGATGCCGGCTTCGACGACCTTGTAGCCGCGCTCGTTGAGGAAGCTGCGCAGACGCTCCCGGCTCGCCTTGATCGATTCAACCAGAAAAATCGGGCGGCTGCGCTCGATGGTCTGGCGCGCGCCTTCGAGTGCTTCAAGCTCCATTCCCTCGACGTCGAGCTTGATGAAATCCACGCGCGGCAGGCTGAGCGCGTCAATTGACATCTTCTGGATCGCGACCGTCTTGCCGGCCGAATAATCGATCGGTTGACCGATAAATTCCGTTTCGGCGCGCGGCTTTAACTCCAAACTTCCGAAGCTTGACGGGACCAGGTAATCCGGCGTCGGGATCAGCATGATGCCCGGTTCCGACGATATCGCTGCATGCATGGCAATGGCGTTGAAGCAATTGTTGATCGCGATATTTCCGGCAAGCGCGTAGTAAATGCGCTCCTGGGCTTCGATGGCGATAACCGATCCCCAACCGGTCATTGCCGCGGCCCATTCGATCGTATGAACGCCGATATTGGCACCACCGTCGATGGCGACCACGCCGTCGCCGTGCAGGCGTTTGCGCGCTTCGATCAATTGCAGTGCGAGCTCCACCTCGACCGGATCGAATGCGGCCGCCTCCAGCAGCTGGTAGCCGACACCAATGCCCCGATCGGGACCGCTCATGCGGTAATCGAGCCGATTGATGATCATCGTGCCGTGGTTGGATGAAGCGAGCACGAAAGCCAGCTTGCGTCCGACATTGCGCATGAATTTCTCCTGGGCAGGGGACGCAGTACGGGCGCGGGTTAGATCGAATCAGCGGCTAGTATAGGGCCTATTGGCGTGACCCGCGCATTGCCCGCCAGATCCGCTCGGGCGTTGCGGGCATCTCGATATGTTTGACCCCGAACTCGGAAAGCGCGTCGACCAGCGCGTTCGTCACCGCCGGCAGGGCGCCGACGCAGCCGGCCTCGCCGGCACCTTTCACGCCCAACGGGTTGGTCCTGGTCGGCACCGGGTTGCTCTCGACCTCCATGTCGCAGAGGTCGTGGGCGTGCGGCATGGCGTAGTCCATGAACGACGCGGTGACCAGCTGACCGGAGGCGTCGAAATGGATGTCCTCCATGAGCGCCTGTCCGGCGCCCTGGGCAATGCCGCCGTGAACCTGGCCGTGCAACAGCAGGGGATTGAGAACGGTGCCGAAGTCATCGACAACGCTGTAGCGCGTGATCTCGACCTTGCCGGTCTCGCGGTCGATTTCGAGCTCGCAGATGTGGCATCCGTTCGGATAATTGTTGACCGGCGCCTTGTAGACCGCCGTTGCGAAAAGACCCGGCTCCATGCCGCTTGGAAGATTGGCGGTGTCGAATGACGCAGCGGCAATTTCTCTTACCGAGAGCGTGCGGTTCGTCTTGTTTGTCGAGAAAACACCTTCGTCAAATTTCAGGTCGGCCTCTTCGACCTTGAGCATAGTCGCGGCAATTGCCCGCGCCTTGGTCACGACCTTTTCGGTCGCCAGATGGAACGCCGAACCGGCGAGCGTAGCCGAGCGCGAACCGCCAGTGCCTTCGCCATAGAAGACCTGGTCGGTATCGCCCTGAATATATTGTGCCTCTTTTGGATCGAGGCCGAGGCGGTCGCAGACGAGTTGCTTGAAGACCGTCTCGTGGCCCTGGCCTTGCGAGTTCGATCCGGAGAAAAGGATGACCGAGCCCGAGCGGTCGAAGCGTATTTCTGCACCTTCGGTGCTGGGTGCGCCTGCGCGTTCGATCGTGTTCGACAGCCCGAAGCCGAGCAGCTTGCCGCGCTTGCGTGCTTCCGTCTTGCGCGCCTTCACGCCTTTGCGGTCTGCAAGGTCAAGCGCGAGATCCATATTCTTTTCGAATTCGCCGCTGTCATAAATGAAGGTGAGCCCGGTCTTGAATGGCATGGCCGACGGCGGGACGTAGTTGCGCCGCCGCAGCTCGGTTGGATCCATGCCCAGTTCTGCTGCGGCCAGATCGACCATGCGCTCAATCACGTAGGCGGCCTCAGGCCGGCCGTTGCCGCGATAGGGGCGCATCGGGTTGGTGTTGCTGAAAACAGCCGTGATATCGACGTGCATCGCGGGTGTGCGGTAGACCCCGGCAAGCGTGCCCGCGTTGAGCACGAATGCAGGCATCGCGTGCTGCAGATAGGCGCCGATCGCAACAAAAGTCTTCACGCAAAACGCGATGAAATTTCCATCTTTGTCGAGGGCAAGTTCGGCCTCGGTGACATTGTCGCGCGCCTGCGCATCGCTGAGGAACGCTTCCGTGCGCGTACTGATCCATTTGACAGGCCGGCCAATGAGCTTTGAGGCGAGCAGCACCAGCGGCGTTTCATTGAAGATCGGCGATTTCATGCCGAAGCTGCCGCCGGTATCACCGGTCACGATACGCACCTTGCTCTCCGGCACCTTGAGCACCTTGGCGAGGTCGGCACGGGTTGGATGCGGGCGTTGTATCGGCGTGTAGATGATGTAGCGGCCGTCGGTTGCATTGTAATCGCCGACGGCGCCGCGCGGCTCCATCGTCGCTGCTGTGACACGGTTGATGACAAAGCGATGGCGGGTCACGTGCGATGCACGCGCGAAGGCCGCATCGACGGCTGCCTTGTCGCCGATCAGTTCGACAAAACAGATATTGTCGGGGCAGTCGTCCCAGACCCGCGGCGCGCCGGGCTTCGGCGCGTCCGCCGTCGATGTAACGGCGGGCAGCTCCTCATAATCGACCGAAATCATCTCGGCCGCGTCGAGCGCCTGCGCGACCGTTTCTGCGACGACAAAAGCGACGCTGTCGCCGACCCAGCGCACCCGGTCCCCGGCCAGGATCGGGTAGCGCGGTTTATACATAGGCGAGCCGTCGCGGCGCTTGAGGCCGCCGGGCACGGGCAAGTCGCCGTAGCCCGCCGCCCTGATGTCGGCGCTCGTGAGCACCGCCAGCACGCCGGGCGCCGTCTTTGCCGCGGCCACGTCAATCGATCTGATTTTTGCGTGTGCATGGGGTGACCGCAGGACGACGCCATGGGCCAATCCCGGCAAGTTGATGTCGTCGGTATAACGTCCGCCGCCCCGGACCAATCGCGGATCTTCAAAGCGAGACACGCCCTGGCCGATGGCGAATTCACCCATGGAACGTCAACCTGTCGAATTCATAGGTCACCGGGCGGGTGACCGGGAGGGAAGCGCCCGGACGCGTCAACCTGCTTTGAGCTTTTCCGCCACGCGCGGGGCGAAATAGGTCAGAACTCCGTCACAGCCTGCCCGCTTGAACGCGGTCAGGCTCTCGATCATGGCGCGTTCGCCGTCGAGCCAGCCATTCTGCGCCGCCGCCATGATCATCGCGTATTCGCCGGACACCTGATAGGCGAAGGTCGGCATCGCGAACACTTCCTTCACGCGCTGCACGATGTCGAGATAGGGCAGGCCCGGCTTGACCATGATCATGTCGGCGCCTTCCTCGATGTCGAGCGCAACCTCACGCAAGGCCTCGTCGGAATTGCCGAAGTCCATCTGATAGGTGCGCTTGTCGCCGGTCAGCGTCTTTGCCGAGCCGACCGCGTCGCGGAACGGTCCGTAAAATACCGACGCATATTTTGCGGCGTAGGACATGATCGACACGTCGGTGAATTTTGCGGCATCAAGTGCCTTGCGAATGGCGCCGACGCGCCCGTCCATCATGTCCGAGGGCGCGATGATGTCGCAGCCCGCCTCCGCCTGCACCAGAGCCTGCTTCACGAGCACGGCGACCGTTTCGTCGTTGAGAATGACGCCTTCACGCAGCAAACCGTCGTGACCGTGGCTCGTGAAGGGATCGAGGGCTACGTCGCACAGGATGCCGATCTCCGGCACCTCTTCTTTAATCGCACGAATGGCGCGGCAGACCAGATTGTCCGGATTAAGCGCCTCGCTTCCGGTCTCATCGCGCAGCTTCGGGTCGGTATAGGGAAAGAGCGCGATGCAGGGAATGCTCAGCCTGGCGGCGCGTGCGGCTTCACGCGCGACTTCGTCGACCGACAGCCGCTCAACACCCGGCATCGACGGGACGGGAGCGCGGGTTTTGGTGCCGTCCATCACGAACAGCGGCCAGATCAGATCGTCGGTCGTGAGAACGTTCTCGCGCACCATGCGGCGCGCCCATTCGCTGCGCCGGTTCCGGCGCATGCGCACCGAGAGGTCAAGCTGCTCGTTCCTGGCCGCAGGGTTTGCTTCGACCGGGGTGAACCGGGTCCGGTTTTCGATCGGGCGGCCGAATTTGATCGCCATGAGAGTTACTCCCGGCGACCTATTTAGCCGGTCTCGGCAGGTCCCGCTACCTGCCGCTGCGCATGAGCGTTAGGCGGGTTAATCGGCCATGGTCTACGCCCTTGCGGCCTCATGCTCCATGGCCACGCCGGCTTCGAGGCTCTCCTTGTCGCGGTAAATCGAGGCAACTGCGAGAACACGGCCGCTTCGTTTATAGCGGACGACACAGTCGCGCTTCATCACGTCGCCTTCAATGTCGATGGAGTCCCACTTTTCCGCGTGGCCGACATAGTTGATCGGCACGTCGTAGTGTTGGCTCCAGAAGAAAGGCGCCGACCGGAAAGGCGTCCGCACGCCTATCATGTTGAGAGCCGCGACCTGTCCCTGCCGCTCGGCGACCACCCAGTGTTCGACACGGATACGTTCACCCGAAATAGGGTCGGGCCAGCGTGCGATGTCGCCGGCTGCGTAGATGCCGCTTGCGCTCGTTTCCATATGTTCGTTGACGCTCACGCCCTTGTCGATCGCAAGTCCCGACTTTTCGGCAAGCGCGATACGCGGACGCACACCGACGCCGATCACGACGATATCGGTATCGATCGTGCCGCCGCTTTTGAGGGCTGCACGGGTTCCTTCGATTGCAGTGATGGTATTTTCGAGGTGGAATTTGACGCCATGCTCTTCGTGCAGGGCGCGGATGAAGTCACCGAGCTGCGGTCCGAACACCCGTTCAAGCGGACGTCTCTCGGGTGCGACGACATGCACTTCGATGTCGCGCGCTCGCAGCGCGGCGGCGGTCTCCAGGCCGATGAAGCTCGCGCCGATGACAACGGCACGCTTGGCCGTCTTTGCCCGCTCGATGATTGCGCGGCAGTCCGCGAGCGATCGTAACGTGTGCACGTGCGGTTGATCGGCGCCGGGGATGTCAAGCTTCACCGGCTCGGCGCCGGTTGCGAGCAGTAATTTATCGAACTTGATCTTGCTGCCGCTGCCGAGGGTCAGCTCGTTGCTTTTTGGATCAAGTGAAGCCACGTCGGCTTTGAGCTTGAGGTCGATCTTGTTCTGCGCGTACCAGTCGTCGCCACGCAACGGCACCCAATCCTCCGGAGCGCTGCCGGCAAGATAGTCTTTCGACAAATTCGGGCGGTCGACCGGGGCCGCATCGTCGCTGCTGAGCATGGTGACGCGCCCGGCGAAGCCACGGCGGCGCAGCATCTCGGCGGCCGCAAATCCTGCAGCGCCACCACCGACAATGACTATGTGCTCCTTTGCCGATCCGGTTGGCTTCGGCGCGGGCTGGGCCTTTTTGCTTTTGACAAAGATCTTGCCGTCGCGCTCTTCGACTTGCCAGCAGGTGAGCGGGCTGAGCGCGGGCGCTGCGATCGCCTCGCCCGTCTCGAGGCTGAAATGCGCGTGATGCCATGGGCAGCGCACCGTGGCGCCGACCAGCAGGCCGTCGGCCAGGGGTCCGTGATAGTGTGTACAGTGCGCAGACAGCGCAAACGGCCTGCCGTTCCGGCGAACCAGCAGCACTTCGTCGTCACCGATATGACCGGCCACCATTGCGCCTTCAGGGAGATTGCCCGTTGGAACGCCCTGGGAAAGGTCGGGTCCGGTTGGTCCTTTGTCGCCGCTCGTCATGGCTCCCTCCGCGCGCTGCCTGCGTGCCGTCAGCTTTAGATGCTCCAGCCGCCGGAAAATTGCAGCATAGGACATTAATGCCCGCCGGGCCCTCCCGGTTGCCGCAATCCGGGCTCTCTTGCTAAGCCGCGGGGGCCGAAGCGGGGCGGTTCATGGATTTTGAGCTTTCCGAGGAACAAAGGGCATTCCAGGCGACCGCACGCACCTTTGCGCGCGACGAGATGATGCCGAATGCGCGTGCGTGGGATGAGGGCGAAATCTTTCCGGTCGACGCGTTGCGCAAAGCCGCGGCGCTCGGTTTCGGGGGAATCTATGTCAAGGAGGATGTCGGGGGATCGGCGCTGTCACGGCTCGATGCCGCTTTGATCTTCGAGGAGCTGGCGCGAGGGTGCACGTCGACGGCGGCCTATATCTCGATTCACAACATGGCGGCCTGGATGATCGATGCCTTCGGCGGTGCGGAGGCGCGCAAAAAGTTCCTGCCGAAGCTGTGCGCCATGGATCATTTCGCAAGCTATTGCCTGACCGAGCCAGATGCGGGCTCTGATGCCGCGAATTTGTCGACGCGCGCACGTCGCGACGGCGACCACTACGTTCTCGACGGCAGCAAGGCGTTCATTTCGGGTGGCGGTGTCTCGGATATCTATGTTGTCATGGCACGCACCGGTGAAAGCGGTCCGCGGGGGATATCCTGCATCGTTGTGGAGAAGGGCACGCCGGGCCTGTCATTCGGTGCGCAGGAAAAGAAGCTCGGCTGGAAAACACAGCCGACCGCCATGGTGATCTTCGAGAATTGCCGCGTCCCGGTCTCGAATCGTGTCGGCGCCGAGGGGCAGGGCTTCAAGATCGCGATGGCCGGCCTCGACGGCGGCCGGCTGAATATCGGCGCCTGCTCGATCGGCGGTGCGCAGTTCTGCCTTGATCGCACTGTCGAATATATGAAGGAGCGCAGACAATTCGGCTCGCGGCTTGCCGATTTCCAGGCGCTGCAATTTCGTGTCGCGGACTACGCGACCGAGCTCGATGCGGCCCGCCTGTTGTTGCACCGTGCCGCCGTTGCCGTCGGGGCAGGCGAGCCTGCGGCCACGCGGCTTGCCGCGCAGGCAAAGCGGCTCGCTACCGATACCGGATTCGAAGTGGTCAATGGCTGCCTGCAGTTGCACGGCGGCTATGGCTATCTGCGCGATCATCCGATCGAGCGCGTTTTGCGCGATGTGCGGGTGCATCAGATCCTGGAAGGCACCAACGAAATCATGCGCCTGATCGTCAGCCGCGCAATGCTGGGGAATTGACGGCCGCATGGACCGATCCGAGATCCTGTTCGAGCGGCGAGGCACGGCCGGACTTGTAACGCTGAACCGCCCAAAAGCGCTCAACGCCGTCACTCACGACATGGTGCGCGCACTGCGGGCGCAGCTCGATCGCTGGGCAAATGACCCTGCCGTAACGCGCGTCGTCGTCATGGCTGCCGGCGAGCGCGCGTTTTCTGCAGGCGGCGACATTCGCGCTCTCTACGATCTTGGCGGGGCCGGCAGGCATGAGACCGCGCTTCGATTCTGGCGCGACGAATATCCGCTCAACGCGGTCATCAAGAACTATCGCAAACCCTACGTCGCATTGATCGACGGCATAGCCATGGGTGGGGGTGTCGGCGTGTCAGTGCACGGTTCGCATCGCATCGCAGGCGACGGGTTCTCGTTTGCGATGCCTGAGGTCGGCATCGGGTTTTTTCCGGATGTCGGCGCGACCTGGTTCCTGCCGCGCATGCCCGGTGAACTCGGCACCTATTGTGCGTTGACGGGCGATCGCTTCGCGCCCGCGGACGCAGTGTCCTCGGGCGTGGCAACTCACCGCGTTGCGTCTGCGCGCTTTGCTGCAGTTCTCGATGCATTGACCGGCACGGTGTCAGTGGACGCGGCGCTTGCAGCGTTTGCGGAACCCGCCGGTGATGGCCCCCTCATCGAACGCAAGGCAACGATTGATCGTCTTTTTAAGGGTAAGAGCGTCGAAGACATTCTCGATGCTCTTGATCGGGAGGGACGGTCGGACTCTGTCGAAGCGGAATGGGCGCAGAAAACCGCGGCAAGAATCCGTACAAAGTCACCCCTCAGCCTGAAAATCGCGTTGGCGCAGGTCCGCCGCGGCAACAACTGGGATTTCGAGACGTGCATGCGAACGGAATTCCGCATAGTGTCCCGTATCATCCGGGGGCACGACTTCTACGAGGGTGTGCGTGCGGTGATCGTCGACAAGGATAACAACCCACGCTGGAGGCCCGCCACGCTTGCCGAGGTGAGTGACACGGACGTCGAACGCCACTTCGCGCCGCTTGGGGAAGCTGAATTGGTGTTGCCGTGAACAGGCCGGCCACTCACGACGACGTTCGAACTCTCGAGCCGGTTCATGAGCACGAGGGTGATCGCTCGATCGGGCGCTGGACGCGGCGGCTCGTTCTTTTTTTGAGGGCAATGGCCGCCATTTCGATGGTCAAGGGGCTCTATCACTGGGCGCAGATTTGCGGGATCGGATTCGGGGAGACAGTATCCTTTGAGTACCATTCGATTGCCTGGCAGACGGCGACAGTCTTTTTCGCTGTCATCGATCTGGTTGCAGCGATAGGCCTCTGGCTTGCGGCAGCGTGGGGCGCGGTGATCTGGCTTACGTCGGTCGCTTCGATGCTGGCGGTGGAGATATTTTTCCCGCAGGTGTTCGGCGGCGGCTGGCTCACCGGTGCTCTGGAAGGCGCTCTGCTTGTTCTCTACCTTTGGCTCGCACTGAAATCTGCCCAGGAACATCCGCTGTAAACGGGAGGACGCCATGGCGCGTATCGGGTTTATCGGCCTCGGCAATATGGGACTGCCGATGGCGCAGAATCTTCTCAAGGCCGGCCATCAGGTGGAAGGCGTCGATGTCAATCCAACGGCGATCGAGAAGCTCAAGGCAGCCGGCGGCGCAAGCGTCGAGACGGCGAAGGGCGCGGCGTCACGGGCCGACGTCGTCATCACCATGCTGCCGTCCGGCAAGGAAGTGCGTGACGTCTATCTCGGCTCGTCCGGCATCATCGAGAACGCGAATGCAGGAACGTTGCTGATCGATTGCTCGACCATCGACGTTGAAGCCGCGCGTGCGGTCGCTGCAGAGGCGGAGAAAAAAGGTTTGCTGATGCTCGACGCGCCGGTGTCAGGCGGAGTCGGCGGCGCGACCGCCGGAACGCTCACGTTCATGGTCGGCGGCAGCGCGCAGGCATTCGTGCGCGCTCAATCCATCCTCGAAAAAATGGGCAAGACGATCGTGCACGCGGGCGCTGCCGGCAACGGGCAAGCCGCCAAGATCTGCAACAACATGATCCTCGGCATATCGATGATCGCTGTTTCGGAAGCCTTCGTCCTGGCCGAGAAGCTCGGTCTCGATCACCAGAAGTTGTTCGACATTTCTTCGAAGTCGTCGGGGCAATGCTGGTCTTTGACAAGCTACTGTCCCGTACCGGGACCGGTTCCGAATTCGCCGGCCAACCGCGACTACCAGGCGGGATTCACCGCAGCAATGATGCTGAAGGACCTCAAGCTGTCCCAGGATGCGGCAAGGGCGACGCGAACCAAGACAGAACTTGGTGCCGATGCCGAGCGTATTTATTCCCAATATGTGGCAGGCGGCGAAGCGGCGCGTGACTTTTCCGGGATCATCCGTTTTATCCGGGGATAATGCGGGCATTTAGCGTGAACGAAGGCTTGCGCGTTTTCGTAGAATTGTAAGGTCAACGGAGCGTTCACCGTTGCAAATAAACCTAATCTTTATGGTGTTATTTAAGCCGATTTTAGACTGGGTCTTTTAGGGTGCGCCCCATCCGGAGCGAGGAAGACAGGGCCTCGCAACCGGAAACGTACTTATAAAATACAAGGGGCGTTGAACATGAAAGCCGTCGCAAAGACGGTCGAGCCCGCCGGACGAGAGGCGCAGCTCGATCACATTCGGCCACAGTACTTGGAGGCCTTGACGCTTGTCGAACGGCTGCATCGCCGCTTGCTCGACGTGATCAAGGATGAATTTGATCGGCGCGGTCGCTCTGACATCAATTCGGTGCAGGCGCTGCTCCTCTACAACATCGGGGACAAGGAACTGACGGCCGGTGAGCTGCGCACGCGCGGCTACTATCTCGGCTCGAACGTTTCCTACAACCTCAAGAAGCTTGTCGAGATGGCGTTCCTCGATCACCAGCGCTCGCGGGTTGATCGGCGCTCGGTACGCATCAAGCTCACCGACAAGGGGCGCGAGGTGCGTGACATCATCGAGACCCTCTACCAGAAACATGTGCGCACGGTTGAACAGGTCGGCGGCATTAACGCCGAAGAGTTCGCCACGCTCAACAAGTCGCTGCACCGGCTTGAGCGGTTCTGGACCGACCAGATCCTCTACCGCCTCTAATTCGACTGCGGGGGATTGGCGTTGCCCCGGCCGTCTTGCGGCCGGGGTTTTTCTTGTGCCTGCCCCGTGCTGCAGCGGCCCCTATATGTTGCGGCCATGAGCGCTCCACAGCCCAATGCTTGGCGGTTCGGCGTCGATATGCTATTTCCGGGACCAATCCCGGACCTTTTCATAGTTCGGCGCCGATCGCTCGCGGTGCCAGGAGATCGTGATGTCGGCGACGTCGAACCCCAAGGCTGAAGGCGATATCGAGGCGCTTTTTTCGGCGCCGTTGAACGAAGTCGACCCCGACATCGCCGATGCCATCGGGAAAGAACTCGGGCGCCAGCGCGACGAGATCGAGTTGATCGCCTCCGAGAACATCGTGTCGCGTGCCGTTCTCGAGGCACAGGGATCGGTCCTTACCAACAAATATGCCGAGGGCCTGCCGGGCAAGCGCTACTACGGCGGCTGCCAGTACGTGGATGTCGCCGAACGGCTGGCAATCGACCGCGTCACAAAGTTGTTCGGGTGCAAGTTCGCAAACGTGCAGCCGCACTCCGGTGCTTCGGCCAACGCGGAGGTCTTCTTCGCGCTGCTGCAGCCGGGCGACACCTTCATGGGGCTCAATCTCGCGGCCGGCGGTCATCTTACCCACGGCTCACCGGTCAACATGTCCGGGAAATGGTTCAAGCCGGTACCGTACGGCGTTCGCCGCGACGATCACCGGATCGATATGGATGAAGTCGCGCGGCTTGCGCGTCAGCATAAGCCGAAGCTGATCATCGCCGGCGGCTCGGCCTATCCACGCATCATCGACTTTCGTGCCTTTCGGGCGATTTGCGACGAAGTCGGTGCTCGGTTGATGGTGGACATGGCGCATTTCGCCGGCCTTGTGGCTGCGGGCGTGCATCCTTCGCCATTTCCGCATGCGCATGTGGTGACGACGACGACGCACAAGACCCTGCGCGGCCCGCGCGGCGGGGTCATTCTGTCCGATGACGAGGAGATCGCGAAGAAGCTCAATTCCGCGGTGTTTCCCGGAATGCAGGGCGGACCCCTGATGCACGTGATTGCCGCCAAGGCTGTCGCTTTCGGTGAGGCGCTGCGGCCGGCATTCCGGGCCTATGCCCGCAACGTGATTGAAAATGCCAAGGCGCTTGCCGAGACGCTGAAATCGCACGGACTCGACATCGTGTCAGGCGGCACCGACACGCATCTGATGCTGGTCGATCTGCGGCCGAAACGGTTGACCGGCAAGGTAGCGGAAGCGGCGCTCGGCCGCGCGCATATTACCTGTAACAAGAACGGGATTCCCTTCGACCCGGAAAAGCCGACGGTGACGTCGGGGATTCGGCTCGGCACGCCGGCCTGCACCACGCGTGGATTCGGCATTGCCGAATTCCGTCAGGTCGGCGACATGATCGTCGAGGTGCTCGATGTCCTGTCGCAGAAGCACGTCGATGAGGATTCGCTGGTGGAAGCGGCCGTACGCGACAAAGTGAAGACCTTGATCGGACGGTTTCCGATTTATACTCAATGAGCGAGGCGGACATACTTTCTTTGTCATGGCCGGGCATAGCCGTCCGAAGGACGGCGTGCTTTCGCAGGCCTGCGTCCCGGTCATCCACGCTTTTCTTATTGAATACTGGTAAGACGTGGATGCCCGGCGTGAAGCCGGGCATGACGATGCGAGAGGCAAGGGGCTAGTCATGCGTTGCCCGAGTTGCGGCAGCCTCGACACACAGGTGAAGGACTCGCGGCCGACCGAAGATTCGGCTGTAATCCGCCGCCGTCGCGTTTGTCTGACCTGCAATTTCCGCTTCACGACTTTCGAGCGCGTGCAGCTGCGTGAATTGACCGTCATCAAGCGCAACAGCCGCCGCGTTCCCTTCGATCGTGACAAGCTCATGCGTTCCGTGCAGATCGCGCTGCGCAAGCGCCCCGTTGAGCCCGAGCGAATCGAGCAGATGGTCTCCAAGATTGTGCGTGAGCTGGAAAGCCAGGGCGAAAGCGAGATTTCGTCGGAGGCGATCGGCGAGATCGTGATGGAGCATTTGCGTGAGCTCGACGACGTCGCCTATGTGCGGTTTGCGTCGGTCTACCGCAACTTCCGCGAGGCCAAGGATTTTCGTGCCGCCCTTGACGAACTGTCGGGCGAGGACGATGGCCGGTCCGCGGCCAGTGCCCGAAAATGAACGGGCAGATTGCGTCCACCGCACAATCAGATGACGAGCGCTTCATGCGCCTTGCACTCGCCCTTGGCCGGCGCAACCTCGGTCACACCTGGCCCAATCCCGCGGTTGGCGCTGTGGTCGTCAAGGACGGCGTGATGCTCGCGCGCGGCTGGACGCAAGATGGAGGCCGGCCGCATGCCGAAGCCGAGGCCCTGCGGCGGGCAAAAAAGGCTGCACAGGGCGCGACCATGTATGTCTCGCTTGAGCCGTGCTCGCATGAGGGCAAGACGCCGCCCTGTGCGGATGCGATCATCCGCGCCGGGATCGCACGCGTAGTCTCCACGATGGAGGATCCCAATCCGGACGTGGCGGGAAAGGGACACGAGCGGCTGCGCGCGAAGGGCATCACCGTAGATGTCGGGCTTGGCGCTGAAGAGGCGCGACACGTTCACGCCGGCCACATCACGCGTGTCACCAAGGGGCGCCCGCACGTCACGCTCAAGCTTGCAATTTCCGCTGATGGCAAGGCCGGACTCGCCGGCCGCAAGCCGGCGGCGATCAGCGGCGAGACTGCGCGCGAGCGCGTGTTCCAGATTCGAGCGGCAAGCGATGCCATTCTCGTCGGCATCGGCACGGTTCTGTCGGACGATCCGCAATTGACGTGTCGCCTGCCGGGCATGTTCGAGCGTTCGCCCGTGCGGGTCGTGCTCGATGAGGAGTTGCGCCTGCCGCTTGCGACATCGGTTGTTGCAACCGTGCGTGAAACCCCGACCTGGGTTTTCACCTCGCATCGGGCTTCGGCAATCGCCGAGGAGATCCTTCAGCAGAAAGGCTGCAAGGTCTTTCGTGTCGAAGAGGATAAAGGCCGGCTCGACCTCAACCAGGTTCTGGCGAAACTTGCCGAGGAGGGAATCACGCGGTGCCTGGTCGAGGGTGGGCCAATCGTTGCGTCGAGCCTTGTTGCCGGGAATCTTGTAGACGAAGCGATCCTCGTGCGCGGCGAAAAAACCATCGGCGAGACGGGGATTGACCCGCTGGACGGCATGCCGCTCGAAGCAATGACCGGCCGCCTCACATTGCGGGGAAGCGAGAGGCTTGCAACGGACACGATCGAAAACTTTGTCCGCGGTTAGATCATGTTCACCGGCATTGTCACTGATCTCGGCGAGGTGCGCTCGGTAAGCCAGCGCGCGGAAGGCCTGCACCGCCTGACCATTTTCTGCAGCTACGCGCGCTCTGAAATCGTTCAGGGCGCGTCGATTGCGTGTTCCGGAGTCTGTCTCACGGTGGTGGATGCGGGCGAGGAGGGCGGTCGCGTGTGGTTTGCGGTGGATGCGGCCGCGGAAACGCTTCGCGTGACGACGGCCGGCCGCTGGCGGCACGGATCGAAAATCAACCTCGAGCGCCCGCTGAAATTTGGCGACGAGCTGGGCGGTCATCTTGTGGCCGGACACGTCGACGGGATCGCGACGGTTGTCGCCCGCGAAGACATGACGGATATGGGGCGCTTTGTGTTGCGGGCGCCTGCCGGACTCGCGCGATTCATCGCACCAAAGGGCTCGGTCGCGATCGACGGCGTGTCTTTGACGGTCAACACTGTGGAAGCGGATACTTTTTCAGCGCTTGTCATTCCGCATACATTGCGGACGACGACATTCGGAGCCCTGCGCAGGGACGACGATGTCAATCTCGAGGTCGATACCATGGCCCGTTACGCTGCACGTTTGCTGGAAATGCAAAAGTGACGCCAGGCGGCGGCCCCTTGTTCGCGCAAGGGGCGCTTGCTACGACGCCTGTCGACAAGGGCATTGGTCATGGCAAGGAAAAAAAAGCGCAGCGCAACGGCGGCCGACAGTCTGCATATGCTGATCGTGGAAGCGCGCTTTTACGATGCCATTTCGGATGAGTTGCTGCGCGGCGCAACACGTGTTCTGGACAAGGCCGGCGCGCGCTACGACCGCGTGACCGTTCCGGGCGCCCTGGAAATTCCCGCCGCGATTGCGATCGCCGTCGATGCGGCCAGGCGCAGGCGGGCGCCTTACGATGGCGTGGTGGCGCTCGGGTGCGTGATCCGCGGCGAAACGCATCATTTCGATATCGTCGCAAATGAATCGGCACGCGCGCTCATCGACCTTGCCGTGAGCGAGCGGCTTGCCCTTGGCAACGGGATTCTGACCGTAGAGAACGAGGCGCAGGCGTGTGCGCGCGCCCGTGTCGAGGAAGGCGACAAGGGCGGTGCCGCGGCGCGCGCCGCGCTGACGATGGTCGCCCTCAAGCACACATTGGTTTGGCGGTGATGGCCACCGGGGCTGCACGTGACAATGATGCGCGCAAGGCGAACAAGCGCGGCGCTGCGCGTCTTGCCGCCGTGCAGGCTCTCTATCAAATGGATCTTGCAGGAAGCGGCCTCAATGAGATTTTGGCCGAATTCGAAAGCCATTGGATCGGGCGCGAAGTAGAAGGCGCGCAGTACCTGCCGGCCGAGGCCGCGTTCTTCCGCGACGTGGTGTCGGGCGTCGTGCGCGAGCAACGCGAGCTCGACCCTTTGATCGACGACGCTTTGTCGAAAAGCTGGCCGCTCAAGCGCGTCGATACGGTCCTGCGCGCGGCGTTACGGGCAGGCGCCTACGAGCTGACGCACCGGCAAGACGTGCCGGCCCGCGTCGTGGTTGCCGAATATGCCGACGTTGCCGCTGCTTTTGTCGAACGTGACGAGACGGGGATGGTCAATGCCGTTCTCGATCATCTCGCACGGCGTTTGCGCGCGACCGAATTCGGCCGCGCTGCCGGATAAGACGATGGCTGCGTCCGATAATATCTCGGCCGAGGATCGCCTGATCGCCCGCTTCTTCGGGCCGATCGCCACCCATCCCGGCGCGCTTGGGTTGTCTGACGACGCCGCATTCATCAAGCCGCCGGCGGGATGCGATCTCGTGCTCAAGACCGATGCGATCGTGGGCGGCGTTCATTTTTTTCCCGAAGATGCCGCGCAGGCGGTGGCGGGCAAGGCGCTTCGCGTCAACCTTTCGGATCTTGCCGCAAAAGGAGCGCGCCCGCTCGGCTTTCTGCTTTCATTGGCGATCCCGAAGGAGATCAGCGAAGAGTGGCTCGGCGGATTTGCCGAGGGTTTGCGGGGCGACGCTGTGCTGTTCGGCTGTCCGCTCCTTGGCGGCGACACTGATCGCACCCCGGGACCGGTCACGGTTTCGATTGCCATGTTTGGCAGTGTGCCGGAGGGGACCATGGTGCGTCGTGCCGGTGCGAAACCCGGGGATCGCGTCTTCGTGACGGGCACGATCGGCGATGCCGCGCTCGGCGTTGCTCTGCGCGGCGGAAAGGCAAAAACCTGGAAACTCAACGATGCGCAGCGCCAGCATTTGATGTCGCGTTATCTCCTGCCGCAGCCGCGCAATGCGCTGGCCGAAGCCGTCCGTGATAATGCCTCGGCGGCAATGGACATCTCCGACGGGCTGGTCGGCGATTTCGGCAAGCTGTGCCGTGCATCAGGCGTTGCGGCCGATATCAATGTCGCAAGAGTGCCCTTATCGGATGCTGCCGAGGCTGTGATTTCGGGCGATGGGGCTGCGTTTGAGCTGGTTCTGACCGGCGGTGACGATTACGAAATTGTCTGCACCGTGCCGGAAGAGAAGTCCGAAAGCTTCCGCGCGGCGGCAAAGGCCGCGAGTGTGCCGGTCGCCGAAATCGGACAGATCAAGACGGGTGAGGGCGCACGTTTTATTGACGCCTCCGGTAAACCTTTGGCCTTCAGGCGTGCCTCGTTTAGTCACTTCTGAATTGGCAGGACGTGCCGCGCGGGCATGGCTATAATGCGGTCGTAAAGGACGGAAATTCCCGATGCATGACACGACGGCGAAAAAGGCGGCGGTCACGCCGGTCGACAAGCACCCGAACTTTCAGAAGCACCACAGGAAATTTCCGACCACCGCCTGGCTGCGGCGTCGGGCCCCGCGCAACGTGCCGCTTTTTGCGTTCGAATATGGCGACACCGGCGCGGGCAACGATGTCGGCATCGCCCATAATTGGGCCGCGTTGGATGCAATCGAGATCGCTCCGCGCTACGGCGTGATGCCCACGCTGCCTCCTGTCGACGTAAAACTGTTTGGACGCAGCTACAGCGCCCCGATCGGCATGGCGCCGATGGGCGGCCCCTCGCTTGTCTGGCCCGGCGCCGATCTTCTGATGGCGAAGGCCGCCCAGCGCGTCCGGGTGCCCTATACTTTGAGCGTCGCTGGCGGCGCCACGATCGAGCAAGCCGCGGAGGCGGCGCCGGACGTGTTCTGGCTGCAGCTTTACAGGTTCTGGCACGACGATCACAAAATCGGCTTCGATCTTGTGCGGCGTGCACAGGCGGTCGACGCCAAGGTCCTTGTTTTGACCCTCGACGTTCCAGTTCGGACGACGCGTTCGCGCGAAACCTATGCCGGTCTTGCCCACGAGTTTCGTCCCAACGCCCGGATGATCTACGAGATGCTGGTGCGGCCGCGCTGGCTGCTCGCTTTGCTGCGCAACGGCTATCCCCGGTTTGCAACCATCAGCGACTATGCTCGACCCGGTGCCGGCACGAACGAGATCATTGCGTATGCGCGCGCCCACATGGGCGGTGCGTTTTCATGGGAAGAGGTCAAGCGATATCGCGATGCGTGGAAAGGCCCGATGGCCATCAAGGGCGTGCTGCATCCCGAGGATGCCGAAATCGCTGTCGACCTTGGTGTTGACGGCATTTGGGTGTCGAACCATGGCGGCCGGCAGATCGAAGCGCTTGCCACGTCGATCGACGTGCTCCCGGCCATCGTTGCGGCGGTCGGCAAAAGGGCGACCATTCTCCTCGACAGCGGCATCCGCAGCGGCCAGGACGTGATGCGGGCGCTCGCGCTGGGAGCGCATGCTGCCTTTGCCGGCAAGTCCTTCCTCTGGGCTGTCGCTGCGCTTGGCGACGATGGGCCGGACTATCTGATTGACCTTTATATCGACGAGTTGCGCGCATCGCTCGGCCAGATCGGCGCGCGGTCGATTGCGCAGGCGCGGGAAGCAAGCATCCGGCACCCTGGCGCTTTCGAATTCCCCGTCAAACGGGCTGTGAAAGCGGTGCGCAAGAGCTAAGCCCGATCCCTGAATGCATCAGCGCCCGAAATCACGATTTCAATAAAAATCATCCCTGATCTGCGGTAGCGGCAGTGGCGATTCACTGCCACCGCCGATAAAAAGAGCGGCTTTTTTGCCCGGGAACAGCCATGTCAGCCGCCGCCGAGCCGCTCGAGCACATCGTGCCAGACGACAATCTGGCGCGGCGGAATGCCGTGGTGTTGTCGGCCGCACAGGCACTCGCCGGCGGCAACAACACCGTCATTGTGAGCACCGCGAGTATCGTTGGGGCTGTCCTGGCGCCCGATAAAGGCCTGGCGACCTTGCCGGTGACGGCGATGGTGTTTGGCATGTGGCTCGGCACGTTGCCCCTTGGCGTGCTGGCGCGCAAATTCGGCCGCCGTTTTGCTCTTCAGTGCGGGTCGGCTTTCGGCATCCTCTCCGGCCTGATCTCCTATTCCGCTGTGATGAACGGCAGTTTCTGGCTGCTGCTCTTCGGCACGTTTTGCGGAGGTCTCTATGCAGCCGCGCATCAGTCCTACCGGTTTGCGGCTGCCGACACGGCGAGCGATGCCTATCGGCCGAAGGTCGTGTCATGGGTGCTCGCCGGCGGCGTTTTTGCTGCTGTGCTTGGCCCGCAGCTCGTGATTTTCACCAAAGATCTGCTGACGCCGCATCTTTTTGCGGCCAGCTATCTCGGCCAATCGGTCTGTGCGGTGGCGGCGGCCTGCGTGCTTCAATTTGTGAAAGTGCCGCCGCTTGCCACTCCTCGCCACGGCAGCGTGCGGCCGCTGGGCGAGATCGTGCAAAACTCGCGTTTCATCGTCGCGGTCGCGTGCGGGATCGCAAGCTACGCCATGATGAACATGGTGATGACGTCGGCCCCGCTGGCGATGGTCGGCTGCGGCCATTCGGTGACCGATGCCGCGCTGGGAATCCAGTGGCATGTGCTTGCGATGTACGCTCCGAGCTTTGTGACCGGCGCGCTGATCGCACGTTTCGGGGTCGAGCGCATCACGGGCATCGGTCTTCTGCTGATTGCCGCGACCGCTGTCGTGGGTATTTCGGGCCTCTCGGTGGCGCACTTCTGGACTGCGCTGGTATTGCTGGGCGTCGGCTGGAACCTGTCCTTTATCGGCGCCACCACGATGGTGACGCAGTGCCATCGCCCGCATGAGCGCAACAAGGTTCAGGCCTTCAATGATTTCCTGATTTTCGGCAGCATGGCGCTGAGTTCCTTTTCGTCCGGGCAATTGCTGGACAAATTCGGCTGGGCGACGATCAACGAAGTGATTTTCCCGACGATCTTCGTGACCTGTGCGCTTTTGGTCTGGCTCGCGATGCGTCCGCGATCCGCTACGGTTTAGCCCGTCGTTTGGGCTGGCGGCCCCACCGTGAAACCGGGGGCTCAGCGGAGATAGGGGCACACCCAAATTCCGCGTTGCGCATTGCATGGCTTTTTGGCTATATCCGCGCGCTTACCGGTCGGGGTGAAGCGCCCTTACAAGCGGCCATCCTCGACGCTCCTGGCGCCGGCGGGAGCGTTCGTTCCGCCAGCACCAATCAAAATCGAGGAAAATGGCCACCATGACTACTTTGTGGTTGATCGTCGGCTGTGGGGTGCTCGCGATCGTCTACGGAATCTGGGCGACGCAGTCGGTGCTGAGCGCCGATCCCGGCAGCAAGAGAATGCAGGAAATTTCAGAGGCCGTACGCGAGGGCGCGCAGGCTTATCTGAAACGCCAATACCTCACCATCAGCATCGTCGGGGTGGTGATCTTCGTAATTCTAGGGTTCACGCTTGGCTGGCTGGTTGCGGTCGGTTTTGCGATCGGTGCCGTGCTGTCGGGCGCAACCGGCTTCATCGGTATGAATGTGTCGGTGCGGGCCAACGTGCGGGTGGCGCAGGCCGCCACGAAGTCACTGGCGGGCGGGCTCGAGCTCGCCTTCAAGTCGGGCGCCATCACCGGACTGCTGGTCGCAGGTCTCGCGCTGCTCGGCGTGACGCTTTATTTCGGCTTTCTGACCGGCACCATGCACAAGGCACCCAATGACCGGACGGTCATCGACGCACTCGTCGCGCTCGGGTTCGGTGCATCGCTGATTTCGATCTTCGCCCGTCTTGGCGGCGGCATCTTTACCAAGGGCGCGGATGTCGGCGGTGACCTCGTCGGCAAGGTGGAAGCCGGCATTCCCGAAGACGACCCGCGCAACCCGGCGACCATTGCCGACAATGTCGGCGACAATGTCGGCGACTGCGCCGGCATGGCTGCGGATCTGTTCGAAACCTACGCGGTGACGACCGTTGCCACGATGGTGCTGGCTTCGATCTTTTTTGCCGGAACGCCTGCGCTCATGACCATGATGACCTATCCGCTCGCCATTGGCGGTGCGTGCATTATCACCTCGATTATCGGCACGTTCTTCGTGCGGCTCGGCCGCAACCGGTCGATCATGGGCGCGCTCTACAAGGGCTTTATCGCCTCGGCGCTGCTCTCGCTGGCCGCGATCTGGTTCGTCACTGACTCGCTGATTGGCTTCGGCCGTATCGCGGGCGTCAACTTCACCGGACAGGCGCTGTATGTCTGCGCGGTCGTCGGCCTTGTCGTCACCGGCCTGATTATCTGGATCACCGAGTACTACACCGGCACCAATTTCCGGCCGGTGCGGTCAATCGCTTCGGCCTCGGTCACTGGGCACGGCACCAACATCATTCAGGGCCTCGCGGTGTCACTCGAAGCAACCGCGCTGCCCGCGCTGGTGATCATTGCCGGCATCCTTGTTGCCTATGCGCAGGCCGGACTTTTCGGCATCGCCATCGCGGTGACCTCGATGCTTGCGCTTGCAGGCATGGTGGTCGCGCTCGATGCGTTTGGCCCGGTCACGGACAATGCCGGCGGCATTGCGGAAATGGCGGGCCTGCCGAAGAACGTGCGTAAGTCAACCGACGCGCTCGATGCGGTCGGCAACACGACGAAGGCGATCACCAAGGGATACGCCATCGGCTCGGCCGGTCTCGGCGCCCTGGTTTTGTTTGCCGCCTATAACCAGGACCTGCAGTTCTTCACCAGGACTGCAGCGCAGCACCCGTACTTCCAGGGCATCCAGCTCGACTTCTCGCTGACCAATCCTTACGTCGTCGTCGGGCTGCTGTTCGGCGGATTGCTGCCATATCTGTTCGGCGCGCTCGGCATGACGGCGGTCGGCCGCGCGGCCGGCGCGATCGTCGAAGAAGTGCGGCGGCAATTCCGACACAAGCCGGGCATCATGAAGGGCAAAGATAAGCCGGATTACGGCCGCGCTGTCGACATGCTCACCAAGGCAGCGATCAAGGAAATGATCGTGCCCTCGCTGTTGCCGGTGCTGTCGCCGATCGTCTGCTATTTTGCCATTTACTTCATTGCCGGCGGCGGACCGGCGGGCAAGTCGGCGGCATTTTCAGCGGTCGGCGCGATGCTGCTCGGCGTCATTGTCACCGGTCTGTTCGTCGCCATCTCGATGACGTCGGGTGGCGGCGCCTGGGACAACGCCACGAAGTACATCGAGGATGGTCACTACGGCGGCAAAGGGTCCGAAGCTCACAAGGCTGCTGTCACCGGCGACACTGTCGGCGACCCTTACAAGGATACGGCGGGACCGGCGGTGAACCCGATGATCAAGATTACGAACATCGTGGCGCTGCTGCTGCTGGCGGTTCTCGCCCACTGATCGTGCGCGAAAAACCAAAGGGCCCGCGTGCTGCGCGGGCCCTTTTTTGTCGGGCTTAAAGATGGAAGCCGACGTTCTTGAAAATATTGCGGAGATAACTCAGCTCCTGGCCGCCGGTCGGGGTCGTCTGAGAATAGAAATCGAAGATCTTTCCATCCTTGACCCCGTAATTGGCCAGCCTGGTGACCCGGCGCTCCTTGTCGAAATAAACTGCGATGACACGTTGGTCGGAAACCTCGTATGGCATGAACGCGGCGGAGCGCTCGGCCTTTTGCGAAATGTAGTAGAAGGCATCGCCGCTAACGGTTGCCACCGTGGATGGTGTACCAAGCACGATGAGAACCTGCTCCTGCGTTGCGCCGACAGGAATTTGCTCGAGGGCGCCTTCCGGCAGGACGTAGCCGCGCTGCAGCGTTTCACCGGTACGGCCGCAGGCAGAGAGTATCAAGGCGCTTGCAAGCGCGAGGGCCAGATGGACACTTTTCATGGTACGCACGGCTCTCGACCCCAATCAGTCCCGCTCACATCCTGCACTGCCGTAGGCGTTGACGTAACGCGAGCAGCGGCAACCCCTGAACAGATCCGATGAAATTTCCCCTGTTTCGCCGCCGCGAGCGGTCGGACACCATTTCTGCCCTGTATGGCACGATCGTGGCGCAGGCGCGATTGCCCTGCTTTTACCGTGAATATGGGGTGCCGGACACGGTAAATGGGCGTTTTGACCTGCTGGTTTTGCATCTCGCCCTGGTTCTCGATCGACTGGCGGACGAGCCACAATTGCGGGAACTCGGGCAGTCGCTGTTCGATCATTTCTGTACGGACATGGACCGCAATCTGCGCGAAATGGGGATCGGCGATCTTTCGGTGCCAAAACACATGCAGCACGTCGGGGAGGCGTTTTATGGGCGTGCGCAGGCATACAGGGCAGGCCTGACGCATAATGGCGACGGGGCGCTCACGGAAGCCCTGGAGCGGAATATCTACGGCCAGGAAGCGGCCAACCGGGCTGCTGCTGCCCGTCTTGCGGCCTATATGAGGGAAACGGTAGCTGATTTGCGGGCGCAGCCAGCCTCACAACTTCTTGCCGGCAAGCTTACAATGCCGAATCCCGCTGCTACCGTTCCTGTTGAGCATGAGGCTTCCGGTACAAAAGACTGATTGCCGATGGAAAACGCCCAAAATCCGTGGAATGTGCTGGTGGCCGTGGACGACATCCCGGAAACCGGACTCCACATTGAAGCGGAGGCTCCAGCCGAGGTTCGTGGCCAGCTCGCCAGGCTCGCGAACCTGCGCGATCTGCCGCATCTCTCGGCGGCTTTTGATCTCACACGCCGGGGCCGCGGCGTGCACGTGACGGGGCAAGTGAAGGCCCGGGTCGAACAGACGTGCGTGGTGACGCTCGATCCGCTCGTAAGCGATCTCGATGAGCCGGTCGACCTCAATTTCGCGCCGGCCGGCGCCGCTTCGCAGGTTGATGAGGCGGGCCATAAGATTGATGGCGAAGAACCGCCCGAGCCGCTGATCGATGGCAAGCTCGATCTTGGTGCGATAGCGACGGAATTTTTGTTACTCGGGATCGATCCTTATCCTCGCAAGGCGGGAGCCGAATTTGCTGCGATTAAGACCGCCGATGACAGCGCGAAGCCGTTTGCCGCCCTGCAAGCGCTGAAAAAGCGGCTTGGCGGATAATCTTCGAGGAAGCGGGAAGGGGGATGGGCGTGGCGCATAATCGGATTGTGTGGGATGAACGGGCGGCTATGGTCCTGCCCGTGCACCGGCTTCACATGCGCGTGCGGCCGGCGCCGCAGGTGACGCCGTCAAGAGCGATCCATGCCGGATAGGGTTCGTATCGCGCTCGATGCCATGGGCGGCGATCACGGCGCGCCCGTGATTTTGCCGGGCGCCGACATTTCGCTTACGCGCCATCCCGACATCGAATTTCTTCTGTTCGGCAACAGCGCCGCGATCCAGCCGGTTCTCGATCGATTGCCGCGTCTGAAGGCGCATTCGAAGGTCGTGCATACCGAAGTTGCAATCCGGATGGACGACAAGCCGAGCCAGGCGTTGCGCTACGGCCGCTGGAAATCGTCGATGTGGCTTGCGATTGACGCGGTCAAAAAAAGGGACGCCGACGTTGCCGTCTCTGCCGGCAATACCGGCGCCTTGATGGCGATGTCGCGTTTCAATCTCAAGATGATCGAAGGAATTGAGCGCCCGGCCATCGCAGCGCTTTGGCCGACTCTCAAGGGCGAATCCGTGGTGCTCGATGTCGGTGCTTCGATCGGCGCCGATGAGGCGCACCTCGTCAATCTTGCCGCTATGGGCAGCGCGATGGCGCGGGTGCTGTTCGACATTGAGCGGCCGACCGTTGGTCTGCTCAATATCGGGGTCGAGGAAGTCAAGGGACTCGAGCAGGTGCGCGAGGCGGGGCGCATTCTGCGCGAAAGCCAGTTTCCGCACTTTGACTATCACGGCTTTGTCGAGGGTGATGACATCGGCAAAGGCGCGGTTGACGTCGTGGTCACGGAAGGGTTTGCCGGCAACATCGCCCTGAAGACCGCCGAGGGGACGGCGCATCAGCTTGCGTCATATCTGCGCGCGGCGATGAATCGCACCTGGGCGGCACGCCTTGGTTATCTGCTTGCCCGGCAGGCTTTCCGCACCCTGCGTGACAAAATGGATCCGCGCAAATCGAATGGCGGGGTATTTCTGGGTCTCAACGGTGTCGTGATCAAGAGCCACGGGGGCGCGGATGCCGAAGGCACCGCGTCAGCCATCGACATGGGTTACGACATGGTGCGTTACGAATTGCTCGAAAAGATCGGGCAATCGATGGCTCGCGACCTGCAGGCAGGAACGACGGCGCGACTCGCCGGCGGAGCAGGCTCGTGACAGTTTTGCGTTCGGTTGCTCTCGGCTGCGGCATCTATCTGCCGGCGCGGATCGTCAGCAATGCCGAGCTCGCGCGCTCCGTCGAGACCACCGACGAGTGGATCGTCCAGCGCACGGGGATTCGCGAGCGCCACATCGCGGCACCGGGGGAGATGACGTCCGACCTCGCGCTCAATGCGGCGCGGGCTGCGCTCGCGAATGCTCATGTCGAAGCAAGCTCTATCGACCTGATCGTGCTCGCGACGTCGACACCCGACCAGACCTTTCCGGCCACCGCGGTGTCGGTGCAGGCAGGACTGGGGATCACGCACGGTGCGGCCTTCGATCTGCAGGCAGTCTGCTCGGGCTTCGTCTATGCGTTGCAGGTGACGGACGCGTTGCTGCGCAACGGCACCTACAAGCGGGCTCTGGTCATCGGGGCCGAGACGTTTTCGCGTATTCTGGACTGGAGCGATCGCACGACCTGCGTCCTGTTCGGGGATGGCGCCGGCGCCCTCGTGCTCGAAGCGCAATCCCAGCCGGGGACGCGCGAGGACCGCGGCATTCTGACGACCCATTTGCGTGCCGACGGACGGCACAGGGCCAAGCTTTATGTCGACGGCGGACCGTCGTCGACCCAGTCGGTGGGCCACCTGCGCATGGAAGGACGCGAAGTTTTCAAGCACGCCGTGGCCATGATCACCGATGTCATCGAGGACGCATTCAGGGCGACAGGCTATAGCGCAGATGACATCGACTGGTTCGTCCCGCACCAGGCCAATAAGCGCATTATTGACGGATCTGCCCACAAACTCGGCATAGCGCCGGAAAAAGTGGTGATTACGGTTGACCGTCACGGCAATACCTCGGCGGCATCGATCCCATTGGCGCTGTTCGATGCGGTCTCCGATCGCCGCATCAAGCGCGGGAACCTGATCTTGCTGGAAGCCATGGGTGGCGGATTCACCTGGGGGTCGGCGCTGCTGCGCTGGTGAGCGGGGCGAAGGCCCTGGCCGCTCCCCTCAAATTCGTTAACGGCCCCGTTGACCCCTCCCGTTCATGCTAATATCTTCGATAATTCAGCGGGATACCTTCGCCGGGGGCTAGGGCAGGCGATGACCGGAAAAACTGTGACGCGGGCCGACTTGTGTGAGGCGGTCTATCAAAAAGTCGGTCTTTCACGCACGGAATCGGCTGCTTTGGTTGAGTTGGTGCTCAAGGAGATCACCGACTGCCTGGAGCGTGGCGAAACCGTGAAATTGTCGTCGTTTGGCTCTTTTGTTGTGCGAAAAAAGGGCCAACGTATCGGCCGGAACCCCAAAACGGGGAAAGAAGTACCAATCTCGCCACGACGCGTTATGGTGTTCAAGCCGTCCGCGATTCTCAAGCAGCGCATTAACAACGGCGCCGCGGAACCAGGCTGAGTTGGCGGCATAGTCGCGTAGAACCGCGTTCGATAAACAACCAGGAGTGAGGTCGCTTTGGACAACAAGGCGCCGGACGCTTTTCGCACCATCAGTGAAGTGGCGGACGATCTTGAACTGCCGCAGCATGTACTGCGTTTCTGGGAGAGCCGCTTCCACGAAATCAGGCCGATGAAGCGCGGCGGAGGACGCCGCTACTACCGGCCCGACGACATTGACCTGCTGCGCGGGATCCGCCACTTGCTTTACGGCGAGGGCTATACCATCCGCGGCGTGCAACGAATTCTGCGCGAGCAAGGCGCAAAGTTCGTGCAGGCCGTGTGGGAGGAGGGCGCGCCGCAGCCGCCCCATGGAGTCGTAGAGAGCGACGAACAAGACGCCGAAGAGAGCGAAACGGTCGAAACCCTCCTCGAGGAGGAGAGCGGAATTCGTGGGCGGCTTTCCTCGCTGATCGGCCGCGATCTGGGCGACAGGCAGGACGACGCCGCGGCGCGCGTCGACCCGCCGATGACGGGCCCACCCATGCCGCGTGTCGAGCCCGCTGACCGTGCGCTTCACGGCGGCGGCTCCATCGAGCAGTCGGTCCAGCAACTGCAGGAGACTGTATCGCGTCAACCTTCGCCGGCCGTGACGGGCGGACTGGGCGGCGAGGAATTGCGCAAATTACGTGCCGTCCTGCATGACCTCGTCGAGTGCCGCAAGCTGATCGACGATGTGGTGACAAGACCACACTAAGCCAATTTCCCACGTCAGCTCTTGAACCGGACGGCCATGGTGGACGACCAATGGCTGTGTAGAATGGCTCGGCCGTTCGGAGGGGGTGTATGGGGAAGCGCGCAGGGGCCGTGTTGCTTGCGATTGCGGCCGTCGCCGGTGTGCTGGCGCCTGCGTACGGGCAATCGACGGTCCCCAACATTCCGCCGCCGCCGACGATCATCGACCGCGGGACGCCGATCACGCCGCTCGGCTGGTATGTCATAGGCTCGGTCGGGTGCGCGGCCGTGTCGCCGATGATCGCCACGGTGATACTCGGGCGCGAACTCACGCTCAACGAGGCCTACCGCTCGACGCTGGGATGCTTCCTCGGGCCGCTCGGCTGGCTGCTGGCGGATGCCCTTGTGCCGCCCACAATCACAATCCAGACCCAGACCCAGACCCAGACCCAGACTTCAAGGCCGCCGCCGCGGCAACAGCGCACGGGCCGCGGACGAAATTTCAGGATACCGCCGCAGGGCGAGACGCGGTTTGTCGCGAACGAGATTCTGCTCGAATTCGGGCCCGGCGCGACCGCGCGGATGCGCAATTCGCTCCTCACCACGCTGCAATTGACGGAGCTGGAGACGCAGAGATTCGAACTGACCGGGCGCGAGATCACCCGCCTTCGCATTGATGGCCCCGGCTCGGTGCGATCGACACTGCGGTCGATCGCCCGCAACTATCCCGGCGTGTCGGGCGGCTGGGCCAACATGGTCTATGTCGGCGCGCAGACACAGGCACCGGCCGTTCAGGCGCCGCCGGCGGCCGCGGGCTCCGCGCAATATGTGGTGAACAAACTGCACCTCCTGGAAGCGCATCGGATTACCAGCGGCGACGATGTGCTGGTCGCAGTGATCGACTCAAAAATCGACACGCGACACCCCGACCTTGCTGGCGTTGTTGCCGATGAACACGATGTCGTCGGCACGCCGGCCGTCGCTCATTCGCATGGCACTGCCATGGCTGGAGCAATCGCCGCGCGGAGCAAACTGGTCGGCGTTGCGCCGAAAGTGAAGCTGCTCGCGGTGCGTGCCTTTTCAGGGTCGGGAGAAAGCGCGGAAAGCACGACGTTCAACATTCTCAAGAGTGTCGACTGGGCTGCCAGCAGGAACGCGCGGATCATCAACATGAGCTTTGCGGGCCCTCCCGACGACCTGTTGCGTGAGATGCTTGCCAAGGCCAATGCGCGCGGCATCGTGCTGATTGCCGCCGTCGGCAATGCCGGTCCGCGGTCCCCGCCGCTCTATCCGGCCGCCGATGCGGGCGTTATCGGCGTGACGGCGACGGACGTCGACGACAGGCTGATGCCGCAGGCGAACCGCGGGCCGCAGGTCGCGGTGGCGGCGCCCGGCGTCGAGATTCTCGCTGTTGCGCCGGACGGCAAGTACCAGGTGACGTCGGGCACCTCGATCGCGGCTGCGCATGCGAGCGGGGTCGCGGCGCTTCTGCTGGCATCGAAACCGAACCTCACGCCGGCCCAGGTACGCGCCAGTCTCATCCGATCCGCGAACCGCATTCCCGGCAAGCGCAACGAGGTTGGGGCCGGGGTCATCGACGCGCTGGCCGTGATCAATCCAGGCCGTAAGTAGCCTTGTCGTAAATAGCCTTCCTGGCCCGCCATCTGCTAGGTAAGGCCCCGACGTCATTTCCTCTGGACAAATTGCCATGGCCACGCCGGATTCCCTCATCGTTGAACATCCGTCCAGCGACATTGTCGTTCTGAAGATCAATCGCCCGCAGGTACGCAATGCGCTCAATCTGGACGTGCGTACGCGGCTTGCCGACGAAGTGATCCGCTGCGGGGCCGATAATGCCGTGCATTGTGTGATCATCACGGGGTCGGATGCCGCCTTTGCGGCCGGGGCCGACATTGGTGAAATGGCAGAAGCCGGCCCGATCGAAGTGATGTCGCGTAATGTTCAGAAATACTGGCGCGCGATCATGGATTGCCCAAAGCCGGTTCTCGCTGCCGTGGAAGGCTTTGCGCTGGGCGGCGGCCTCGAGCTTGCGCTGTGCGCAGACATTATCGTTGCAGGCGAGGGCGCAAAGCTCGGGCTGCCTGAAGTGAAAGTGGGCATTTTGCCGGGCGGCGGCGGCACACAGAAATTGGCGCGGCTCGTGGGACGTCACCGCGCCATGTTGCTGATAATGACAGGCAAAATGTTCGGCGCCGCGGAGGCGCTGGGCATGGGTGTCGTCAGCGAGGTCGCGCCGGCAGGTCAGGCGTTGCCGCGAGCGCTCGAAATCGCCCGGGAAATTGCCGCAATGCCTGCGGTGTCGATCATGCAGATCAAGGAAATCATCAACGCCGGCCTCAACGCGCCGCTCGATACGGCGCTGATGCTGGAGCGCAAGGCGTTCCAGCTGCAATTTGCCACGCGCGATCAGAAAGAAGGCATGCGCGCTTTCATGGAAAAAAGAAAACCCAGGTTCGAAGGGCAGTAGCGCGTGGCGTTAGACCTCTCCCGGCCCGATCTTGTCGCCGCGGTGTTCGGCACCGGCACTATGGGCCGCGGCATCGCTCAATTATGTGCGCAGGCCGGTCTCACGACCTTGCTGTTTGATTCAAACGACGGCGCGGTGAAGCAGGCCATCGCCGCGATCGACAAGGGCCTCGAAGGGCTGGTGTCGAAAGGGCGCATGACCGCCGGGACAAAGACGGATGTGCTTGGCCGCCTGAAACCGATCAGTGCCTTCGACGAGTGCGCAAGCGCTGGGATTGTGATCGAGGCCATCGTCGAGGATCTTGCGGCCAAGCGCTCTCTGTTTCGCGAGCTCGAGCAGCGCGTGACTTCCGATGCTGTGCTCGCAACAAACACGTCTTCACTGTCAGTCACGGAAGTTGCCGCCGGATGTACGCGCCCGCACCGCGTTGCCGGCCTGCACTTTTTCAATCCGCCGCCACTGATGAAGCTGGTCGAGGTCATCGGCGGCCTGCGCACCGATCCCGCCGTCGTGCAGGCGCTGGCCGAATTCGCGCGGCGGATCGGCAAGCACCCGATCGTCGCCGCTGACTCGCCCGGCTTCGTGGTCAATCATGCGGGCCGCGCCTATGGTCCCGAAGCGTTGCGCATCGTCGCGCAGGGAATTGCGAGCCCGCAGGAAGTCGACGCCCTGATGAAAGAGGCGGCCGGGTTCCGGATGGGCCCGTTCGAGCTGCTCGATCTTGTCGGCGGCGATGTCACGCACGCGGTCATGGTGAGCATCTTCGAACAGTTTTTCGATGAGCCGATGTACCAGCCGTCGGCGCAGATGGCGGTACGCGTTGCGGGCGGCCTTCTCGGCCGGAAGTCGAAGCACGGCTTCTACAGTTACGATGGTGCGCCGCTCGAGGACAAACCGACCGTGCCGGTCCCGCCGGGGTCAAAGCCCGCTGCGGCCTGGGTCGCGAATGAGGACGGCGGGGCCGAGCTGGCCGAATGGCTGAAAGGCGCCGGCGTCAAGGTCCAGTTCGGCGGCACCCCCGCAACGGGGATTCCCTGTTTCGTCACGCCGCTCGGCGAGGACGCATCGAATGCGGCGGTGCGGCTGCATCTCGATCCCGCGCGGACCGTTGCCGTCGATATGTTCGGGCATTTTTCCGGGCGCCGCACGCTGATGAAAACCCCGCTCACCGATCCGGACGTCCTCGGCGCCGCAGTGGCGGCGCTGTCGGCGGAAAAAGTACCCGTCACGGTGATCAATGACAGCGCGGGGTTCGTGGTGCAGCGGCTGCTCGCGATGATCGTCAATATTGGCACCCGTATCGCCGAACTGCGCATCGCCGCGCCGGCCGACATCGACACGGCCGTCGAGCTCGGCCTCAACTACCCGAAAGGGCCGCTCGCGCTTGGAAATGCGCTTGGTCCGGGACGCGTGCTCGCGGTGCTGGACGGAATGCAGGCCATCACGCTCGATCCAAAGTATCGTGCTACCACCTGGCTGCGCCGGCGCGCGCGGCTCGGCGTGCCGCTACATACGCCGGATTGACGCGTAAAAAAACGCGTGAACAGTTTTATTTGTAAGTGGAAAACCGCTTTTCGCGCGGCATGGACCGGCTACCATCGCGGGCATGCTGAAAGCCCCCACCGATGCGGATCTCATCCGCCTCCGGCAGTTTTTGCACAGACTGGAAAGCGACGCGCAACGTGCGGTCGATGACACGGAATTTTCCCGTCGCGAGATCGATAGATTGAAAAGCGAGATCGCCTACCTCGAGACCGCGCGCTCGAAAGCGTTCCTCGCCCAGATCGGGATCGATTTCGGATCGGAGAGGGCCCGACGCTAGAAATTACTTAGCGCGGCAGGCCGAGTTGACCGAGCTTCGGCCGCGGCAGGCCGGCCTTGTCGCGCATCATCAGTTCGAAAAATCCCGCGAACATCGCCAGGTTCGGCAGCGTGAACATCCAGAATTCGGTCGTTCGCAGCAGATGGTTGAACGAATCCATATGGCTGCGGGTGTTAAGCAAATACTCGATCGAGTAGGCGATCGCGGCGATCCAGAGCAGCCACCGGGCATAGCGGAAGAATAAATAGGCGTGTGCTGCGGTCATGCGGGCGCTCCTTCGGGGCAAGCCTACTTGCGAAAGTGCAATCGTTCAATTGC
>DASSRJ010000135.1:0-30124 GCA_035701845.1 Pseudolabrys sp. | reverse complement strand
CGTGGAAGAATCAGGTTTTGTTAACCATGCCTCGATAGTGTCGATTCGGTTTGTCCCACCGCGTTTTTTTCAGCCTCGCCGCGGGATTGCGGCGTGACCTCAGGGCCCGGTTGCGGCGAGAAGGGGACTTAAATGCGCGTTCTACTCATTGAAGATGACAGCGCGACCGCACAATCCATCGAATTGATGCTCAAGTCCGAGAGTTTCAACGTCTACACGACGGATCTCGGCGAAGAGGGCGTCGATCTCGGCAAACTCTACGACTACGACATCATACTGCTCGATCTGAACCTGCCCGATATGTCGGGATTTGAGGTTCTGCGCTCGCTGCGGGTGTCGAAGGTCAAGACGCCGATCCTCATCCTTTCCGGCCTCGCCGGCATCGAGGACAAGGTCAAAGGTCTCGGTTTCGGGGCCGACGACTACATGACCAAGCCGTTCCACAAGGACGAACTGATCGCGCGCATCCACGCGATCGTTCGCCGCTCGAAGGGCCACGCCCAGTCGGTCATCAACACCGGCGATCTTGTTGTCAATCTCGACACCAAAACGGTGGAGGTCGGCGGCCAGCGCGTGCATCTGACCGGCAAGGAATATCAGATGCTCGAACTGCTCTCCTTGCGCAAAGGCACGACCCTCACCAAGGAGATGTTCCTCAACCATCTCTACGGCGGCATGGACGAGCCGGAGCTCAAAATCATCGACGTGTTCATCTGCAAGCTTCGCAAAAAGCTCGCCAATGCCTCGAGCGGCAAGAACTACATCGAGACGGTCTGGGGGCGCGGCTACGTGCTGCGCGAGCCGACCGACGCGGACGAAAGAATTCCGGCGTAGCCGAAATTGAAATTCCCCCCGCGTGGCGTTTGCGTGGTTTGAGCCTTCTGGCTCTCTCCTATCCAGACTTCAGCCCCGGCCATTGGCCGGGGTTTTTTTGCGCAAGCTCACGCCCCTCGTTTACCGGTCGGGTTTGAGCTGGACGATCTTCCAGCCGAGTTTCCTGATTTCCGTGGCGGCGAGCGGCGTGATCGTGCCGGTTGCCGCCAGCACCGGTGTGGAGCCCGGCCGGATTCGGCGGATTTGCGCGGTCGCGGCCGCAAACGTCTTTTGCTGGATGTCGGTCCAGACAATGTCGTCGAACGTGAAGGCCGCGACGATCGTGCCATTGCGTGCAACATTGATCGGTTGGCCGCCGACCGAGACGAATGACGCCAGACCGCCGAGTTCACCGCTGCGCTCCGCGAGAATCTGGGCACGACGGCGATGATAGAAAGCGACGTTGCGCGAGCCCGCGCCCGCAGCCTTGTCTACGAAAATGACCGTACTCTCGGCACCGAGCCGCTTGAGCGCACGCGCCATGATGAGCAGATCAGCGGGCGTGTAGTTCCGGTTTTCTACCAGGCGGTCGATGGTCTCTTGTGGTATGCCGAGCGACGCCAGGGTCGACTTGGCTTCGGCGATGACCTGCGCGGCAGACTTGCTGCGCAGGCTGTCTTTGGCGGTGTCCACGCTCGTGACCGACGAAATGGCGATTCCGGCGCCGCCGGGAACGAGTGCCAGCCCGGCGCGCACGGGCAGACCGCCGCCCGCCATTGTACCGGCCATCTGCTTGAGTCTTTCCGCCAGCGGCGGAAAATCGGTATAGGGGTCGACGTCGAGTTCGACGGCAAGCTGGCGCTGCGTGTCACTGACACCAAGCAGGCTTTCCATCACATTGTCACGGTCCGCGCGCGTGTTTGACAGCCCCGCGCCGACGCGATCGAGCATGTTGCCGATGCCGGTTAGCGAGCGCTCGACGGTATCGGCGGGCTTAGTGATGAGGTCGGCGCCGAACTTGAGAGGGCCGAGCGCAGCACGGCCGAATGCCTGGCCAAATGCCTCCGACTGCGACATCTTTTCGATGGCGGCGGTGGCTTTCAGCTCGTGCAATCGCAGTTTCGTAAACTCGACGCCGTCAAAGGTGAATTTTCCATACGAGGTATCGACCTCGAAGATGCGCATCACGCCGTCGCTGCGCACGGTCGGCTTGACCGTGTAGTTGGGTCCGCTTGTCTGCGCGCCAAGAAACTTCTGCGCAGGCTGCGGCTTCGGCGCCTCGATCACAGCGGCCGCCGCCAGTCCCGCAAAAGGCGCGATGATGATCAGCGCAAAGAAGAGCCGGCTTGCTACTTTTTGCGCCCGTCCGCCGGGCAAGCGCGTGCGCATCGGGCGCGTCATCCAATTCTGTTGCAGCATTAATTCCCCCGGGGAACGCAACTGTTTTCAATGTCCACCATAGCATCCGGCGCAAGCGCCGGGAAAGCGATCCAAACGGGCGACATCCCGGCTGAGGGCGCAAATTGACCAAGGAAAAAAGCGCAATAACGCCGTTCAACCTTGCGGCGGCCGCATCAGCTGCGTGATCACGTCCTTCAACGTGGTCAAATTGAATGGCTTGGTCATGAAAAAATTCGCGCCGGCGGCGATGGCCGCCTCGGCGTGCTGCGCCTCCGAACTGGCCGACATGATGACGACCGGAACGTTGCGGATCTTCGGATCGGCGCGGATCTCACGCACGAGCTCAAGCCCATTCATGCCGGGCATTTCACGGTCCGTCATCAGGAACAGAAAAGGCTTTTGGCGCAGCTTTTGCAGTGCGGTTGGCCCGTCATGACACTGCTCGACATTGGTGAAGCCGCACTTGCGCAGCATGCCATCCACGATGCGCGTCATCGTGTTCAGGTCGTCAACGACCAGCACCGGATCGACATAGTCGACCAAGATCAACCATCCCCTTCCGGCCGCATTGCCCGTGATCGCGGAGCAGTAACCCCACGCGCACCGGCAAGAGCGGCGCGCCAGCCCGGCGCTTCTAATCTACATGATTCGTTCGGAGATCAAGTCGCCGGCGCCGGCCGGCAAGCAATATTAACCTTTTACGCGCCGCATCCGCGGACATCCCTACGCCTTTGCTGCGGCAAGACGAATGATATTGTCCGCGCCGTGGGCCGGCTTATTCATCGCGCTGGTCGGAACGTAAAGCCCGCGCCTGTCGGCAAGTGGCTTGAATGAACCGGTGAGACCGATGACGGTCTCGGCTGCGCCGAGCACCAGGTAACCGTCGTCGGGCATCTGCCGCGCGATCCGGTCAAGCGCGGCGGTCTTGGTATCCTGATCGAAGTAGATCAGAACGTTCCGACAGAACACCGCGTCAAATGTGCCCAGGGCCGAGAAGTCGTTCAGGAGATTGATGGGACGGAATTGCACCATGCTGCGCAATTCCGGAGCAAGCTGCCAGGTTTCGCCAACCTGGTCGAAATATTTGACCAGCAACTGAACCGGAAGCCCACGCTGAACTTCGAACTGCGTGTAGATTCCGGCTTTCGCCTTTTCAAGGATCTCCGATGACAGGTCGGTGGCCAAGATGTCGATGCGGTATCCAGAAATTGCCGCGCCCAGCCCCTTGAGCACCATCGCAAGCGAGTACGGCTCCTGGCCGGTGGAAGCCGCGGTGCACCAGATGCGGATGCGTTTCTCGCGCGCGCGTGCCGCAATCAGCGCTGGCATAATCGTGTCGCGGAAATGATCGAATGGCAGCTTGTCTCGGAAGAAAAATGTCTCGTTCGTGGTCATCGCTTCCACCACTTGCGTGGTGAGCGAAACCGGTGCCTTGTTTTTCAGGCGATCGATCAGCTCATTGATCGTGTTCATGCCGTTGCGACGCGCGACCGGCAGGAGCCGGCTCTCCGCCAGGTACTGCTTCTCGGCGGCCAGCACCAGGCCGGAGCGCTCGCGCAGCAGCTTGCGCAGATAATCGAAGCCCTGCGGCGTCACTGACGCTCCCCTGTAAAGAGGCGGGTAATCCTGCCGCCGATCTCCGGCAGCGGAAGTACGGCCGAGCACAGACCGGCGTTGCTCACCTGGCCCGGCATGCCCCAGACCACGCTCGTCTCTTCATCCTGTGCGATCACGTGCCCACCGGCCGCGACGACCTCTTTCGCCCCGGCGAGGCCGTCCGACCCCATTCCCGTCAGCACCAAAGCGAGAACCTTGCCTCCCCAAACCTGCGCGGCGGACGCGAACAAAGGGTCGACCGCGGGCTTGCAGAAATTCACCATCGGGCCGTCGTCGATTGCAATGACCGCCGTGCCGTCGCGCCGCTCAACTTTCATGTGCTTGCCCCCGGGGGCGAGATAGATGGCCCCGGCGTTCACTTCTTCACCGTCGCTTGCCTCCCGCACAGGAAATTTGGAGACGCGCGCAAGATGCTCCGCCAGCACTGCGGTGAAGGTCGGCGGCATGTGCTGCGTAACAAGGACGGGCGCGCGCTGAATTACGGCATCGATTTGGACAACGAGGCGATTGAGCGCCTGCGGCCCTCCGGTCGAGGCTCCGATGACAAGCACGCGTGGCGGCGTCAGCGGCATCTGCCGCAGCCGAAACGGCGTAACTTCTTCAATAGCCGGAACAATTGACGGCGCGGATTTGGAGGGACGTGAAACGCGGGCCTTGGCGCCATGACGCAGGCGCTTGGCGCGCAGCCCGAGCTGTCGGATTTTCTCAATAAGGTCGCGGCGGAAGGCGGTCGATGCGCTTATTTCGCGGTTGCTGCCCGGTTTTGGAATGTAATCTGCAGCGCCCAGTGACAGCGCCCGCAAGCTGATTTCGGCATTTCGCCGCGTCAGCGTGGACGCCATTATCACGACGAGGTCGCGTTTTTTTTCGAGCAGCAGCGGAAGTGCGGCGATGCCATCGAGCTCCGGCATGTCAACATCGAGCACAACCACATCAGGGTCGACGCGCTCAAGTTGATTGACGGCATCACGCCCCGTTCTCAGGGTGGCGACCACCTCGAGATCGGGCTCGGCTTCGACCCAGCGTGCGAATAGCCCGCGAACGACCACGGCATCGTCGACGAGCATGACGCGAATGCGTCGGCTTATACTGGCAGCGGCAGATGGCGCAACAACGACATTCATTTCACAGACTTCACCGATCACTACTGACAAACGGAAAGGACGTGGCGATCAGATCAGTCCAACTTCCTGGAATTTCGCTTCGACGATTTCCTTGTCGAACGGTTTCATGATGTATTCGTTCGCACCCGCGTGGAGAGCGCGCGCGATATGTGCGACGTCGTTTTCGGTCGTGCAGAAAACGACCTTCGGCCCGTCGCCGCCGGGCAGACGGCGCAACGACCGCAGGAACTCATAGCCATCCATTTTCGGCATGTTCCAGTCGAGCAGGATCGCCTCCGGCAACTGTTTCCGGCATGCGTCAAGGGCCTGCTCACCGTCCTCGGCCTCCACAATCTGGAAATCGAGGCCCTCCAGGATTCGCCGCGCCACCTTCCGAATGACGCTCGAGTCGTCAACAACCAAACAGGTTTTCATCGTACAGCCTCTTCATGTTCGCGACCAATTCCCATTCCAATTTCGGCCGCATCACGCTGCAGCCGCCTTCACCGTGATGTCGAGCACACGGTCGACGTCCAGAATCATAAGCAATTGGCTATCGAGCCGATAAATGCCGGTTGATACGCTTGCCAGCCGTGCATCGAGGTTGCTCGGATTTGGTTCCCACGACTGATTGTCCAGTTTGAGCACCTCGCCGACGCTGTCGATGAGCAGGCCGTAGGATTCGCCGCGCAATTCGACGCCGATTGCCATCGCCTGCTGGCCGTTTTCGCGGCTGCCGAGTCCGAGGCGGCATCGCATGTCTATCAGTGTCACGATGCGGCCGCGCAGGTTGAGGACGCCCGCTACCTCCGGCGGCGAAAGCGGCACGGTCGTAAGGCGTTCCGGCGCAAAGACATCTTGTACACGCAGGATCGGCAGGCCGAACAGCTGGCCGCCGATCAGCGCGGTCACATACTCGTTGAAACTATGGTCGGCTCTCTGGTTCATGCTGTGTCTTGTCACGCGGCCTGGACGACGCCGGTCTGCTCCTTGAGCGCTGCGATCAGCCCTTGGCGGTCAAATTTCGCGACATAATCGTGGAAACCGACGCGGCGTCCGCGTTCAATTGCATCCGGCGAGACCACGGACGACAGCGCGATAATCGGCAAGTTGCCGGTGCGCGGATCGCCCCGCACGGCGTCGGCGAACTGGAACCCGTCCATGTCCGGCATCTCGATGTCGGTGATGGCCACGTCGAATGCCTGCCCTTCGCTCAGGATCGCGAGGGCGTCCCGTGCGGACGCAGCCGTCGTCACGACATACCCCGCCGCCTGCAGCACGGGGGTGAGCATGTTCAGAAAGAACGGAGAGTCGTCCACGAGAAGCACGGTGCTCGGGCGATGCTGCACCTGATGTTCCTTGCGGCGGAACCAGTCTTCGAACGCGAGTGGCAGAAAATGCCCGACGTCGATGATTTCGGTGGCTTGCCCGCGCACGATGGCAGAACCGAGCACCCCGGGATTTTCGCTTGCAACCTGGATGTTGAGAGTATCCTCGACGATATCGACGATTTCATCGACGACCAGCGCCATGGACCTGCTGCCGTCCGAAAATACAAGGAGCGGCTGCGCGCCCTCCCCTTTTACGCGCACGTGCTCGCTCATGCTGATGAGCGGCATCAGGTGGCCACGGTACTGGACCATGTGGCGGCCGTTCGACAGCTCGATTTTCTGGGCGTCGATTTCTTCAAGCCGCGTAACGAGCGAAAGCGGAACCGCCTTTGGCTGCACCGACCCCGCGCGGAATACGAGCAGCGACGTACTCGATCCGGCCGCCTGCGCAGGTTTGGTCTCGGAAGCCTCCACAGCAGCGAGCTGAGACGTCACGTTCGTGCCGAACGCCTGCGCGACGCCGTTCGGATCGATGATCATGATCACGGAGCCGTCGCCAAGAATGGTGTTTCCGGAGAACATCGAGATATGGCGCAGCTTGCTCGACATCGGCTTGACGACGATTTCTTCGGTGTGGAAAACGCCGTCGACGACAATGCCGAAAGTCTGGCTGCCGATCTGGGTGACGACGATAAACCCGCCATCGATCTCGCCGGTGTCCTTGTCGAGGCCGAACAAATGTCGAAGGCTGACGAGAGGCAGCAGCTTGTCGCGTAACCGGAGTACACGCGTATTCTTGATGCTCTCGATGCGGTGTTCGCCGCCGCTGCGTGAGCGCACCAGTTCGACGACAGACAGCTGGGGGATCGCGAACCGGTGTCCGCCCGCCTCGACGATCAGCGCGGCCACGATTGCCAGCGTGAGCGGTATCTTGATGGTAAAGCTCAACCCCGCGCCGGCAACCGACTTCACGTCGATCGTTCCGCCGATCTGATCGATGTTGTTGCGGACAACATCCATGCCGACACCGCGGCCCGATACACTGGTGATCTTCGCCGCGGTGGAGAAACCCGGCGCGAATATGAACTTGTGAATCTGGGTCTCCGGCAATTTCTCCGCGTGGGCCTCGGAGACCAGGCCTTGCGCGATGGCTTTTGCCTTGATCCGCTCGGTGTCGAGCCCGCGCCCATCATCCGCGATGCGGATGATGATGTAGCCGCCCTCATGATACGCCGAGAGGCGGATCAATCCGTGCTCGGGCTTGCCGATAGCACGCCGTTCTTCGGCCGTTTCAAGGCCGTGATCCGCCGAATTGCGCACCATGTGCGCGAGCGGATCCTTGATCATATCCAGAACCTGACGGTCGAGCTCGGTATCGGCGCCCTGCATCTCGAGGTCAATTTTCTTCCCGAGCTCATTGGAAAGGTCGCGCACAATGCGCGGCAGCTTTTGCCAGGCATTGCCGATCGGCTGCATGCGGGTCTTCATTACACCTTCCTGCAACTCGGCGGTGACGTTCGACAGCCGTTGCAGCGGCGTCTTGAATTCCGATTCCTCGTGACGGCGCACGATTTCGAGCAGCTGGTTGCGGGTGAGCACCAACTCGGACACCATGGTCATCAACTGCTCGAGCGTGTCGACCGTTACGCGAATCGACTGATTGGCCGACTTGCCCGTCTCGTCTTCCTTGACGGCAGCCTCGACGGCGCCCGGCGCAGGCTTGGATGACTTTGCGGGTCCGGCTTCAATCGCGGTGCCGCGAAACGCACGCTCAAGGTCGTCGAGCGTATCTTCATCGTCGCGCAAGGGACGCTCGAGAACCTGGTGAACCAGCGTTCCGACAGAATGCTCGCTTTCGGGCTTGGCACCCCCGACGCTGATACGATCGACCATGCCCTCGAGGCCGGTGATGAGATCGTCATCGACGCCTTCGGGCTCACGCTGGTCGCTTTCGAGCGACTCGAGAATGATCTTGATGCGGTCGATGGTTGCGAGAATGAGCGTGACCGCCTCACTCGAGGCCGGTGCCCCGTCGCGAAACTTGCCCATTAAAGTTTCGGCTGCATGCGCGAGCGCTTCGAGGCGCGGCAGCCCGAGAAACCCGCAAGTCCCTTTGATGGTATGGACCAGCCGGAAGATGTTATCGAGAATCTTCGCGTTGTTCGGATCCTGCTCGAAACGCACGAGCTCGACGTCAACCACGTCGAGACTTTCATTGGTCTCGGTGACAAATTCCCGCAGCAGGTCGTCCATGAGAAACGCCTTTATCGACGGGCCTGGCCCGTCCGCCGCTTTCCGTCGGAAGCGCGGCCAGTGTGTCGGTGAAGCGTTTAATTTTGGTTGCGGGACCGGGACATCCGGTCGTTCGTTAACCGCTCGTTAACGGCCGGCAACCGCTCGCGGCGGACGCTCAATGTGCGGTGATGACGACCTTTTCGCCGTCCATCGCAATCGCCGCTTTGACACCGCAAGCCCGGGCCAGAAGACCCGCATAGAATGGTTGAATGCGGTGGGCGTCGAGGCTCTCAGCGGCTTCACCGCCGAGCAGCGAAGGCACAGCGGGCGGAACTTTGGCGTTGACTCCGGCGGCGGTGACTTTGAACCCCATCGTTTCGCCGGATCCGATTGGGTCGACGGTCAGCGAGCCGCCGCGCGGGATGGCCTGTCCTGCGATGGCAAGCATGTTGAGCAGGAGCTTGACCCGGTTCTTCTGTAACAGCGCCCGCGGCAGGTTCCACGCAAGCTTTGTCTTTTCGTCCTCCAGGAAGCCGCGCGAGATCGTCTCGGCATCGCCGAGATCGATCTGGGCGCCGGCCGAACCGGCGGCGCCGAAGGCAATACGACAAAATTGCAATTTCTTTGACGCCGTGCCGGCACTGCTTTTAATCAAATCAAGGGCAAATTCCTTGGTCGCCTCATCCTTTTCTTCCTCAAGCACTTCGAGCCCGTTCACAATGGCACCGACCGGACTGATCAGGTCGTGGCAAACACGAGAGCAAAGCAAGGCAGCGAGATCGAGCGCTTCGATGGACGATTCCGACATGGACTAGTCTCCGCTGGGCATGCACGCTGCGCCGACAGGCGAATCAGTGGTCACGCCGAGTTGCTGGCGTGATACACCGCACCCGCATAACCGCCAAGGACTGCCGCACGGCCAGAGGACGCGGTATTTGAATTCAGGATCCGACATCTCGCCCGCGCAGGCACGGCAGCGCATGGACGATCTGACCGCGCTCATCGCTCGTGCGGGCGCCGAGATCGGGGCGGCATCGCCCGCCACGGTCGTCCGACGCCTGAAGCCGGACCAGTCGCCGGTGACCGCAGCCGATGAGGCATCGGAAGCGGTCATCATGCGCGGCTTGGCCCGGATTTTGCCGGACGTGCCTGTGGTCGCTGAAGAGTCGGCTGATACCGCGGCGCCTGTCGATCTTACGGGCAGCTTCATCATCGTCGATCCTCTGGATGGAACGCGCGAGTTCCTCGCCGGCCGTGATGAGTTCACCGTTAATCTCGCTATTGTCACGCGCGGTTTGCCGGTCGCCGGCATTATCGCTGCACCCAAACAGGGAAAACTCTGGCGCGGCGTCATCGGTTACGGGGCGGAGCGTCTTCGCCTGTCGGGTGGCGGCACTGATCGCGCAGAACCGATCAGCACGCGGCCATGGCCGGATGCCCCGGTTGCAGCGGTAAGCCGCTCCCATATGGATGCCGCCACCGACAAATTCGTGAGCGCGCTTGGGCCGATAACGCGCGTGCCCTGCGGTTCGGCAATCAAGTTCTGTCATATAGCGGAAGGAAGTGCCGACATATACCCGCGCCTCGCCACGACCTGCGAATGGGATGTGGCGGCCGGCCATGCACTGGTTGTCGCGGCTGGCGGAATTGTGACAGCCCCGCTGGGCGTCCCTTTGACCTACGGGCGCGCCGCCGGGAATTTTCGCGTGCCGGCCTTCGTCGCCTGGGGAGATTCCGCCAAAGCCGCCGCGGTCAAGATCCGGTCCTGACCGTCACTCACCGACAGTGCGTGAAACATCCGGCCATTTGCGCTCGGCCGTAGCGATGATCCGGCCGGGATCGGCAAGGAAGGCCAGTCGCGTCTTCTCGCTGTAGAAAAAGTAGAGCCTCTGGCCGACAACGGCCCAGAACAGCGGGTGGCCGCGGACTGAGCGGTCACGGCCGATCGCCACGGGATCATAGCCGCCGAACCGCGGCCTATAGACTTCGGGATGCTGCTCAAAAGCCCCGCGGTTGCCCTCGTTGCTGAACCGCCAGACTGTCCCGTTCTTGTTCAATTCAAACTCCGGCCGCCCGAACTGCGCCCTGCCATCCGTGAAATAAGCCACCGGATCGAAACCGCTGATCGCCAAACCGGTATCCGGATTGACCGTTAACTCGCTGTCGGTCGCCGCGTTTATCGCCCGGGGTGCAAAAATACCCGCTGTCACGGCGACAAAGAACGCCAGGCTCATGAAGAATGGCCGCTTCCGTTGTTGCCGCGCTGCAGTCATAGTTCTCGGTGACGGTCGGGTGATTCGGGAACAATCTTTCGCCGCCACATTATTACCGCGGTCAACATGAGCATCCGGTTAAACAGGGCCGTGGGGCCCCAGCATCCGAGGAGCATTTGATGCGCGCAACCCTGCGCCTCGCCGCCCTGGCGCTTTGCCTTGCCACCCTTGCTCCCAACTTTGCCGCTGCACAGAACCAACCGCCCCCGCCTCCGGCACAACGGAGCGGCACGTTCACTCCCGGCGAGATCGTTCGCGAGGGCCACAAGTTTTTTGGAACGGTATCGCGCGGTCTTGCCCAGGTCGTGGAAGCGGCCTTCAGCCGCTGGGGCCAACCCAATGGTTACATTCTCGGCCAGGAAGGCAGCGGTGCTTTTATCGTTGGCCTGCGCTACGGCGACGGCAAGCTCTACACCAAAAACGCCGGCGACCGCCGCGTGTTCTGGGAAGGCCCGTCGGTCGGCTTCGATTATGGCGGCGAAGGCGCACGCACGATGATGCTCGTCTATAACCTGCCGTCCACCCAGGCCATCTATCAGCGCTTTGCCGGCATCGACGGTTCCGCCTATTTCATTGGCGGGTTCGGCATGACCGCGCTCGCTTCCGGCAACATCATCGTCGTACCAATCCGGTCCGGCGTTGGACTGCGCCTTGGCGCCAATATCGGTTATCTCAAGTTTACGCCCCAGGCGACGTGGAATCCCTTCTGACTCCCCGCATTTACTAATTTCGCTGACGCAGACGCCGAAAACCGCGACGCAGCGCCGGCGTTAGGCTAATGTCGAAAACGACCGGACAGTCCGGCCCGAGCGGCAATGCGCGCGTAAGTTGGAGGCCTAAGTTCCATGATTGAGCCGATCATGTATTTCGGGATCGGATTTCTCGTCGCGGCGCTCATCGGACTCGTTGTCGTTCCACTCGTGCACAATCGCGCGGTCCGGCTGACGATGCGGCGGCTGGAAGCGGCGACGCCGTTATCCATGGCTGAAATTCAGGCCGACAAGGATCAGCTTCGCGCTGAATTCGCAATGTCGACGCGGCGACTTGAGATGAGCGTCGAGCAACTCAAGACCAAAAGCACGAGTCAGCTCGCCGAGCTCGGCAAGAAGGGCGACGCGATCAATCGTCTCAAGGTCGAACTTGGAGAGAAGACCGCGGCGATTTTCGCTCTGGAGGCGCGTGACAAAGCACTCCGCGACCAGTTGCGGGCCACGGAGGAAGAAGTCGTGGTCAAAACCACGGCAATGCATGAAGCCCAGCGGACGCTGTCCGACAAGGAGGCCGATCTTGCCAAGATGACGGGCAACCTCGACGAGCAATCGACGCTCGCCGATTCGCAGAAAATCGAAATCGTCGCGCTCAGGACGCAGATCGAGGCTCTGAAAGAGCGCCTGGACGGGGCCGGTACCGAATTGCGGGCGGTCGAGGATCGCCGTGATGCCGAACGGATAGAGCTGAAGGCCGCCACTCAGGAATTGCAGGATGAACGCGGCAAGGTTGAAAATCTGGGGCGCCGTGTCGCCGAACTCGAGCAGCACCTCGCAGCACAGAACAGGGAAGCCGAAATTCTCGGCCGGCGCGCGCAGGAGCTTGAGACGCGCCTTGGCGAACAGTCGCGACTGCTCAATCAGAGCGAATTCGAGCTCAAGCACGTGCGGCAAGAGATGGATGCAGCTCACCAGGTCGAAAGCGAGCTTCGCACCACCATTGTCGAGCTGGAGGGGCGGGCGAGTTCGGCCTCGCAGAGCCTGAGAAACGAAAACACGCAGCTTCAGGCGACGGTCGCACACATCAAGGAAGAGCGGGACCGTTTCGCCCGCGAGCTCACCGCCATGAAACGCGAAACCGAGGAAGCTTGGGCATCGGAGCGGGTGGAGAACGCATTGCTGCGCGAGCGCATTAATGACGTTGCCGCCGAGGTCGCGCGTCTTGCCTCGGCGCTGGAAGGCCCAAACTCGCCGATCGATTCACTTCTGGCGGCCGCAACATCGCATGAGCGGATCAGCAGCGTTCCCGTGAGCGACACACAAACCGACCTCGCGGCGCCGCCGAACAACGGCAACCTTGCCGATCGCATTCGTGCGCTGCAGACCCACGCCTCCCGGCTGGCGCAGGCAACCGACGACAAGACCCGCAACTGACGTGGACCTCGCTTGACACTGCTCGGAGCCGCTCCTTATATCGCGCGTCCGCGATGGCCGGGCGCTTAGCTCAGCGGGAGAGCGTTCCCTTCACACGGGAGAGGTCGTAGGTTCAATCCCTACAGCGCCCACCATTCGGCGTTCGGTTGGTCCAAACTCCGCATTTCTGACACAAGACCGCGACACCAAGGGACTACTGTCCGGCATTGTTCGGACGGCGGGGTTCATGTCATCCTCTGTTCGGTGCTGTCACGCGGTCTAGGGGAGCGCGCGCAAATGAGTGCATTTCTTCGGCGTCAGCTTACGGACTACGTGGAATACCATCGTAACCCCGTGAACTGTGCCCTGCACGTGTTCGGCATCGTGATCCTGTTTCTGGGAGCGATTCTTCCACTCAGCTTGTTGCCCGTCACGGTGTTCGGCCTTCAAATCAATATGGGGGTTCTCCTGGCCCTCCCCGTCCTGATCTATTGGATCATGCTTGACGTCACGATTGGTCTGGCGATCGCCGCTGCGGCCGCGCTTCTGCTTTTTACGGGAGCGACGATCGCCAGTCACGCAAGCGTCACGGTTGTCTTGGCAATCACGGTTGTGTTGATAGTGATCGGAGTGGCGCTGCAGATTATCGGGCATCAGGTGTTCGAGCGCCGCCAGCCGGCCCTTATAGACAACCCTACTCACCTTCTCCTGGGCCCGGTATTCGTGATGGCAAAATTGTTCATTTCACTGGGATTTAGACACGATCTTGCGGCGATAATTCAACAAGGACCAAACTCGACCTACCAGCACCAAAGCCAGGGCGGCGTGCAGCAAGATCGATGACCTGCGTTCTTGTCACGGGCGGCAGCGGCTTCATTGGCCAGCACTTGGTAGCGACGCTCGTCGCGAGCGGCCGGCAGACCCGCGTCCTCGATCTACGCCCTCCCGGCCGCGCTGTGGCAAATGCGCAGTACATCAAAGGTTCGGTGCTTGACCGCGAACTGGTGGATCAGACGCTTGATGGGGTTGACGAGGTGTACCATCTTGCCGGCCTGCCCGGCATGTGGGTGGCGCATAAAGACGACTTTCATACCGTCAATTGCCGCGGCACCGAAATCGTCATTTCGGCCGCGCGCAAGCGGGGTATTGCCCGATTGCTCCATTGCTCGACCGAGTCCATCCTGTTTCGTTCGTTGCCCGCAGGAGAAGCCGGTGTGGAAGATACCTTGCTGACGGCGGACGATATGCCCGGCCCATATACAAGGTCGAAATTGCTCGCCGAGAGACTGGCGATGGATGCCGCCGCGTCCGGGTTTCCGGTGGTCATCGGCAGCCCGACCATGCCGATCGGGCCTCACGACCACAATCTTACTCCTCCTACGGCGATGCTCCGGCATTTTCTCGGCAAGCGATTCCAGTTCTATCTCGATTTTGTGGTGAATCTCGTCGACGTGCGCGACGTCGCAACGGGCTTGATCCTTGCCATGGAACGCGGAAAGGCCGGCCAGCGGTACATTCTCGGCGGCGAAAGTATTCCGCTCAAAAAGCTTCTCCAATACGTGGCCGCGATCAGCGGCCGCGACAGCCTGCGCGTTCCCGTTCCGGGGAGGCTCGCCGAGGTAACTGCTGCTATACTGGAATTCATGGCCGATCACGTGACACGCACTCCTCCTTCCGCTACGGCAGAAGCCGTCCGTATCGCATTGCGATCCACGGCCCTCTCGACGGAAAGGGCACAGCGCGAGCTGGGCTACGCGCCGCGGCCCATTGAATCAGCTCTGCGCGAAACCATAACTTACCTCGCCGACACGCATGCCGCTTAGTCTCAGTCAACTGTTTGCCTCGGCCTGGAGCGGGTGGCTGGCCACCTGGCCGACCGAATTGCTTGCCCTCATCTGGATTGGCTGGCTCGTCAGCTGGATTGCGGGATCGTTCTGGTCAGCCCGGACCGCAAAGCGGCCCGTGACCTGGCGCGCACGCGCTCATCGACTTCCCGTCATCATCGGCGGACTCCTGCTCACGCCATGGACCGCGCAGCTCCTGGCCGAGCGCCCGCTCTGGAAGCTCGGCAATGGCGGTATTTATGTGCTGGCAGCTATCGTCGTGGCCGGGCTCTTGTTCACCTGGTGGGCGCGAATTCATCTCGGGCGTTTCTGGTCGAACGAGATCACGCGAAAAGAGGGGCATCGGGTCATCGACACCGGCCCCTACGGGTTCGTGCGCCATCCGATTTATACCGGGCTCATCGCCGCGATACTGGCGACCGGTATGGCTGTCGGGACGGCGACTGCAATTCTCGGCGCGGTGCTGATTTCGTTTGGCCTGTCGGTGAAGGCGCGCGCGGAAGAAAACTTTCTCACCGCAGAGCTCGACCCGAGCGCGTACGATTCATACCGCCGCCGGGTTCCAATGCTTGTACCGTTCCTGCCCCGCCGGTAGCTGCAGTTTCGGCGTCAGGCCAACTGTCTAAAGCGAGGAGAGGATCGCGCTTATGACTTTCTGCTGTATGATCTCGTTCTTGTCGATCGTTATGTGACCGACGCCGCCGGGTATATTCTCGACGTCGACATTCGACAGCTGCCCCTGCAGGTTTTTGCCCCGCGCAACGCGCGTGCCCGCACCATTGCCGATATAGAAATTGATATAGCGGCCAACCTTGCCTGTCAGCGTCGTCTGAAACACGGAATCGAGGCCAATGGCCAACTTGACCGGAGCGCCGCGCCTGGTCAGGCGCTCGACCATATCCGGCAGAACCGTCGCGCCAGAAGAGTGCCCGACCAAAATAATGGTCCGCACCTTTCCGCTCTTGTAAGCGGCCGCAGCGTCGTCCGCCACCGATGACCAGAGGAGATAGTTCGTAACGGTGGTCGCAATGCCCCGCTGCTGCAGCTTATACGCGATCTGGTCCATGCCCAGCGAGAAGATGTTCAGCACGCCCCTGAGCAGATAGACGTGAGCGGTTGACTTGGACGTAGATGGGCCCTGCGCCAGCGCGATGCCGGGAGCTGCCAGCAGCAGGAGGATGACTGCTAAAAACGCCGACAGCGGACGCAGCCCTCGCCGATACGCAAAAGTGTCGGCAAATCGAAAGCACCCACCATCCGGCTTCATTTCATTCCCCTTCTCTAGCGCTCTGCGCCCCCAAATGCATCGCGGCGAAATAAGCGTCCGCCGCGCGCCAATTTTAGCCGCAACAGCCGGGATTCCAAGCATATTAAGGGGGTTCTGCAGCGCGTTAAAATCTGCTTACTCAACTGACATAGATTACCCCGCCCAAAGTGCCGATCGCGCAATACCTCCTCGCCTATAGGAGTGCGTCCAACCGACGCGGAGAATAGCGATGAGCGATATGCGGATTTCCACCAGCATGACGATGCGGATCGGCGAAACGGCACGCAACAACATTGCCGCCGGCATCTGGTTCGCCGTGCTGGCCGGTACGCTTTTCCTGACCGCCAACGGTCAGTCATTTTTTATGACAGCAGGCCTCATGCTCGAGCTGACTGCGGCCTATTCGACATTCGTATTGTGCGGAAAAGCGGATCGTAGCCCATTCATCCACGCCGTACCTTATGCATTCGCGCTCGCAGGGGCAGTCTTCCTTTGTCTCGCTCCCGATTTCCGGAATGCCGCCCAAGCCAGCCTGGTATTTCTGGGGGTTACGGCATTGATGCACGGATCCGTTGTCTACAGCGCGCCAAGAAGCCCGCTTGATACGGAAGACCCGGCCTACGCAAGCGCGACCTGACGTTGCCTGTGCTTCAATCTATGAAACGCCAGCGCCGCCGCTAATTGCGGCGCGCCGGCGGATCTCGCGTCATGTTCCTGGCGGCAAGTTCGTCAAGGTAATCCTGCCAGTACGATGCGTAGTTGCGTCCAAGGTCGTGCAGGTAGTCCCAACCGAAAATACCGGTGGAATGCAGGTCGTCGAAGACGAGCCGCACGGCGTAATTGCCCACCGGCAAAATCTCAAGAATCTCGACATTTCGCTTGCCGGGGACGGTCTTTCGTTCTTCTTCCGAATGGCCCTGCACCTCGGCGCTCGGGCTCTTGACCCGCAAATATTCGGCCGGCAATTCGAAGTGATCTCCGCTGTCGAAGATAACGGTCAAAGCCTTGCGGTCCTTGCGCAGTCGCAGTTCGGTCGGCCAGGCTTGTGCATCGGTCATTAGTTTATGAACCGTACGGTGCCTGCGGCGCTGAGGTCGTAACCGCCAAGCTCGCGCCCACGTGTGGTGAAGTCCGGCGAATTGAAAAACTTCTGCAGCGACTGCAACGGAGGCCGGAAATAGTCGCGCTGACGCATCACCAGGTCGAATGGCTCCCAAACGATCGGGACGAAATCAAGTCCGGCTGCGTTGGCGACACCGCGCGTGGCAATGCCGGTATCGGCGCGGCCAGCACGAATTGCCTGCGCGATGTCAGGACCGGTCGGGCAGACCGGCGCAATGGAAGCAAGTTGCTCCAACGCGATGTCGGCCCGATGCAATAGCGCCAGAAGCAACAGCTGGCCGCCCGCGCCTTTCGGCCGCACGGCGATCCGCGCACGCTTCTTGCGGACATCCTCGATCGACCCGAGCTTGAGCGGATTTCCCGCCGCCACCAGAAATCCCTGTTCGCGGCGGCAAAACGCAATCATCACGGCATCTTGCAGTTTATTGTGATTTCGCAGGACATCTACGTTGGCATCGGCTTCGATGTCGTCCAATGCGTGTAAGTGAATTGCGGCCGCAACCGTTTCACCGGCGGCGAAACGGGAAAAACCCGCCTCGCTGCCGAGCGCCAGCGTCGCCAGGCCCGAGTTGCTTTCGCGCAATGCCCATTCGAGGAGCGGATCATGGCTGCCGCTGATAATCGGTGCCGCATCCGGCCGCGCCATACCTTCCGGTCTCGAGACACTCGAGGTGAGCCAATGATCGAGCTCGGCTTTGGGAAATAACCAGCGGCCCGTTACTTTCGTGCAGGGCACCGTGCCCTCGGCCACCATTTCATAGATCTTGCGTTCCTTGAGGCGGAGATAAGCGGCAGCCTCGGCGGTGGTGAAAAGCTGCATGACCCGAACCTGCACCGATATGCATCCATTTTAGGATGCCAAAAAGCGCAAAAATAACAAGGGCGTGCGCAGGAGGTCGCGTCCGCGGTTTCGGGTGGTTTGCGATTAACAAAAGCTTTCCCGACGACCCACTGATCGCGCAATTACCTTAGGGATTTAGCCAAATTTGCCGATTATTTGAATGCCATTCACAGGAGTGAAGACTGTGGCGGAACGCCGTATATCGGGGCGCTCGCGTGTGCTGAAGAGCGCAAAGGTCATTCTGGATCGATCCTCGATCATCGATTGTGTCGTGCGCAATCTCACCAACAAGGGCGCGCGCCTTCAGATCGCGAACACGGTCGATCTACCGAAGGACTTCGAGATGACCTTCGACGGCGGCTACTCGATCAGGCCATGCCGCCTTGTTTGGCGGACGGTGACTGAGACAGGCGTGGAATTCGTCTAACCCCGCAAACGATCGTAGCGTATAGCCCAAATGGGTCATGCGGCCTCTGTCCGCCTTTGCCAAAGTGGCGGCATGGCGGGATTGGTAACACGCCGCTTACGCCCATTCCTGCTGCACTCCCGCTCTTCGCCGGCGGCCTCCGCGTGATCGGACTACTCGCGCGGCGCAGGAAGCAAAGACACGCAGCAACGGTGCAGTGAAGTTCCAAAGCTATTTTCGAAAAAGGGGCAGACTATGTTGCGACTAGTGTTGCTACTTGGCGCGGTGATTACGTTATGTGTCGTCGCGTCCGTTCCGGCATCGACACAAAATTTTACAGGCTCGTGCAGCAATTTCTGTCTGAGGCAGAGATGCAGTCCGGGCAGCATGACAAGCGGACCCGAGTGCATGCGAAGGTGCGTGCAGACGTGCAAGGAGAGAAACCCTAAGGCGAAAGACTAGCTGTTATCTGACGGGTCAACCGCATCCGCGCTGAAACAGCGTTGCCCTGACGTTCGCAGCGCTGTCGTTTCTGTCCTGATAGTGCTTCGCGGCTTGTTTATTATTCTTGCTGCCGCCCTAGCCCGCTCAACCGTCTTCCTTCGGTCGTCGATACCAGACGATCAGAAGCACAGTAACGCAGCCGAGGACCGCAATGCCGAATACGGCTGCGAAGGACCAATTACTGAGGGCCATGGTCACATCCTGATGTTATGTTGTCGCTGAAAATTCTTCCTAAATTATCTTCGCTATGTGCACACACCGCTCCCATTGGCGGACAGGGCTAATCGCCAAAACTTGCCCTGATAACGGGCATCAACGGGTCATGTTCGTCAAGCCATTTGACAGCAATTCTTCGTATGAAACTATCCGAATCGACAGGCCATTGGTGACGAGACAGGATATCTATGTTGCTGTTCAAAATTCTTCCTAATTCATCTTCGCTATATGCATACACCGCTCCCGACTTGATGCAGCATTCCTCGGGGCCAAGAACGACCCATTTGTTCCCTGACTTCTCGACTAGCGACGTGTACGCTGAAACTGTTAGCCAATTATATTCTCAATCGTTTCAATCGGCAGGAAGCTAACTGCCTTGTGACGTCTCACCTTAACGTGGCTATCTAATATTTGCGCAAGGTGCTCTGCCATTTCATCGGAGATCGTAGTCATCACTATTTTCCCGGCGAAATCGGCGTACGAATGATCCGGCCGTTTTCAAGTCTTATGTAGCCTCCTTCGTCACAACGCCGAACTAACAAGAGCAATGCCTTGGCATCACACGAATAATTGAAAAATCTCTGCTTTCAATCCTCCGATTGAATGGGGTCGACAAAAATTGCTGTGATGAAGCGTGTTGTTCTACGGCACCGCGTGGAGTTTGTCTGAGTCGGCACGGCGCGATCGAGCGCCTCTGCGAAGGCCACGCTATTGCGAGAACGCGATGTGTATTGTAGCATCTTATTATACACATTCGACGGGGCCCCAATGCGCACCAATATTGAGATCGATGACACGCTGATGGCCGAAGCGCAGAAGGTTTCCGGACACGCAACCAAGAAGCAAACGGTAGAACAAGCGCTCCGTTTGATGATCAGGTTGCGACGGCAGCGTGCGGTTGACGCAGCATTCGGCAAATTCCGCTGGCGTGGCAGCCTCGCCCGGACCCGCAAAGGGCGGGGGACCGGGTGATTGTTGTCGACAGTAGCGTCTGGATCGACTTCCTCAACGGCCGGAATGCGCCCCATGTCCGGCGACTGCGCGCGGTCCTCGGCGCGGACGAGATTGTCGTCGGCGATTTGATGCTTTGCGAGGTCCTGCAGGGTCTAGACAGCGACCAGGCGGCTCAAGAAGTCGAGACCCTCTTGCGTCGCTTCGAAATTGTTCCAATGGCCGGCGACGCTATTGCCGTAGCGGCTGCCCGGAATTTCCGTTCGTTGCGAAAGCGCGGGATCACGGTCCGAAAAACCATCGACCTGCTGATCGGTACGTGGTGCATCGAGAACCGCAGGCCACTGCTACACAACGATATCGATTTCCGCCCGATGGCGCGCCACCTCGGCCTGATCGAACTGCCGGTCACCCCATGAAAGGCGGCCGCGCAGGGTTGGCGCATGATGGACAGGCGGCTCGAATTTCGAACGACAGCGCGGAAACAAGCCCTTGCGGGGTGCGTGTCGCGTGCAGCAGCGTGGCGCTCCCTAGGGGACTCGAACCCCTGTTTTCGCCGTGAGAGGGCGACGTCCTGGGCCGCTAGACGAAGGGAGCTTGGACCCCCCGAAATAGCCTCGATCCACGTGGGCTGCAAGCTTCCTAGGGCGGTGCCAGCCGCATGCGCCCGACCGGCTTGAGGGTATTGAGGTCAAAACTGAGCAGTTCGACCGCGCCATTGACTTCGACCGTGAGAACCAGGCGGCCATCGCCGATCGCGCTTGAAAGAACCTTCGCCCCGTCGGGCAGCGCCGCGGGTATGGCGGGCGCCGAGCGCGTCCTTTCATCTCCCTTGAAAACACGGTAGCCGATGACCCCGATGACGGCAGCGACGGCAACAAAGGTGGTCACGGTTGCAATCATCATGAGCCGGCGCACTTTGGCGACGACACGCGCTGCGTCCGGATCGAGAGGTTCTTCGGCGTCGCCAGACATTGATTGAGCCATGCCAGATAATGCAACCGAGACTGTCACGATCGGCGCGCACGAAGCCGGCCTGAGGCTCGATCGCGTGCTTGCCGCGCATCTCGCGCAGCTGTCGCGTTCGCGCCTGAAGGCATTGATCGTCGCCGGCCACGTTACGATCGCCGGACGCACGATCCGCGATCCGGCGACAACCGTCAAATCGGGTGATGCCGTCACGGTGGCATTGCCGCCGCCCGAACCAGCTGTGCCGCAGGGCGAAGAGATCCCGCTCAATATCGTCTACGAAGACGACGCGATCATCGTGATCGACAAGCCCAGGGATCTGGTTGTGCACCCGGCGGCCGGCCATGCGAGCGGTACTTTGGTCAATGCGCTGATTGCCCATTGCGGCGACAGCCTGTCGGGCATCGGCGGGATCAGGCGACCCGGAATTATTCATCGCCTCGACAAGGACACGACCGGCCTCATGGTCGTGGCAAAGACCGACCAGGCGCACCGCGCACTGGCCGAGCAATTCGCCGAGAAAGGCAAAGGCCCGCTGCGGCGTGGCTATCTCGCTTTCGTCTGGGGCGCACCGGCAAAGCCGAAAGGCACGATCGACGCAGCCGTCGGCCGCCATCCGCAAACCCGTGACAAGCAGGCGATCCGCGCCGACGGGCGCGCGGCCGTCACCCATTGGCAGGTGCTCGAATGTTTCACCCCGCCCGGCGCTAAAACCCCGGTCGCCAGCCTGCTCGCCTGCACCCTGGAAACCGGCCGCACCCACCAGATCCGTGTACACTTGGCCCATTTGGGGCATCCAATTCTGGGCGACGCCACCTACGGCACAGGGTTCAAGACCAAGGCGAGCCTTCTTGGGCCAAAGGGGCGCGATGCTCTGGCTGCTCTTGGCAGACAGGCTTTGCATGCCTATCTACTAACCGTTGAACACCCCGAAACCGGCAAAGTCCTGGAGTTCCAGTCGGAACTGCCGGGCGATTTGCGTCGTTTACGAGATGCCTTGTGCACGGAAAGCCCGTGATGCAGGGCTACGAGCCGAGCAAATAGACCAGCCGTATCAAAGGCTTGGTAGTTCACCGCGACGCAGTGTTGCGTCACGGTGACGTGACGGGCGCAAGCCTATCTTTCGCCCGGGCGAGCCGGTATGTTGCAGTTGCGATCGAGGGATTTCGCGGTCGCAGCATCAAATGTGCGCCGTCGGCTCGGGGAGCGGCGGCGACAACCCGCCCGCCGATCAAACGGGGGCATTTGAAGGAGGGCGCTATCATGGCCCGCACCGCCGCATTGCCGGCACTCAAGGCCGAATCCGGCCTTTCACACTATCTCGATGAAATCCGCCGGTTCCCGATGCTGGAGCCGCAGGAGGAATACATGCTGGCGCGCAGCTGGCGTGAGCACGGCGATCGCGAAGCCGCTCACAAGCTCGTCACCAGCCATCTTCGCCTCGTCGCCAAGATCGCCATGGGTTATCGCGGCTATGGCCTGCCGATTTCCGAGGTGATCTCGGAAGGCAATGTTGGCTTGATGCAGGCGGTCAAGCGCTTCGAGCCCGAAAAAGGGTTCCGTCTCGCCACCTATGCGATGTGGTGGATCAAGGCGGCAATCCAGGAATACATCCTGCGCTCGTGGTCGCTGGTCAAAATGGGCACGACCGCAAACCAGAAGAAGCTGTTCTTCAATTTGCGCAAAGCGAAGAGCAAGATTTCCGCGCTCGAGGAAGGCGATATGCGGCCTGATCAGGTCCAGCTCATCGCCAAGCGACTCGGGGTCACGGAGCAGGACGTCGTCGACATGAATCGCCGCCTTGGCGGCGATGCGTCGCTCAATGCGCCGATCCGCGACGACGGCGAAAGCGGCGAATGGCAGGACTGGCTGGTCGATGATGCGCCCAACCAGGAGCGCATTCTCGCCGAGAACGAAGAGAGCGACAATCGCCACAAGGCGCTTGTGTCTGCGCTCGATGTGCTCAACGAGCGCGAGCGGCGCATTTTCGAGGCGCGGCGCCTTTCAGATGATCCGATTACACTCGAGGAACTCGCCTCCGAGTTCAATGTCTCGCGCGAACGTGTGCGCCAGATCGAGGTCCGCGCTTTTGAAAAAGTGCAGAAAGCGGTGAAGAACCGGGTGGCAGCGATGGAGAAGCCGGCTGACGCGCCGGCAATCAGCGCGCCCTAAGCGCCATCACCGGATGCAAAATGGCCGGGCTTTGTCCGGCCATTTTTTCTTTTGGCCGCCACGGACAAACGATCTATTGCCCCCAGGCGCGGAAAGCTTCCTCGAAAGCGCGTGTGCCGGGCGTTCCCTTCTCCATTGCGAGGATCGCGCGCTTGCCGCTGGTGTAGACCAGGGGAATGTCGAACCAGTCGCGCTCCTTCAGCAGTTGTATGTTGCGCTGAACGTCGACATCGACCGCCGACAGACCGATCAGGAAATATCCGTTGGTGACTTTGACCGCGAGACCGGCGAGTGGAACGCCGCGTGCCTGTTCGTTCTGCTTCATCAGAACGCCGGGTACATTGTTGATGCCACCCTCAGGAAAATCGGCCGGCAGCGTGAACATGATCTCGATCGTATGACTTGCGGGTAGCGCTTTATCGGTGTTGCGCCGGAGCGACCATGTCATGCGCAGCTTGCGCTCCGGAATCTCGATGTCGGCACGGATGGCCAGTTCCGGAGCAAGACCTGGCCCCGGCGAGATGGTCTCGGTGCGCCAAAGGGCCGAGCCGACGTACCGCTTGCCCTGCGGATCGCTGGGATCCTCGTCATACAGCACCACTTTCTGCGCCACCGCCGCGGCGGGTGCATTCGCCGTATTGGGCGACGTCGTGCCCGACTGGCCGATACGATCGGCAATTTTCGGACGAACCGCCGGCTGGGTCGCATCTTTTGGTTTCTGCGCAGGCTGCGAACGGAACTGCGCCACCATCGTTCCAATGGTGTGGCGCTGCCAGTATATGGCGCCGGCAATGCCCGCCATCACCAGCAAGATCACGGCGACCTTGATTAACCCGACATAAGACCGCGCTGGGCGCGTGTACATTTCGTCATCGTCGTAGGCGGGACGCGATGGCGGCGCTGCGTGAGGCGCATCGGGCGGAGCTTCATCGGCAAGCGCAGGCTCGGTGGCAGCTGCCGGCTCGGTCGAACCGCGCGCCTCAATACGCGGAGATTCGACGGGCATCGCCTCATATGTTGCGTGGGCGGCACGTTTGGCCTCCGCCGACGCACTGCCAAGGCCCTCCGCTTCGGCAACCGTCTCGCGGAAATCGCGCAAGCCACGATCGCGCAGGGACGGCTCTTCAGGCTCGGGGGGCTCGGCGCGCGCCCGCTTTGCCGCTTCGGCCTCGACCTTGCGGATCGATTCCTCCAGCGCCAGCCGCTCGCGCGTGATGTCGGATTCCTCAAGCGTCGGCTGGACGCCCCGCAGCTGGTTGACGAGTGCCAGGCGCGCACGATCATACAGGGCGCGCCGGTTCTCGCCCGTGTTTTTGTCCAGGCCGCTGACGGCCCGGGAAATTAGAGGGTAATAGTCAGCCATTGCGCCTTATTCGCCGGTGCTTGATGGCATCCGAATCGCGATCTCTCCCTAAGACAGCCATGCTTGGCCCCGGTTCGTGTCTTTTTTCGGCAATCATAGCTCAAACGGATTCTTCATGAGGATAGTGTCTTCGCGCTCGGGGCTCGTCGAGAGCAACGCCACCGGGCAGCCGACCAGCTCCTCGATGCGCCGCACATATTTTATGGCCTGCGCCGGCAGCTGCGCCCAGGAGCGCGCCCGGGCCGTCGGTTCCTTCCAGCCATCGATTGATTCATACACCGGCTCTGCGCGCGCCTGCGCCTGTTCGCCGGCGGGAAGATAGTCGATCTCACGGCCATCCAGCCGGTAGCGCACGCAAACCTTGATTTGGTCGAAGCCGTCGAGGATATCGAGCTTGGTGAGCGCCAGGCCGTCAATTCCGCAGGTCAGCACAGCCTGCCGCACAAGCACGGCATCGAACCAGCCGCATCGGCGGGCACGCCCGGTTACGGTGCCGAACTCGCGGCCCCGCTCGCCGAGCGTCCTGCCGACGGCATTGTCCATCTGGTCGGTGGGAAACGGACCGAGGCCAACGCGCGTCGTGTAGGCCTTGCATATACCGAGCACATAGTCGATCGCATTCGGCCCAAGTCCCGAGCCGGTCGCCGCCTGTGCCGCGACCGTATTAGACGACGTCACATACGGATACGTGCCGTGGTCGATATCGAGCAGGGCACCCTGCGCGCCCTCGAACAGAATGCGCTTGCCTTCCCGCCGCTTGCCGTCGAGCAGCGACCAGACCGAGTCCATAAACGGCAAAACCTTCGGAGCCATTCCGGCGAGATGGTCATACACCGTTTCCGCCGCAATCTCGGCGAGATCATGCCCGCGCCGCAACGCATTGTGGTGGGCGAGCAGCCGATCGATCTTGCCGCGTAACGCCGGAAGATCGGCAAGATCCATGAAGCGAATGGCGCGGCGGCCCACTTTGTCCTCATAGGCAGGACCGATGCCCCGTTTGGTCGTGCCGATGCGGGTCGCAGCGTCATCTGCCTCGCGCAGGGCTTCGAGCTCGCGATGCAGCGGCAGGATCAGGATCGCGTTCTCGGCGATGCGCAGACTTTCGGGCGTCACCACGATGCCTTGCTTCTTCAGTTGGGCAATTTCGTCGATCAGGGCCTGAGGATCGATCACCACGCCGTTGCCGATGACCGAAAGCTTGCCCTCTCGAACGACGCCGGACGGCAGCAGCGAGAGCTTGTAGGTCGAGCCGTCGATGACCAGAGTGTGGCCGGCATTATGGCCACCCTGAAAACGGACGACGATATCGGCCTGCTCCGAAAGCCAGTCGACGATCTTGCCTTTGCCTTCGTCGCCCCATTGGGATCCGACAACCACGACATTCGCCATCAGGATCCCTTCCCTGCGCCAGCGCCCGGACACTTGAAGCCGGGTGCCACCGGCCAGGTCCACCTTCGGATAAAGGAACGCTCCTTGGGAGGCAAGCCAAACCCGGCGCCCGGCGCGACCCCCGCCGCACGCAACAACGGCTTGATCTTACGCCTGATTTTCAGAAATGCAGGGGCTTGGCTTGCTGCACTTGCGGCAGTGCGCGCACCTTGGCGAGTACGTCCTCGGGCAGATCGCCGTCGATCTCGATCAGCGCCACCGCGTTGCCGCCCGGCGCGTCGCGTCCAACGTGAAACGTTGCGATATTGATGCCCGCCTCGCCAAGGGTCGAGGAAAATTTGCCGATGAACCCCGGCTTGTCGAGATTCGTGATGTAGATCATCGAAGGCGCGAATTCGGCGTCCATCCGAATTCCCTTGATGTTGACGATGCGCGGACGCCCGTCGGCAAAGACGGTCCCCGAAACGTGCCTCGTCTGCCGTTCGGTCGTCACGGTGACGGTGATGAGACTTTCGTAATCCTCCGGCATTTCGCGGGTCACCTCTTCGACCACGATGCCGCGCTCCTTGGCGACCACCGGCGCCGATACGACATTGACGTCGCCGAGCATCGGACGCAGCAGCCCGGCAAGCGCCGCCGAGGTGAGCGCCTTGGTGTTCATCTGCGCGACCGCACCCTCATAAGCGATTTGCACCTTGCTGATGCCGGTTTCAGTGAGCTGTCCCGCGAAGGAGCCAAGTTTCTCGGCCAGCGCAATGAATGGCTTGAGCCTGGGTGCCTCTTCCGCACTGATCGACGGGAAGTTGATGGCGTTGGTGATGGCGCCACGCAGCAGGTAATCGGACATCTGCTCGGCGATCTGCAGGGCGACATTCTCCTGCGCTTCGCTGGTCGAGGCACCAAGATGCGGCGTGCATACGACATTCGGCAGATTGAACAACGGGTTTTCGGTCGCGGGCTCGGTGACAAAAACGTCGAACGCCGCCCCTGCCACCTGCCCGCTCTTGAGCGCCTCGTAAAGCGCCGCCTCATCCACGAGCCCGCCGCGCGCGCAATTGATGATGCGTACGCCTTTCTTCATGTTCTTGATCGCCGCCGCGTTGACGATGTTTCGCGTCTTGTCGGTCAACGGCGTGTGCAGCGTGATGAAGTCTGCGCGCCTGAACAGCTCGTCAATCTCGACCTTTTCCACGCCCAGATCGGCGGCCCGTTCCTGCGACAGAAATGGATCGAAGGCGATAACTTTCATCCTCAGGCCGATCGCGCGGTCGGCAACGATCGAGCCGATATTGCCGCAGCCGATCACGCCAAGCGTCTTGCCGAAAATCTCGACGCCCATGAACTTGTTCTTTTCCCATTTTCCGGAGCGCGTGGACGCATCCGCCTCCGGAATCTGCCGCGCCAGCGCCAACATGAGCGATATGGCGTGCTCGGCGGTCGTGATGGAATTGCCGAACGGTGTATTCATGACGATGATTCCGCGCGCGGTTGCGGCAGGGATATCGACATTATCGACACCAATGCCGGCGCGGCCGATGACCTTGAGATGCTTGGCCCGCTCAAGGACCTTCGACGTCACTTTGGTCGCGGAACGGATGGCGAGCCCGTCATAGTTGCCGACCGCGGCGGCGAGCTTTTCCTTGTCCTTGCCGAGCGCCGGCTGAAAATCCACCCCGATGCCGCGGTCCTTGAAAATCTGCACGGCAGCAGGCGACAGCGCGTCCGAAATGAGAACCTTTGGCATGACCGGCCTCACGCGGCTTTGGGCAGCGCGGATTTGGCCTCGGCAAAGGCCCATTCAAGCCACGGCGTGAGCGCCTCGAGATCGCGGCATTCGACAGTCGCCCCGCACCAGATGCGCAACCCCGGCGGGGCGTCCCGGTAGTAGGCGATGTCGTAAGCGACGCCTTCCTTTTCGAGGAGGCCGGCCAGCGTCTTCGCAAAGGCGGCCTGATCATCGGCCGGCAGGCGCGTCACCGCCGCATCAACGACTTTGAGGCAAACCGACGTGTTCGAGCGGAAGACCGGATTTTTCGCAAGGTGCTCGACCCAGGGTGTCGTCGCAACCCAATCGGACAGGACCTTTGCGTTGGCATCGGATCGCGCGATAGTCGCCGGCAGGCCGCCGATCGATTTCGCCCATTGCAGCGTGTCCAGGTAGTCTTCGACGCACAGCATTGACGGCGTGTTGATGGTTTCGCCGGCGAAAATCCCTTCATTCAGCTTGCTACCTTTGGTGAGCCGGAAAATTTTCGGCAAAGGCCAAGCCGGCTTGTACGTCTCCAGCCGCTCGACCGCACGCGGTGACAAGATGAGCATCCCGTGCGCACCTTCGCCGCCGAGTGCCTTTTGCCAGGAAAATGTCGCAACATCGAGTTTCGGCCAGTCCAGACGCTGCGCAAAGGCAGCAGACGTTGCGTCACAAATCGTGAGGCCTTTACGGCTGCCCGCAATCCAGTCGCCGTTCGGCACGCGCACGCCGGAGGTCGTGCCGTTCCAGGTAAAGACGATGTCGGTCGCAAAATCGATTTTGCCAAGATCAGGCAGTTCGCCGTAAGACGCCCTGATGACGGTGACGTCCTTCAGCTTCAGTTGCTTTTCGACATCGGTGACCCAGCCCTCGCCGAACGATTCCCAGGCAAGCATCGTCACCGGCCGCGCACCCAGGAGCGACCACAATGCTAACTCGACGGCGCCGGTGTCGGATGCAGGCACAATGCCGATGCGATAATCCGCCGGCACTTCCAGCACCTCGCGCGTAAGATCAATGGCGCGCTTGAGCCTCGCTTTGCCGATCCTGGACCGGTGCGAACGCCCCAGAACCGCGTCAGTTAGATTTTGGAGGCTCCAGCCGGGGCGCTTGGCGCATGGGCCGGACGAGAAGTGCGGGGTTGCCGGCCGCACGCCAGGTTTGGTCGCCGTCATTTATCTATCCTTCCAGATAGGCGCCCCTCGTTGGGGAGGGGTGTCCCACTGGCGGAGATAGGCGACTTGACCGCCGCGGTCAACTCACGTCGTTATTGACTGAATTCGAGGCCGAACCTGCGGGGATTTGGCCCCTAGAAGCGCGCACCGACGCCGATTTTTCCGGTATTGATATTGGAGCGGCTTCCGTTCACCGCCGCAAATGCCACGTATTCCCACTCGGCGCGCAAAAACATTCCGGGCGTGACAGCCCAGTCCATGCCAAGGCCGGCCGCGACGCCGCCGACAATGGCATTGGTTTTGCCACTGCTCGCCGTGTCGGTGAGATCGAATGGAATGCCTGGCGCAGGTGGAATCGGTGTGCCGGTATGGCGCACCGTAACAGTCGTCCCATAGTTGAACCGACCCGCGGCGATGCCGACGAACGCATAAGGCAGGAATTGGCCCCAGGCGTAGCCGGCGCGCCCCCGCAGGGTTGCATAGTCGACCAGCTTCATCTGGGCCCGCGCGTCGATGCTGACCGTATTGGTGAACTGGTCCGACGTTGTGAACTGCCGCGAGATCGAATCGTTCGCACCGGTCGCAATGTTTGCGTATTTGTATCCAAGATCCACCCCGAGGACGAGTTGATCCCATTGCATGTTGTAACCAATATAGCCGCCGAACACCGGGCCGTTGGTAGTGTTCGACGGCAGCGTCGTCCAGGTCGACGGTGCGAATTCGGATTCCGCGGTCGTATTTCGCAAGATGAAGGCGACGAGCGGGCCGGTGCTGTTGCCAAAATCGTTTCTAAAATTTCCCCACCCGGCTTCGACGCCGAACTGCCATCCGTCCCATCGGACATAGTTTGGCTGAGGCGCCAGCGAGCCACGCAACGGCCAGTCGGCCGCCCCCGCACGCTCGCCCGACCATATCGCAAGCGCCGCGCACATTGCGAGGCCAATGCTGAAGGATCGTGTGCGAATCCGCTTGGCCGAATGCAGGCCGCTGCAATCAAACAGGCTCAACCGACTCATGGCAAACGTCCCATCAGGTTCGACATCGAAAACAGGCCTCACGATGCGCCGCCGATTTGCGGCGGCGCCCATTGGTCACTAGCCCTTGCTACGCAGCGGCGGGGGCGGCGGCGCATAGTCAGGAGCGCCGAGCAGGAACCGCATGCCCAGCCTGACGTCGTGCGAGGTCAGGTGGTTGAATTCCATCGGGTTGTAGAAATTGTTGGTGCCGGTGAACACGATGAGGTCGCCGCTCTGCGCATCACC
>DASSRJ010000134.1:0-31842 GCA_035701845.1 Pseudolabrys sp. | reverse complement strand
CCAGGCACTCGGCGGCGCTCCTGTGACGGGAGCTAGCTCCGCCTACCGGCCGTCACGGGCCCCCGGCGTGCGGACGGCACGCCGAAAGCAGCGCGGCTTGGGCCGCCGGGCCTTCGCACCGCATCTCCGATGCGAAGTCATGATCCCCGGCCACCGCTCCCCGCCCCGCGTCTGGAGACGCTGATCAGACACCCCTTCGGCACCGGGGCGGGATGCCCATAGGAATACATACCTTGGGAATATAGTCAAGGACAAAGTTCATATTTTGTTCTTGCCTTGCCGCACGCCTGGTCTATTGATCCTCGCACATGCCCCGGTTCACGCCCCACCAGGATAACGCCCTGAAATCCGTAGCCGATTGGCTCAAGGCCGGTCCGGGCCGCAACGGCACGCCGCAGGTCTTCCGGCTGTTCGGCTATGCCGGCACCGGCAAGACCACCCTCGCCCGCCACATCGCCGATGAGGCAGACGGCGAGGTAAAGTTCGCCGCCTTCACCGGCAAGGCTGCAAGTGTGATGCGCGGCAAAGGCTGCAGGGGCGCCTCCACCATTCACAGCCTCATCTACCGCGCGCGCGAAAGCGGCGAGGAGATTCCCAGTTTTGATCTGTGGGACGAGGCGCCGGCATCGAAAGCCGAGCTCATCATCATCGACGAGTGCTCGATGGTCGACGCCGAGCTCGGCCGCGATCTGCTCTCCTTCGGCGTGCCCGTGCTGGTGCTCGGCGACCCTGCGCAGCTGCCGCCGATCCAGGGCGGCGGGTTCTTCACCGAGGCGGAACCGGACGCGATGCTCACCGAAGTGCACCGGCAGGCGCAGGATGATCCGATCGTCCGGCTGTCGATGGATGTGCGCGCCGGCGAATACATCGAACCGGGCCGCTACGGCGAGACCAATGTGCTGCGCAAAGCCGATCTCGATCCGCAGCGCGTGCTCGATGCCGACCAGGTTCTGGTCGGCCGCAACGTCACGCGACGATCCTACAACAAGCGCATGCGCGAGCGGCGCGGCTTCGAGGACGACATGCCGTCGGCCGGCGACAAGCTCGTGTGCCTGCGCAACAACCGCAAGAAAGGTCTGTTCAACGGCGGGCTGTGGACGGTCAAGGAGCGTGGCGGACGCAAGGGCGCAAAAGCCGGTATCATGACGATGCGCCTGTTGCCCGACGACGACACCGCAACGCGCGGCGTGAAAGTCTCCGTGCGGCCGGAATGCTTCACCGGCGGCATCGAGCATGTCGACTGGCAGCGCCGCAAGCCCTATGACGAGTTCGATTACGGCTACGTGCTCACCGTGCACAAAGCACAAGGCTCGCAATGGGACGACGTCGTGCTGTTTGACGAATCGTTTGCGTTCCCTGAGAGCCGTGAGCGCTGGCTCTACACGGGCATCACGCGCGCGGCGAAGAAGCTGACGGTGGTCGTTTAACCGGCAAGAAAATTTCGTTACACGGCCCTAACTCAGTTTCCCCAGCAGCGCGCACAGGCTTGCCGCCTCGGCGTTCGAGAGCTTCGTTCCGACGTGTTTCTGGATCGCTGCCGCGTAGACGTCCCACATTTTTCTTTGCAACGCTCGGCCCGACGCTGTGATACCGACAAACTGCCCGCGACCGTCCACCGGGCAAACCATGCGCTCGACGTATCCCGCGTCTGTCATGCGGTCGATCAGCCGCGACATGCCGTATTGTGGAATCAGCATCTGCTTTTCGAGCTCGACCGGACGCATGTGACCGTTCGGGTGGCGCGACAGTTCGAGCAGCACATCGTACCAGGCCAGTGGCGGAAAACCCGCCTTTTTAAGGTCGCGCTCGACCGCGCCAAGCAGGCTCTGCTGCACGCGCACGAGTCGCGCCCAGGCGGAAGTGGTTTCTTCCGAGGGCCGTTTTGGCGCTGCTTTCGCCGCTGCTTTCACCATGCCCAAAACCGCTAGCCGATTCATGCACTTGCATCAAGCTTGACAATTAAATGCAACTGCATTTATGTAGATGCAAATGCATTTAGATCAATGCATTTGCGTCTAAACCACCAAAAGTCCCACCGGGAGATCCACCATGAAACTCTACTACGCGCCGGGCGCATGTTCGCTGTCCCCGCACATCGTGTTGCGCGAGGCCGGCGCCAAGTTTGACCTCGCCAGGGTCGATTTTTCCAGCCGCAAGACCCCTGACGGCGAAGACTTCAACACCGTCAATCCGAAGGGGCAGGTGCCCGCGCTGCGAATAGACAACGGCGAAGTGCTGACCGAAGGCGCAGCGATCGTGCAGTACATCGCCGACAAGGCGGGCGCGACGCAGCTTGCGCCGGCCGCAGGGACCAGTGAGCGCGTGCGGTTGCAGGAGTGGCTCAATTTCATTGCCAGCGAACTGCACAAAGGTTTTTCGCCGCTGTTCAACTCGAAAACACCGGACGACTACAAGGCCATCGTGAAGGAGAACCTCGCCAAGAAGTTCGTCTATCTCGACAATGTCCTGGCTGGCCGCGACTACCTGATGGGCAAGAGCTTCAGCGTAGCGGATGCCTATCTTTTCACCATTATGAACTGGCGCCACAATCTCAAAGTCGACATTTCGGCCTACAAGAACCTGCAAACTTATCTTGAGCGCGTCGGTGCGCGGCCAAAGGTGCGAGAAGCGATGCAGGAGGAAGGTCTGCTCAAGGCGGCATAACTCTCCAGGAATTCTGAACGCGTGCAACGAGCCCTCGTGCGGTGTGCGGGGGCTCTTTCTGCCTGGCTCGCCTGCGCTGCTTCCGTTGACATGTGCGCGATCGAACGGGAGAGAGGACCTAAAAGTCATCAAGCGCTAGGCTTCGCCGCCTTTCTGTGCGCAAGAGGCATCACGACGAGCGCCAATGCCGTAAACAACGCACCTGCGAAGAAGGTCCCGCCAGGCCCGATCATGTCCCAAAGCGCGCCGGCGATGATGCTCGCTGCCAGCAGGGCAATGCCGCTCACCAGGTTGAACATGCCAAAGGCCGTGCCGCGCAATTCCGGCGGTGCCGTGTCGGCGACCATCGCCGCCAGCAGGCCCTGCGTCAGGCCCATGTGGAGGCCCCACAAGGCGACACCGAGAATCACCGTGCTCACATTATTTCCAACCGCCAGCACAAGATCGGCCAGCACGAGAATCGTAAAGCCGGCGATAATGACACGGTAGCGGCCGACACGGTCCGACAGCGCGCCGGCCGGCCACGCCGACAACGTATAGACGATGTTCATCACCACCATCACGATCGGCACAAAGGTCAACGGAAGCCCGGCGGACTGCGCGCGCAGAAGCAGGAAAGCTTCACTGAAACGCGCCAGCGTGAAGACGGCCGATACGCCGGCGACGAGCCAATAGGCCGTACTCAACCGTCCAAGCTCGGCGCGCGAGAACGGGGACCGTACCGGGCGCGACTCCGGCGAAAGCTCAGGTTCGCGCACGGCGAAGACGATAATTGCCAGCGATACGAAGGCGGGCACCACCGCGATCCAGAATACGGCGGTGAAATTGTCCGCAAGGACAGCCATGAAAACAATTGCGAAAAATGGACCGATCATCGCGCCGATCGTGTCGAGCGACTGCCGCAGGCCATAGGCGGTGCCGCGCAAATCCGCCGGCGTGAGATCGGCCACCAGCGCATCGCGCGGCGCACCACGGATGCCTTTGCCGATCCGGTCGACGAAGCGCGCGGCGGTCAGCCAGGCAATGCCGGACGCAAGCGGGAATACCGGCTTCGTGAAAGCAGCCAGGCCGTAGCCCAGCGCGGCCAGAAGCTTGCGCCTGCCGAGAAAATCGCTCAGCGCGCCGGAAAAAATCTTGGTGATGGAGGCGGCCGCCTCCGCGATACCCTCGATGAATCCGACGGTCAGCGTGGAAGCACCAAGCACGCTCACCAGATAGAGCGGCAGCAGCGCGTGGATCATCTCGGAGGAGAGGTCCATGAACAGCGAGACCAGCCCGAGCGCCCATACGCTGCCGGGGATTTCACGCCAGCGGAAGATGGACCGGGATTGGCTGCTCATCGACGACACAACTCTGCGGTCGTCCCCGCGGAGGCGGGGACCCATAGCCACAAGTCTATCGAGAGGCTACGGAGTATGGGTCCCGGGCCTCCCTCCCCCGGACAAGTCCGGGGTCGCTCGCCCGGGACGACCGCAGCAACATACTAAGCAGCCTCTTTTTTTTTCGCCGGCGCAAAGCGGTCATAGAAGCCTTCGCCTTTCGCGGCGAGGTCGAGCAGCAGCTTGTTCGGCACAAATCGCGTGCCGTATTTCTTCTCGAGCTTGCGGCATGCGGCGACGAACTCCTTCGTGCCCATCATGTCGATCCACGACAGCGTGCCGCCCGAGAACGGCGCAAAGCCGAAGCCCAGGATCGAGCCGACATCCGCCTCGCGCACGTCGGTGAGGACTTTTTCCTCGAAGCAGCGTGATGTTTCCAGCGCCTGGATGCCGAGCAGGCGCAGCTTCAGTTCCTCGATGTCGATCTTGTCCGGATCGAGCGGCTTCGGCTGGAAGTCGGCGAGACCGGGCCACAGTTTCTTCGGCCCGTTCGCCGGATAATCGTAGAAGCCCTTCCCGTTCTTGCGGCCAAAGCGGCCGCGCTTCTCGACCATTTCGCGCAATAACGTCTTTTGGCGCGGGTCGATCGCCTTCGCGCCGAGATCGGCTTCGGTCGCAGTCAGAATTTTCCATGCGAGATCGACGGCGACCTCGTCGTTGAGAGCCAGCGGTCCGACCGGCATGCCGGCCATGCGCCCGACATTCTCGATCATCGCCGGCGGGATGCCTTCCACGAGCATCAGGTGGCCCTCGCGGATGTAGGTGCCGACCACGCGCGACGTATAGAAGCCGCGCGAGTCGTTCACGACGATCGGCGTCTTGCGGATGGCCCGCACGTAGTCGAGCGCAACCGCGAGCGCCCTGTCGCCGGTCTGCTTGCCGAGGATGATCTCGACCAGCATCATGCGGTCGACCGGCGAGAAGAAATGGATGCCGACGAAGCGGGCCGGGTCCTTGAACTCGGAGGCGAGCGTTGTGATCGGCAGCGTCGACGTATTGGAGCCCAGGATCGCCTTGTCGCCGATCACGGCCTGAATCTTCGCGACCACATCGGATTTGACCTTGCGATCCTCATACACCGCCTCAATGACGAGATCGCAGTCCTTCAGCGCCGCATAGTCGGCCGTCGGCGCGATGCGCGCGAGGAGTTCATCGCGCTCCGTGCCCTTCATGCGGCCTTTCATGACGCGGTCGCTCAGCGCTTTGTGCAGGCCGGCCTTGCCTTTGTCGGCGGTTGCCTGGTCGCGGTCGACCAGCGCGACCGATAGGCCGGCGGCCGCGCTCACCTGCGCAATGCCAGCGCCCATGAAGCCGGCGCCGACAACCCCGATCTTCTTCAGGCTCGTCGGCGGCTCGGCGGCCGGCCGGCGCGCACCCTTGTTGAGGTCCTGCATCGACACGAACAATGTGCGGATCATCGCCGCCGCTTCCGGCGAGCGCAGGATTTTTGCGAACCAGCGCGACTCGACGCGCAGCGCCGTGTCGATCGGCAGCTGCAAGCCTTCATAGACGACCTGCAGAATGGCCCGTGCGGCAGGGTAATTGTCGTAGGTTTCGCGCCGGTAGATTGCGTTTGCCGCCGGGAACGTCATCATCCCGGCTTTCGAATACACGGGACCGCCGGGCAGTCGGAAGCCGTCGGCATCCCATGGCGCCTTGGCCTTGCCGCCGGCTTTGATCCAATCCTTTGCAGCTTTGACCAGATCGGCTTCCGGCACGACAGCGTCGATGAGTTTCATTGCCTTGGCGCGGTCGACTTTCAGCTGGTCGCCCTTGAGAAGGAACTGCAGCGCATCGGCAGGCTGCAGCATGCGTGCGACGCGCTGCGTGCCGCCGGCGCCGGGAAACAGGCCGATCTTGATTTCCGGCAGGCCGAGCCGGGTCCTGGCGTCGTCGGACGCAACCCGGTAGTGGCAGGCGAGCGCAAGCTCGAAACCGCCGCCCATCGCGGTGCCGTTGAGCGCGCAAACCCACGGCTTGCCGCAGGTCTCGATGCGCCGGTAGAGCTGCGACAGCTTGCGGCTCTCGTCGAAAACCATTTTCGCCGCCGCTTCCTCACCCTGCTTGCTGACCAGGTCGGTGTAGAGGCCACGCATGCGTTCGAGCATCGTCAGGTCGGCGCCGCCGCAAAATGCCGGTTTGGCCGAGGTGATCACGGCGCCCTTGATCGCGGCATCGTTGGTCACTTTGTCGACAATCGTGCCGAGCTCCGCGATGACATCCATGGTGATGACGTTCATCGAGCGGTCGGCCATGTCCCAGGTCACGAGCGCAATGCCGTCGCTGTCGACGTCGAGTTTGAAATTGCTCATGGGTTTGCTCACGCCCCCTCTGGCTCGCGAATTTCCTTCACGTCATCTGGGTTCCGGGTCCGCCCGCTCCGCGAGCGTCCGGAATGACAATTTACACATAAGGCTCGCCGTTCTTTTTGGTGTAACGCGCCCCTTTTTGGTCGCGCGTCACCATCATGTCGATATCCGAGTAATGCGCGCGCTCCGCGGAAGCGCGCGTGCCGACTTCGATAAAGACTGCATCACGGGTCGATTTGTTGATCAGGCAATGGCCGTTTTCAACGCCGGCCTTCCACGCCGCCGCATCGCCCGGCCCGAGCACAGTCTCGCCGCTGTCCTCGCGCAGAACGACCTCGCCCTGCAGCACATAGACGAGTTCGTCCTCTTTCTCATGCCAGTGGCGCTGCGAGGAGGCCGCGCCCGGCTTCAGCGTGCAGATATTGACGCCGAAATGAGTAAGCCCGGCGGCGCGGGCGAGCCGCTTGCGCGAGCGGCCTTCCACCACCTTGTTGAAGGGCGGCGGGTATCCGGTCGCGGTGTCGATCGGGATCTTGTCGATGTCGATCTTCGGCATTCTGCTCCCGATATCAGGCCTGCGTTCCCCTCCCCCCACGCGCGCTTGCGCGTGGCGGGGAGGGGTCAGGGGTGGGGGAAATCTGCAGTGCTTCGTTGACCGCTTCCATCACGGCTTCCGTATCTTTTAGCACGTCGTGATTCCAGAACCGCATGACACGATAGCCACGCGACACGAGGAAATCGGTCCGAGCCCTATCAGCAATGACACGCGCTTCTTCCGCGTGACCGCCGCCATCAACCTCTATAACCAGCCGGCGCTCATGACAGGCAAAGTCGGCGTAGTAAGGACCGATTGTCGCCTGCCGACGGAAATGGCTTCCGCCAACTTTGAGTTCTCGCAAGCGCCACCAGAGTTTGCGTTCGGCGTCAGTCATTGCACGTCGCAGTGACCGGGCGCGTGGCACGCGTTTGTCCATCTTGCGCGGCCTGGCGTCGCCGTTATGCATGACCCCCCACCCCTGACCCCTCCCCTCCGCTTCGCGGGGGGAGGGGAACGTTACCGCTGCGAACACGAGGCATCTCACACCCGCTCGATGATGGTCGCGGTGCCCATGCCGACGCCGATGCAGAGCGTGACGAGCGCCGTCTCCTTGTCCCGCCGTTCGAGCTCGTCGAGCACGGTGCCAAGGATCATGGCGCCGGTCGCGCCGAGCGGGTGGCCCATCGCGATGGCGCCGCCATTCACGTTGATCTTGTCGTGGGGAATATTGAGCGCCTGCATATAGCGCAGCACAACCGATGCGAAAGCTTCATTAAGCTCCCACAGGTCGATGTCTTTCTTGGTCATGCCGGCTTTCTTCAGCACTTTCTCGGTAACCGGAATCGGGCCGGTGAGCATGATGGACGGCTCGGAGCCGATATTCGCAAATTGACGTATGCGTGCGCGCGGTTTCAACCCGGCCGCCTTGCCCGCGGCCTTGCTGCCGATCAGCACCGCAGCGGCACCATCAACAATGCCGGACGAATTACCCGGCGTATGCACGTGATTGACCGCCTCGACTTCCGGATAGCGCTGCACCGCGACGGCGTCGAATCCCGCCATCTCGCCCATCTGCACAAAAGACGGCTGCAGGCTGGCAAGCGTCTGCATGGTCGTGCCCGGACGCATATGTTCGTCCTTGGCGAGAATAGTGAGGCCGTTGACATCCTTAACCGGCACGACCGAATTCCTGAAGCGGCCCTCGTCCCAGGCTTTTGCGGCGCGCTTCTGGCTTTCGACGGCGTAGGCATCGACGTCGTCACGCGAGAAGCCATATTTGGTCGCGATCAGATCGGCGGAAATGCCCTGCGGCAGAAAATAGGTTGTAACGGCAATTGACGGATCGACCGGCCACGCGCCGCCGGATGCTCCGATGCCGACGCGACTCATCGATTCAGCGCCGCCACCAATTGTCATCTCGTGCTGGCCCGACATCACCTCGGCGGCCGCGAAATTCACCGCATCAAGTCCCGAGGCGCAAAACCGGTTGATCTGCACGCCCGGCACCTCATTGCCGAGACCCGCCACAAGCGCAGCCGCGCGCGCGATATCACCGCCTGCCTCGCCGACCGGATCGACGCAACCGAGGACGACGTCGTCGACCAGGGCCGGATCGAGCTTGTTGCGATCCTTGATGGCGGTGAGCGTCTGCCCGGCGAGATTGAGCGCCGTCACCTCGTGCAGCGAGCCGTCAGCCTTTCCGCGTCCGCGCGGCGTGCGGATGGCGTCGTAAATGAATGCGTCGGCCATTTTTGTCTCCAATCGTTCGGCTGTCGTCCCCGCGAAGGCGGGGACCCATAGGCCGCAGCTCATCGATAGACTGCGGAGTATGGGTCCCGGGTCTCGCGCTTCGCGCTCGCCCGGGACGACGGCTAGGAATTACAAACTCCTCGCGATCAGCAACTTCATGATCTCGTTGGTGCCCGCGTAGATGCGCAAAACGCGCGCATCCCGGTACATCCGGGAGATCGGATATTCGTCCATATAGCCATAGCCGCCGAACAATTGCAGGCACCGGTCGATCACTTTGCCTTGCGTATCGGTGAGGCGGTATTTGGCCATCGAGGCCGTCACGGTGTCGAGATCGCCCTTGACGTGCCGCTCGATGCAATGATCGAGGAAGACCTTGGCAATGGTCGCTTCGGTCTTGCACTCGGCCAGCTCGAACTGCGTGTTCTGGAATTCGATGATCGCCTGGCCGAAGGCCTTGCGCTGCTTGACGTAGTCGACGGTGAGTGCGAGCGCCCGCTCCATCATGGCGACCGCATGGACGGCGACGATCAATCGCTCCTGCGGCAGCTCCTTCATCAGCTGATAGAAGCCCTGCCCTTCCTCGGTGCCCAGCAGGCTCGACGCCGGCAACTGCACGTCCTCGAAGAACAGCTCGGAGGTGTCGGCCGAATCCATGCCGAGCTTTTTCAGCTTGCGGCCGCGGCGGAAGCCCTGCGCGTCATCAGTCTCGACCACGAACAGCGAGGTGCCTTTCGCGCCGGCCTTCGGATCGGTTTTTGCGACGACGATAATCAGGTTGGCGTGCTGGCCATTGGTGATGAATGTCTTGGAGCCGTTGAGCACATAACCGTTGCCCGATTTCCTGGCGGACGCCCGCACGCCCTGCAGGTCGGAGCCGGTGCCCGGCTCCGTCATCGCGATCGCCCCGACGAACTCACCGGTGGCGAGTTTCGGCAACCACCGCTTCTTCTGCTCCTCGGTGCCATAATGCAAAATGTAGGGCGCGACGATGCCCGAGTGGAGCGGCGCGCCGAACGTGTCGAACCCCGCGAGCGCAAACTCGCGGTTGATCACCGCATCATGCGCGAACGTTCCGCCGGCACCGCCATAGTCTTCCGGCATGGAGGCACAAAGGAGTCCGGCCTCGCCGGCTTTGGTCCACACGTCGCGATCATAAATTCCGGCTTCGTGCCAACGGTCGAGGTGCGGGACAAATTCGTCGGCGATGAAGCGTCGCGCCTGCTCCTCGAGCAGCACGAGATCTTCGGTCATCCAGTCCGGCCGTGGCAGATTGAGAGCGTTCATCGGGCGACTCGTCTTTGATGCACAATAAGGCCGGCCGCGCACGCGCGCGAGGGGTCGGCCGCCCGCCGGCGGCCGACCACGCGCGACAATATTATGACTACTTTGCCGGATCCTTGACGTTTTCGACCTTGTCGAATTCCACGTTCTGGCTGGTGCCGCCGACCTTTTCTACCCGGCGGATGTAGACGTTCTGCACGATATCGCGGGTGTTCGGATCAATCGAAATAGGTCCACGCGGGCTTTCCCAGCTCATGCCCTTGGCCGCGGCGATCAGCGAATCCCCGTCGGCCTTGCCGCCGGTTTTCTTCAAAGCTTCGTAGATCAGGTGCATGCCGTCCCAGCCTCCGATCGAGAATACGTCGGGATTTCGTTTGTATTCGTCCCGGAAGGCCTTCACGAAAGCTTCGTTCATCGGCGATTTGTGCTCCCAGCCATAATGAAAGACCGTTCGGATGCCGACGGCGGAGTCGCCCATGCTCTTGAGTGCGTTGTCGTCCATCGTGATCTCGCCCTGGCCGAGGATCTTGCTCGGCGGGATGCCGCGTTCCTGCATCGCCTTGGCAATGGCCGGAGGCTGCGCTCCGCCCGGAATGAAAATGAAAATCGCCTCGGGGTCCACGTCCTTGGCGCGCTGCACGAAGGCTGAAAAGTCCGGACTCGCAATCGGCATGCGCACCGAGCCGACGATCTGCCCTCCCGCGTCCTTGAAGCTTTTGACGAACCACGTCTCCGCGTCGATCCCGGGGCCATAGTCCGAAACCATCGTGTACACCTTGCGCACGCCGCTCCTGTACACCCAGCCGCCGAATGCGTTCTCGAGCTGCGGAATGGTCAGCGATGTGCGCGCGATATACGGAGACTTGGTTGTGATGATGGAGGTTGCCGCATTCATCACCACCATCAGCTTCCTGGCCTCGGCCGAAATGTCGGCCGCTCCGAGCGCCTCCGGTGTCAGCGTGAAGCCGGCGAGGATATCGACCTTGTCGCGCACCACGAGCTCCTGCGCCAGCCGCTTGGCGACATCCGGATTCGGCCCGTTGGTGTCCTTGCGTATGAGCTCGATTTTCTTTCCGGCAACTGTGTCGCCGTGCTGCTTGACGTAAAGCTTGATGGCATTGTCCATCTGCGTTGCCGTGTCGGCGAACTGACCCGAATAGGCCATGATCAGGCCGATCTTGACGGTCTGCTGCGCGTTCGCTGAACTGACCGCCAGCATTGTCGCTGCAGCAAAAAGCAAAGTCTTTCGCATGCAAGTTCTCCCAAGGACCGTCTTCAAACGCGACGGCTCGCTGCACAGGCTAGCGGGCTTTTAGGTTGGCGTCACGGAGCCACTTGGCATGCTGAAATTTGCGATCTTCGATCACCTCGACAGCGATGGCGGCCCGTTGGGCCAATTTTTCGAGAACCGCCTGCGCCTGCTCGAGCTGATCGAGCAATCGGGTTTTCATGGCTATCACATGGCAGAGCACCATTCGACGCCGCTCGGCATGGCGGGGAGCCCGAGCGTGTTCCTGGCGGCGGCGATCCGGCGCACCGGCAAAATCAGGATCGGTCCGCTTGTCTACGTCCTTCCGCTTCATCATCCGCTGCGCCTCTACGAAGAAATATGCATGCTCGACCATCTCAGCGGCGGCCGCCTGACGGTGGGCGTGGGCCGCGGCGGGGCATTGATCGAGCACCAGCGCCTTGGCATCGATCCCGCGCTGGCGCCCGCCATGTATCACGAGGCGTTCAGCGTGCTGATGCGCGCTTTCGAGGCCGACGTGGTCGATTTCGAAGGCCGCTTCTACAACTACAAAGATTATGTTGTGCAGATGAAACCGGTGCAGCGCCCGCACCCGCCACTCTGGTACGGCGCGCCCAATGCCGACGCGATTGCATGGGCGGCACCGCTCGCCGTGAACGTGGTGTCGCTGGGGCCCGGCGCCCGCGCGCGGGCGATCAGCGATCGCTATCGCGAGGAATGGAAAAGGCTCGGACGCGACAGTACCGCCCTGCCGGGCATCGGAATTACGCGGCATATCGTTGTCGCCGACACCGACGGCGAGGCACAATCGATTGCACGCGCCGCCTATCCGCGCTGGCGCGACGCCATCGAGTACCTCTGGCGGCGCGCCGGCGTGGATTTCGTCCTGAAGGAAATCTACCCGAACGACTTCAGCGCGCTCGAGCGCATCGGGCACGGCATTGCGGGCTCGCCGGCCACCGTTCGTGACTACCTGGCACGCCTCCAGTCCGAAACCGGCGTGAACACCGTTTTGTGCCAGATGGTGTTCGGTGACATGCGTTTCGAACATGCCGCGCATTCGATCCGGTTGTTCGGCCGCGACGTCATTCCGGCATTTGCATAACTGGGTGTCGGCTCTCTGGAATACTCCTGCGCGCGGTGTTACCACCCCCGCTGTAATGCCGGGTTCCCAATCATGAATGTGCGGCCGTACGAAGCGCACGGCGGCGTCGATTCGCCCGCCGCCTGGCTCCGCCTTGTCGTGGCGATGGCAATTTCGACCATCGGCGGCGTCGGCATGTGGTCGATCATGGTGGCGCTGCCGACGATCCAGGCCGATTTCGGCGTAAGCCGGGCCGACGCGTCGCTGCCCTTTACCATGGTGATGTTCGGTTTTGCCGGCGGCGGTGTGCTGATGGGGCGCCTCGCCGATCGCTTCGGCATCGCCGTGCCACTCGCTCTCGGGACGCTCGCTGTTTCGGCAGGCTATTTCGCAACCGGTTGGTCGTTCAGCCTGTGGCAGGTCGCGATTGCGCACCTGCTGATCGGCATCGGTTGCTCCTCAAGCTTCGGTCCGTTGATGGCCGACATATCGCACTGGTTTGTACGCCGGCGCGGCATCGCGGTGTCGCTGGCCGCCGTTGGAAATTATATCGCCGGGACAATCTGGCCGCCGGTATTGCAGCATTTCATCGCGACGTCCGGCTGGCGCGCGACACACATCGGGGTCGGCCTGTTCTGCCTGGTGACGATGCTGCCGCTGCTGCTGTTCATGCGTCGCCGGATCGAGGACCACCATAGGGACGAAGCAAGTGGAGCTGCGGCGCAACGTCAGGCCGCCATGCCGCTTTCACCGATGGCCTTGCAGGTCCTGCTGTGTATTGCCGGTGTCGCCTGCTGCGTCGCGATGGCGATGCCGCAGGTGCACATCGTCGCCTATTGCGGCGACCTCGGTTATGGCGTCGCGCGGGGCGCCGAGATGCTGTCGATGATGCTCGGCTTCGGCATCATCAGCCGCGTTGGCTCGGGCTTCATCGCCGATCGCATTGGCGGGGTGGCAACTTTGCTGCTCGGCTCGGTGCTGCAAGGCACCGCCTTGTTTCTTTTTCTCTGGTTCGACGGCCTTATTTCGCTCTACATCATTTCTGCGCTGTTCGGCCTGTTCCAGGGCGGCATCGTGCCGAGCTACGCCATCATCGTGCGCGAGTATTTTTCGCCTCGCGAAGCCGGCACGCGCCTCGGCATCGTGCTGATGGCCACACTCATAGGCATGGCGCTCGGCGGCTGGATGTCGGGCCTGATCTTCGACCTTACCGGGTCTTACCGCGCCGCGTTCGTCAACGGCCTTGCGTGGAACCTGATGAACGTTTCGATCATGGCATGGTTGCTGCAGCGCTCGCGCCGGCGCGGTCAGCTCGCCGCGGCATAACCTTCAGAAGGTGTCGTCCGGTAATTCCATCGTCGAGCCGGCGCCCGCCTTGATGCGTGCAAGCCGCGTGGCGGTTTCGGGCAGCAGGCGATCCATGAAGAAACGTGCGGTGACGAGCTTGGCGTCCATGCCCGGCGCTGCGCCATTTCCCTTCCTGGCGAGCGCGGCCTCTGCGATCAGGCACCACATGTAGCCGAGCGCAACGAGTCCGAAGAGATGCATGTAGTCGTATGAGCCTGCGCCCGCATTGTCGGGCTTGGCCATGGCGTTCTGCATAAACCACATCGAGGCTTCCTGCAGGTGCGCCAATGATTGACCAAGCGGCTTGAGATAGACGTTCATCGCGTCGTTGTTCGTGCGCTCCTTCAGATAGGTCTGCACCTCGTTGAAGAACGACATGATGGCACGGCCGCCGTCTTTTCCCAGCTTGCGGCCGACAAGATCGAGGGCCTGGATGCCGTTGGCGCCTTCATAGATCTGCGCGATGCGCGCATCGCGCACGAACTGCTCCATGCCGTGCTCGGCGATATAGCCATGGCCGCCATACACCTGTTGCGCCTGGACCGCGTTGGCAAAGCCGCAATCGGTGAGCATGCCCTTGATCACAGGCGTCAGCAGGCCCATGTGATCGTCGGCGCTCTTGCGGTCCTTTTCGTTGTCCGAGCGATGGGCAATGTCGCTCTTAAGCGCGGTCCACATCACCAAAGCGCGCGCGGCTTCATTGAAGGCACGGATGGTCATCAGCGTTCGCCGCACATCGGGATGCACGATGATCGGATCGGCCGGCTTGTCGGGATACTTCACGCCGGAAATCGCCCGCCCCTGCAGACGCTCCTTGGCGTAGGTCGCCGCGTTCTGATACGCGACTTCCGACAGCGCGAGCCCCTGCACGCCGACGCCGAGACGTGCCTCGTTCATCATCGTGAACATGGCGTTGAGTCCGCGGTTCTCCTCGCCGATCAGCCAGCCGGTAGCGCCGTCATAGTTCATCACGCAGGTCGAATTGCCGTGGATGCCCATCTTCTCTTCGATCGAGCCGCAAGTGACGGCGTTGCGCGTACCGATCGAGCCGTCGTCCTTTACAAGATACTTCGGCACCACGAACAGCGAAATGCCTTTTGTACCTGCCGGTGCCCCTTCGATGCGGGCGAGCACGAGATGAATGATGTTCTGCGAAAGATCGTGCTCGCCGGCAGAAATGAAAATCTTGGTGCCGGTGATCCTGTAGCTGCCGTCGCCCTGCTTCACCGCTTTCGTGCGCAGCAGGCCGAGATCGGTGCCGCAGTGCGGCTCGGTGAGATTCATCGTGCCGGTCCAGACGCCTTCCACCATTTTCGGCACGTATTTTTTCTTCAGTGCATCCGACGCGTGCACCAGCAGCGCAGCAATGGCGCCTTGCGTGAGGCCCGGGTACATGGCGAAAGCCATGTTGGCCGAACACAGAAACTCGTTGACCATGACGGTCATCGTGGCGGGCAGCCCTTGCCCGCCGTATTCGGCCGGTACCGAGATGCCGATCCAGCCGCCGTCGATGATCTGCTTGTAGGCCTCCTTGAAACCCGTCGGCGTCGCCACGCTGCCATCGGCGGCGCGCTTGCATCCCTCCTTGTCACCGACGCGGTTGAGCGGGGTGAGCACCTCCTCGCTGAACTTGGCTGCTTCGCGCAGGACCGCCTCGACCACATCGGGCGAAGCATCGGAGAAACCGGGCAGATTGCCGTAACGATCGATATGGAAGACGTCGTTGAGCAGAAACAACGCATCGTCCACTGGAGCCTTGTAGGTCGGCATGATCCTCTCCCAGGCAAGACGCCGCGAGATGTTAACAGAATATGAAGCGCGCGGTTTCCCGGCGGTGACACCAGGATTATGAAGGCGGGCGATTTACACCCGCGTTAAGGGCGCTGGAAGTTGGCGCAAACAGGGGCTTCAGCCCTCGTCGTCCGCGGCCGCGTCGGCCTGGCGCGGCGCCTCCGCGATGCCGAACATGTCGACATAGATCTGGCGCAGCTCCGCCAATGCGCGGTCAATGTCGGTGCGCTGCTGCTCGAGCAGCTTGATCTGCTCGCTGCATTTCCTGCGGGTGACCGGCAAGGTGCCGGCAACGCCGCGTGCGCGCGCTTCGAGCATTTCCCGGATTTCCGCGAGCGTAAAGCCGAGCCGCTTTCCTCGCAGAATGAATTCGACGCTGTTCCTATCGTCCTGGCTGAAAAACGCGGCCTGTCCCTCTCGCCGCGGAAGCAGGCCCTTGCTCTGGTAAAACCGCAACGCCCGTATCGTGACACCGGCATCTTGCGCCAGCTCAGTGATGGTAAACCCGGCGGATACCGCCGGCACTAGCGCATGGTCCCCGGTACCCTCCATACCGCCGCGCTTGTGGCTGCGGCTTTCGTTCTCCATCCACGCCCCGCTGCAAACTGGAATTCGTCCCGACTCAGGTAAATCCTAGTCCTGCAACTTCCGGCGTCGGTAGCATCGGGGTGTTCCGCCCCGAAAATCTTACTTCCGTCCCGCCCAAATTTGCCTCACCGGCCGGTGCGGGCCAATGGAATTGCGCCGGCCAAATCTAAATCTGAGCCCAACGGCGGACGTTAACCGGTTGTTTACCGCAACCGGCAAAAAGTCGGGGCGTGGACGAAGAACCGGGCCCTGTCTCAACCCGTCATTAACATACCCTGGTTCCACGAGAGTCGATCGGGACTCTCAGCGACTCCACCTCGGATGCGGGTGTGAGCATGAGATTTGGCCTTCCGTGGCGCGTCAAAGGCATTCGATTTGAAGCCCGTGAGACCGCCGAGGCTGCGGCTCGTCGGGCCGGCTTGCCCTTGAACGAATGGCTCAACACCGTCATCCTGCAGCAGGCGAGCGGTCAGGAATTCAAACCGCAACCGGACACCGCCGAGCGCACCGATGACTTCTCCAAGGTGCAGCTGCGCCTCGACGAGCTCACCCGACGCATCGAGCACGTCGCGCGCAGGGGTCCCGCTGCCTACGCGCCGAAGCGAAACCGCCATGAGGCCGACCAGACGGCGGTCCAGATGGCGGACCAGGTCGAGCCGCTCGAACACCGCTTCCACGACGTTGCATCTTACCGGCCTGAGCCGGCACCCCGGGAAGCACAACTGTCGTCGATCCTCGATCGCGCGGTCGCCGAATTCGCCGCACGGCGGCGTACGTTGAATGACGAAGAAACGTTTGTCCGCCCGCCGGGCACAACACTGACTCTCGGCGGGCTGGAACAGCAGCTGCGCCGCATTACCGAGCAGATTGAGACTCTCAAGCGCCCGGGCGTCGAAGAAGCAATACGAACGCTGCGCGCCGAGCTCGGGGATATCGGCCGTGCGCTGAACGAGGCGCTGCCGCGCCACGCGATTGAAATGCTCGAGATGCAAATTCAGGTCCTGGCGCAACGCATTGCGGAAGGGCGCGAAGCCGGTGCCGACGGCCGCGCACTCACGGGAATTGAAAGCGGACTGGCCGAGGTGCGCGATGCCTTGCGCGACCTTATGCCGGCAGAAAATCTGGTCGGTTACAACGAGGCCATCAAGACGCTCTCGCAAAAGATCGATCTGATTGTTGCCGACAGGAATCCGGCGACGATGCAACAACTCGAGCGCTCGCTCACCACATTGCGTGAAATGTCGGCTCACGTCGCATCCAATGATACAGTGAGCAGGCTGTCGGCGCAGGTGCAGACGCTCGCCGAAAAGATCGATCGTCTCGCAGTCGGGCCACGCTCCGAAGTCAAGCTGGATGATCTCGCAGGCCGCATCGACGCGCTCACCCGTGCGCTGGCGGAACGCACCGAGGCCGAGATCGCGGCGCCGCAACGCACGGAAACACTCATCCGGACGCTATCGGAAAAGATCGAGCAGCTGCAAAAATCCGGTGCCGGCAACATCGCCGCCGACCATCTCGAAAATCGTATCGTCAAGCTGATGGAAAGGATTGATGCGTCGGACTCGCGGCTTGACAAGCTCGACGCAATCGAACGTGGCCTCGCCGATCTCCTGGTACACATCGAAGAACTGCGGGCAAACAGAAAATCTCCGGCAATCCGCGCGGAAATGCCCGGCATCGATTCGCTGACCCAGGACGTCGCCTACACCCGGAAATCAGTGGACTCGGTACACAGGCGGCTGGGCGATCTATTCGATCGCATTGCGATCATCGAAAAGGGAATTCAAGGCGGCGAGGCGGACAAGCCTGCCGCGCCCAAGCCCGAAACGGCGCAAGGCGACCATTTCCAATTTGCCAACCTCGCAAATCTGGCACCGGTTGAAGTGCCGATCGCTCCGGAAACGCCGATTGAAACAGCCGTTGCACCGGAAACGTCGGCCCGGGAAATTCCTCTTTTGCCGGAGGCCGCGCCACTGCCAATGGCCGCGGTGCTCCCTGTCTCAAATCGCGTCGAAACGCCGGCACGCGTCGCCGTCGAATTGCCCGCGGATCAGCCGCTCGAGCCCGGGTCAGGACCGCCGCGCCGTGCCATTCCGACAAGTCTGCCACCAGGTCTGCCACCAAGTCTCCCACCAAGTCTGCGGATTGCAGCCTCGGAAGCCGCACTCGGCGGTGCGCGGCCGGTCGCGGGAGCTTCCGCCAGCAAGGCGGCTTTTATTGCGGCGGCTCGCCGGGCGGCCCAGGCCGCGGGCCAGGAGCAGGACGGCCGCGGCCAGCGCGCCGATCTGCGCAATGCCCCGGAGAATACAACTCCGCCCATGCGGAGCAGGGTGGCAACGCGGGTCAAGTCGGCGCTGCTGGCGGCGAGCGTCGTCGCAATCATCGCCGGTTCGTTCCAGATCCTCGGCAACATTTTCGATTTCAGCATCTTCGACACGATCCAAAGCAAGCTCGCGGCGAGCGTCGATTCCGGCACCGACGCCGAGGAGGGTGACTCCGCGACCGTCGCCACAATTCCGAACGCTGAACCGGCCCCGCCAGGCGACATGGACGCGGCCACGCCGGCCGCCCCGCGCTCAGCCGATATCGCCGCCAGCCTGCTGTCACCGCAGGCGCTGCCAAGCCTGACACCGGCGCCGCCAGCCGGCACCCAATCGGCCCCTCAGCAGGCAGCGCCGTCTCTCCTTGCGCCGGCGTTGAGCGTGCCCGGTGTGGCCGACGCGCCGGGCGCGGACGTCACCGGTTCGGTCGCGCGCGCCCCCGCCAGGCAGGCGGCGCCGACGCAACAGCCGGCCGCCGACCGGCTTCCGGCAAACATCGGCAGCCCGCGCCTGCGAAACGCCGCGCTCGGCGGCGATGCCGGGGCGGCCTATGAAGTCGCGATGCGCTTCGTGGAAGGCCGCGGTGTTCCGGCCAATCTGGAAGAGGGTGCCCGCTGGTTCGAGCGAGCCGCAAGCAAGGGCCTGACGCCGGCGCAGTTCCGCTACGCAAGCATGCTCGAAAAGGGCCAGGGTGTGAAAAAAGACCTGGCGGCGGCACAGAAGCTCTATATCACCGCGGCCAGCAAAGGCCACGCCAAGGCCATGCACAATCTGGCGGTGCTCTACGCAGAAGGCGCCGAGGGCAAGCCCGACTATGCCAGCGCCGCCCAGTGGTTCCGCAAGGCCGCCGAGCACGGCGTCGCCGACAGCCAGTATAATCTCGGCGTCCTGGCCGCGCGCGGTCTCGGGACCGAGCAGAACATCGCGGAATCCTACAAATGGTTCGCGCTGGCCGCCGCCCAAGGGGACAAAGAGGCCGCCCGCAAGCGCGACGACGTCGCTGCCCATCTGGATGCGCGGACGCTCGCAACCGTCCAGCAGGCGGTGAAGAGTTTCATACCGACGCCGCAGTCCCCCGAAGCCATCCAGGTCAACGTGCCGCCAGGTGGATGGGACCGCGTGACCAAGGCGCAGGAAAAGCAGCGTATAGCAGGGCCGGCTTCGATCGGTGCCAACGAGTCAGGAAAGCTGTGAACCGGCACGTCCGACCGCGAGAGGACGTAAACTTCGGCGGTTTCATCGGTTAAATTCAGTCGCGCCGGACCGGCCATTCCTCAATCCAGCCGTGCCCGCCGGCACCGCCGACGTTTGCGCGCGTCCCGGTGTTAGTTGTCGTATGAAGCGTTGGGACGCGGCACCAACGGACCGCGTGTCGACTTAACCGCTGGACAACCCGCTTGCAGATCTACCTTCCGATCGCCGACCTGCCCGTCAACGTCTTCCTGGTGCTGGGGATGGGTCTTGCGGTCGGCTACATCTCCGGCATGTTCGGAATCGGCGGCGGCTTTCTCATGACGCCGCTTCTGATTTTTATCGGTATTTCACCCGCGGTTGCGGTGGCGACCGTCTCCAGCCACATCGCGGCGTCGTCTTTCACCGGCGCGATCAGCTACTGGCGCAAGCGCGCGCTCGACATCGCGCTGGCGATGATGCTGCTCAGTGCCGGCATTGTCGGCACTGCGACCGGCGTCTGGCTGTTCACCGAGTTGCGCGCACTCGATCAGCTCGACCTCGTGATCGGCCTCGCTTACGTCACCCTGCTGACCGTCGTCGGCGGCATGATGATCTATGAAAGCGTGCAGGCGGTGCTGCGCACGCGGCGCGGTGAGCCGGCGACATTGCGCCGGCCCGGCAGCCATACCTGGATCCACGGGCTGCCGTTCAAGCTGCGCTTCAAACGCTCCAAAATCTACGTGTCGGCGATTCCGGTCTGGGCAATCGGATTTTCGATCGGCTTCGTCGGCGCCATCATGGGCATCGGCGGGGGCTTCCTGCTGGTGCCGATGCTCATTTATTTCCTGCGTGTGCCCACCGCGACCGTGATCGGCACCTCCATGGTGCTGACGCTGATCACGATGGCCTCGGCGACGGTCATGCACGCGGCCACCAACCACCTGGTCGATGTGGTACTGGCGCTGATCCTCATGATCGGCGGTGTCATCGGCGCGCAATTCGGAGCGCGCACCGGTCAGAAAATGCGAGGCGAACGGCTGCGGCTGCTGCTTGGCTTGCTCGTCTTCGCCGTCGGACTTCGCTTTGCCTACGAACTCGTCGTACAGCCCGACGATCTCTACTCGCTGCGCTACATAGGGAGCGGATGATGCGACGGCTTGCAATCGCTCTCGCTCTCCTGTTCGTCACCTGCGGCGCAGGACCGGCCGCCGCGGAACGGCTGGTCGTGTCGCTCTCGAACCATCGCGTCGCCGTTACATCCAACTTCGTCGGCGAGGAACTGGTGCTGTTCGGCACCATCGAGCCCGACCATGCCACGGGTCAGCTGCGCCCGCCCTATGACCTTGTGGTTACGGTCACCGGGCCGCAGCAGACATTGCGCACGCGCCGCAAGCAACGCGTGCTCGGGATCTGGGTCAATGTCGACTCGCGCGAGTTCGTCAGCGTGCCATCCTATCTCGCCGTGCTCAGCAACCGTCCTGTGGCCGAGATCGCCGATCAGGAAACGCTGCGCAAGCTGCAGATCGGACTCAACTATTTCCTGTTGCCGCAACGAATCGGTCCCGACGTCGCCGACACGGTGAACGATGACCCGTTCCGGCAGGCCTTCGTGCGGTTGCAGAGGCAGCAGGGCCTCTATCGGGAATCGAGCACGGCGGTGACGTTCCTCACGCCGACGGTATTCCGCACCGCCATCGCGATGCCGGCGGCCGTTCCCACCGGTACCTACGCCATCGAGGTCGAACTGTTCTCGCAAGGCAAGCTGGTCGCACGCACGAACACGGCGCTGGAAGTGATCAAGGCCGGTTTTGAGCAATATGTCGCCGATGCCGCGCACGACCACGGCCTGCTCTACGGCATGGCCACGGCCTCGATGGCATTGCTGATCGGCTGGTTCGCGAGCGTCGTGTTCCGTCGCGACTAATAGCCTAACTATCCGCTGTGCTTTATTCTGGATTCGGTTGGGGGCAACGGGAAATCGCCATGCAATACGACGCAGATAAAAATCCCGATCCCGGGGCTTGGCTCGAACTTGATGAACAGGAACGGATCGAACTGGTAATTGATTTCCATCGTCGCACTGGGGTGCAGCTAGAAAAACCCGAACCTCACGCGATCGCGCATGTTGCGGTTGAAAACCAGGTGGCACTAGGCGAAGCGACATCTGTGCCCAGGACACTTTGCCGGCTAATGGACGAAGGTCTCGACCGTCACGATGCCGTTCATGCTATCGGCAGCACTCTGATGGAGGTCATGTTCGCCACTGTTCATGGGCCAGATGATGGTGGCGATGTTACTGCGGAATACAATCGAAAGCTCGCAGCATTGACCGCCGCCGGCTGGCGTTCGCAACTCAAGTAGCGCTCTTTTACTGCTGCATCTTCTTTAGCGATGCTTCACGGCCGTGGCGTCTGGCGACCTTACCGTGTCACGCGCCCGAACGACAAAACGGTTACACCGTCTCACCGTCGTTCGCTGCTAGTCCGCCGCCCAACCAACGGTTGGTCAATGTCTGCTTTGCGTCCAATAGCTTCCGAAATGTTGTAGTGCAGCGAATGACGCGATGGGACCACAAGCGCACTCATGCACTGCAGCAAAACCAACGAGATTCAGTGGTGAAGGCGGATTGGACCACAGTCCAATGGTGCTAGGCGACGGCCTACGTTTAATCAAGCTCACACCGGAAAGGCACCGGTGGGACAATATGTTTGTGCTCCAATGACTTTCGAAACGCGACTGTCCAATTGTGCCAACCTTCAGTCGATACTTAATTGCGTTTTAGACGGCGGTCTTGAGCTGACCGAGGCCGCTCTTGGAAACGTCAAGCTTGTGGATCAGAGAAAGGGTTGTCTCACAATCGCGGCGCAACGCGGCTTCCATCGAGAATTTCTGGACTTTTTCAGTCGCGCGAACGTCGATGACAGCCTCTCGATATGCGGTCGGGCGCTGAGGGAGCGGCGTGCAATTATCAGTGATGTAATGTTAGATGAGGAGTTTGCTCCGTGGCGACCTGTTGCCGAACGCGCAGGGTTTCGATCGCTCCAATCGACACCGATCATTTCTGGTAGCGGAGCACTTTTGGGCATTGTCTCGACACACTTTCCAATTCCACATCAGCCAACTGAAAGCGAGATGAATGCGGTCCGTTTGCTGGCAAATTTAGCGGCCAGCGCGATCGTTCGTGTGCGCGTTCGGCAAGGCGAGGTTGAGGATTCAGACGCCCGGCTGATCAGCGTAGTCGTCATCGACGATGATAAATCGGTTCGAAGCGCGATGAAGAATCTCATCAGATCGCTTGGCTATTCCGTGGCTGCATTTAGCTCTGCAAGGGCATTTTTGGAATCAGATGAGATTCAATCGGCGTCTTGTCTGATTACAGATATACATATGCCGGAAATGAGCGGGATTGAGCTTCAGCGGTACCTGTCCGCCGCCGGCCATCAGACGCCGATCATCTTTATTACGGGACGCCCTGACGATGTGACACGTGCCCGTGTGATTGGAGATGGCGCTGTTGGCTATCTAAGTAAACCACTGCACGCGCAAAGCCTTCTTGCGTTGCTTAATCGAGCGCTCAATCGAGATCATTGAGCGACAGTGGAGTTGGATGAGGCACGTTTCCGCTAAGGCCAAATGCGACACGACCGCCGATGCGCGACAAGCAAATACACAATTTCGCTTTACCTTCGAAAGCTCGCAGTGCAACGAGCGATGTCCGCTTTGGGTTGCCGGCTCAACTTGCCGCGATCCCCGGTCAGGGACTTAACTTCCATTTTGGCGAGTCAAGGAGCACCGATAGCCCATCCTGACCGCGCACAAACGTTACTCCAAGCTCGCCTGCGGAACGACTCATGATGCAGCTCTCGAACTTGTCTGTCTTGTAGTTCGTTGCAATCGACCAAGGGCCCACTGTCACGGTTTGATTGTCTTGTGGCCTCGGCCCCGCGCGCGCCACCGTGGTCAAAAAAATCACCGATAAAAGGGCCAATGACATTCGCATTGCTGACTCCTTGGTAAGCGCCGTTATGGATTATCAGGCTTATTGCCAGCCGCTTTCGGGGCTCGCTCCTGATTTTGATCACGATCCTTTTTTAGAGCGGTCTTGTAAGCTTGATCGTTGCGCTCAGCCTGTTCCGCCAAGCGCAGACAGGAACGCGCCAGGTTTTCAAATTCCACTTTGTCAGCGGGGTCCGTTTCGATTTGCGCCCGCGCGCTGAGTTCCGCTGCCCTCAGCAGATACTCGTCACGCGAACTCATTTTGCATCCCCCGCTACGCCAGACTTGTGCGGTCCCAACTCGTACAATGTGTTCTTTGATCTATCGTTCCAGTTGCAGCAGTTGAAGCCACAAGGTTCCACGTCGCATGATGCATCCGGCTACCAGCGTTAACGGGGCTATCTGAAAGCCCGCCAGTGTGCCGTTGAAGAGAATGTAGAAGGAAAAGCCCTTGGCCGCCGGGGACAAGCGACCAAGGGCCGTAGATGCGGGCAATTTTGGGGACGGAGGGCTTGCCCGCCAGCGTCGAAGTGGGGATTGCAGAGGCAACGCCCAAAGGGTGACGGTGCGAAATTTAAAAATAACCAGAGGACTTCAACTGGCGCGGAGCAGCACTATATCGCCGCGCCGCCGCCGCTAGCCTCAGGGCACGCATCCAATCAAACACGCGAGCAATGTCCACTAAGGGCTGTCGGCTCAACCGGTTGACGCAACAAAGCGGACGTATGCGCCGCAGTGGCTAATGTCCGCTTTGCCACCGAAAGCGACCGCGGCGGACCCCGCAAAGGTCATATCTGCTTTACCCCCCGAAAACGGACATGCGGCAGCATGATTGGAATGCCCGGGCCGATAAACCCACATACCGGCATTGGGTGCGTGCGCGCTCACGTTATGGCAGAATTGACTTGAGAGTATTTTGGCGAGCAGGCGTATGTTGCATCGGCTCATCATCGTTGCGCTGACGCTTCTTTCCAGCTTCGCTGGCGATCATGCCGCGGCGCAGGAGGCGATCGGTACGGTCAGCCGTATACAGGGAGCGGCGAGCGGAACACATGGCGGCGCCACACGGGCACTCACCCTCAACGTACCCGTCATTCTCAACGAAACCGTGAGGACCGGTGCAGCGGCGCGGCTCGAAGTTACCTTCAAAGACAACACGCGGCTGACGCTCGGCGAGAACGCCAGGCTGACGCTCGACAGGTACGTCTTCAACCCGGCAGCCGGCCGCGGAACAATCAGGTTCAGGGTGGTCGGTGCCCTCCGGTTTCTTTCCGGCCAGGTGTCGAAGCTGGCACGTTCGGACGTGAGTGTGACGACGCCCGCCGCTACCATTGGCATCCGCGGGACGGAATTCTGGGGCGGACCGATCGACAATCAGGTACTCGGCGTGTTTCTTATCGAAGGTGCCGTGCGCGTGTCGAACGCGGCGGGCGCGCGGATCCTGAACCGACCCGGCCAAGGCACCAATATCGCCAGGGCGGGCGCAGCGCCCGGGCCCGTGACCATCTGGCCGCAGGACAAGGTGAACCGCGCACTCGCGACCGTGACGTTCCAATAGCGCCGGGACAAGGCGGGCCAGCTGGCGACTTCCCGGGGTGCCAGAGATTTAATCTTTTAGTGGGATACTACCGGCGCTTTCGACAGCGACTCACGCATGTTTAATTCAGATCGTGAGGTCAAAATGCCGCCGCTGCTCTTTTATTATCTGCCATTGATAGTCCTGGCGGGACTAACCGAGATCATGCTGACGACGTATGAGCCAGAAGGGGAAAATGCCGCTCAGGACATGCCCGATCCCGCAGATCATCTGCTGACGAATGCGAGCATCATCCGTTTTCCCACGGCAACACGCGACTGACGGGGCTTCCGGGTAACCCTCGGCCCGGCCCGCTGCTGAAACTGGTGGGGGCCGCGTAGAGGTGGAACGCTCACGCGACCCCTAAAGGCTCTACAGTCACCCGCCGTTAGAGTACGGCCGCCTAGCGGCAGGCTCTCTGCGCCGGTGAATTAATAGTAAACCAGCGCAAAACTTATCTCCATGTTTTCCATTTGGGATAGTTAATCCTGAAATCGCAGTGCAGCGAACAGCGGACCTGTGACCATCGCCTCAGACCCGCACAAGAAGCGATTCATTTTTTCTGTGTGACCACCGCGCTACAGCGCTTTGTCCCATTCGGCGCTAGGATACGAGTGATCCGTTCATTGGCAGAAGATCTTATGTGGTTCCTTGTAGTGAGCGAAGGCAGGCTGTTTGCGCTAAAGCCTTCCGACTGGTCAGTCCTGCTCGGCGGCGTAGCGCTCTGCGGGTTCTTGGCGCTTCTATTGACCGCTTAGTTGACTGTTAAATCGCACCGTGCCGCTCCCTCTCAATGATCCCAATTTTTTCCACGAGCGTGCCAACGAGGCGCGACAAATGGCTGGTGACATCGAAGACTTCGGCTCCAAATCGGTCTTAATGCGCATCGCGATTGACTTCGAGCGGCTTGCCAGGCGGGCAAGCGAGCGTATGCAGAATTCAACGTTTGATAAAAAGTTTGGCTAGCAGCTTTCACATGCCGCTATTGTAAATATCGGCGATCACAAATCCGATGCTGATGCCGATTGAAAGCAAAGACATAGCCAGCAAAATTGTCATGGCGGCCCCCTTACCCCGCCCAGCCGAAGACCACGATAATTAATTCTGATTGGTTTTGGGTGGTGCAAGAGCACCGTTAGCAGCGATTTGTTCGCGACCCGCTGTATTGGCTGCCCCACATCATCGCCCCCGAACATCGATGTTGTGGGCGGAAAATTTCGAAAACCTAGCAGCCGCGACAAATACCTTCGATTACCTGCTTTAAACGTTGTTCCTTGCGTTCGTCCTCGGCGCGTTCTTTTTCCCATTTCTGCGGTGAACCGACGTTTATGGCCGTCGTGTTTATTGTGTCTTTCCGCGGAGTCGTGGACGCCGTAGTAACCGGTGTTGGCCCTGACGGCCTTATCTTCTTCGCTTCCGGTCTTTCCCTGGTAGCCGAGGTGCGATCCGACTGATTCATCGTTTGGATATCATCTCTCTCTTGTGCCTCGAACACCGGACTTGTCGTCGTTGGAACATTATCCTGCGTGTTGAGTACGGGAACGTGTGCCGCACAACCAGCCAGGAGCGCTGCAAATATCAGAACCCGCAAAATACCCATCTGGCTCTGCTCAATGGAAGCGCTACACCAGAGAAAAAATCACTGCACTGACATTGATCTAAACATAAACACCAGCGTGCTGCTACCGTATGGTCCGCTTTACCCTCCAAAAGCAGCCGTTTGGCAGTGCAAATGGAATGTCTGCTAAAGCAAAAAAGAAACCCCGCCATTGCCGGGGTTTTGTCGCCGGATACAGCCCGGTTGTTAAAATGGACTCAGAAGGGATGGGCGCTAACGCCAAGGACATGCGATGGCAAAAGGATATTGGATCGTGTCGGTTGATATCAGCAATCCCGAAAGTCACAAAATGTACATTGCTGAGACTCGAAGTGCTTTGCGCAAATACGGAGCTCGGTTTGTCATTCGCGGCGGCAAGTCAGCGGTAGTTGAAGGCAAAGGGCGATCACGGATCGTGGTAATCGAATTCAAGGACTACGCAACTGCGCTTGAATGCTACCGATCACCCGAGTACGCCAGGGCTATTGAAATTCGCAAGGACAGTGCCGTGGCTGACATCATTATCGCTGAGGGATATCACGGTGTGCAGCCAACGGACGAGTGAACGACATTGTCAGCCCAAGGCAACGTGATACGCACGCCAACCGCAATGCGTGCCAAGTCTGTTGGATCAGCAGCGCACGTAGTGGCGTTTATGGTGTCGCCAATAATAGCACCAGCCGGGCCGCGTAGCGTCGGCGATGATCGCGCCGGTTGCGGCGCCAATCAACCCGCCCGCAAGCGCAGCGCCGGCCGTGTGACCAGCCAAGCCGCCGATAAGCGCGCCGGTGCCGCCACCGATTAATGCGCCGCCTGCTATCCGGTCGTCCACTCGGCTACTACCTGCACACCCGACGAGCGCCAATCCCATTGCAACCACGAGCAGTACCTTGCGCATCCCCGTCCCCTTTTTGGATTGTTGCTCGCGTTAGAGACCAGGAAGGCCAGAATAGCGAGATGATACATTGACCAGGGGCACCTCAATACCGCTAGCGTCAAACACAAAGCGATTTCAAAACTTGTGACAATCTAGTCACTGACGCCGCCGAATGTGCAGACTGGTTTCACGCGTAGCCAAAAGGTCAGCGCGGCCGCTTCAAATTGGCGGCCTCATTGGTCGGTGTATCCTCTTAATGGTTTTTGAATTTGTGACCGGGGGCGTATCCTGAGGCACCGGGGCGACCCGTTACCGGTCCATTTAAACGCTTTAAATGTCCAGGGGCGTAGCCAGAGGCGCCGGGATAACCATTGACCGCGCCACTCAATCTAAACTGTTGACCAGGGGAATAGGCTGACGCGCCGAAGCCGCCCCCGCCGCCGGGACCGCCGCGTGCATCGGCGGTCGAAGATGATACGACAATCAATCCTACAATCGCAGCGAGCGAAGCTGTTTTTGTCACGGCCGGCCCCTTACTGTTTCCTGAAAACCCACGCCTTGGTGTTCAGGACAACTACGACAAACGTAGTTTGTTCAATTCGGATAGGATATATCCACCTCGGATTGTCGGCCGGTAAAAAAGACCTGTCGAAATTTAAAGGGAACACTGAGACTCGGCCTGTCACTTTAAGTCAAAAGCCGACCGCCGGATCGCGATAAGCCATGTCCGCTTCTCTAATCGGCCGTTTGGGGTCAAGCGCTTTCAGACTTTCCACCACTGCAGTGTCGATGTCGCCCGCGGGGTCGCGCTTCTCTCCGGAGTCGGCACCAGGGCCCTTCCATCAGGTTAGATCCTTTGCGGCCGCGGCCAAATTTATGAGTTTACGCCCGGTCTAGCGCGCCGGACCGATATCGGCGGGAACGCCAGGCTGCAGCATGTGCAGCCGCTTGTCGAACCCGAGCGCCTTGAAGGCCTTCTGCAGGTCATCGCCGCTCTGCCTGAAATGCGCCCAGCCTTCGTAGTGAACGGGCACGATCGTGGCATCGGGAAACGCGGCTGCCGTTTCGATGGCGTCGTTGGTGTCCATGGTCAGGTGAAACGGCCCGCGCGTCTGCGCCGAGCCTGCGAACAGCAACACGATACCTGCCTTGAACCGGCGCGCCACCTCGGCAACACCGTCGTACCAGACGGTATCGCCGGTGATGTAGACCGGCGCGGTCGCCGGATCATTGCTCGTCAGCACGAACCCGATCACGTCGCCCGCCAAAGGCTCGATGCCGGCGGGACCGTGGCGGGCCGGCGCCGCCGTGACCTGAACCGACTTGTCGCCCTTACCCAAATCCACCGTTTGCCAGGGCGCCATTCCTTCGGCATTTCCTCCGAGGCGCTTTGCACCCACAGCGGTCGTGAGCACGCGCGGTGCCTTGCGCAGAAAATCGCGGCCCGAATTGTCGAGGTTGTCGGCGTGCTGATCATGACTGAGCAGCACGGCGTCGACGGAACCGACATCGGCCGCGGCAATCGCCGGCCGCGACGTTTTCGTCAACGTGACGTGCGGCAGTTGATAGTCCCCGGGCCCATCGAAGGTCGGATCGGTCAGGAAGCGGAACCCACCGAATTCGACGAGCGCAGTCGGACCGCCGATCAAGGTAATGCGTGCCGTCATCGTGCTTCTCCCGTTTGTCAGCTGCTGGCCGGCCGCGTCACCAGATAGATGCCGAGCACAACCGGAACGATCCCGAGCAGGTCGAGCGGCGACACGTGCTCGCCCAGCAGCAGCCAGCCGAACAGCATGCCGAGGGGCGGCATCAGAAAGTGATAAGAGCTTGCCGCCGTCGCCCCGGAGGCCTTCAAGATATAGAACCACAGCAGGAAAGCGAAGATCGACACGGCGAGCGCGAGATAGAGAACGGCCGCGAGCAGCCGCCATGTCGGCATGATGTCGCCGACGCTCTCGAATGTCAGCGCGAAGGGCAGCGACGCGATACCGGCGGCGAGGCTTTGCACGCCGTTGCCGATCCAAAGCCCGCCCTTCGGCGCAAAGAGCTTGAACACCAGCGTGCCGCCGACCAGCGCGAACAGGCCCGCGACCGTGAACAAAATCCCGCGCAGGCTGTCGCCGCCAAGCGCGAGACGATGCCACACAATGAGAGCCACGCCGCCAAAGCCGAGCAGCAGTCCAACGGCTTTACGCCAGGTCATCCGCTCGCCGAGCAGATACACGGCGAAGATAGCGATGAGGATCGGATTCGAACTCGCGATGAGTGTCGAGAGACCGGCCGATATCTCCTGGATACCGATGTAGCCCAAGCCGAGGTAGAGTGCCTGGTTGGCGATACCGACGATGGCGAAGAACAGCAGGTCGCGGCGGCTCAGCGTCCACGGCGTTCGCCTGACCATGGCGATGCCAAGTATCAGAATGCCTGCGACGAGAAAGCGGCCGGTCAGCAGCAGCAGCGGCGGGCAATCGATGACGGCGACCTTGGCGACGGCAAAGGCCGCGCTCCAGAGCACGCAGAACGTAACGACCATGACGGGAAGCGGCAGGTTCCAGGAAGCAGGCTGGACAGCGGGAACGGCAGGCAGTGCGGAGCGCATGGGAATTTCCTTTCGCACCGCAACATTTATGGCCGGTTCTGTACATTTGGAAATTAAATGATAGAATATCGTCCAGTGGATTTATGAATATATGTAACCCTATGATGGATATAGATCTTCTCCGCAGCTTCGTGTCGGTGGTCGATGCCGGCGGCTTCACGAGGGCCGGCGAGCGGGTGCATCGCACCCAGTCGACCGTGAGCCAGCAGATCAGGCGGCTCGAGGAACAGCTGGGCCGCCCGTTGCTGCAGCGGAACGGCAAGCAGGCAACGCTCACCGAGGAAGGCGAGCGTCTTCTCTCCTACGCACGGCGCATTCTCGCGCTCGAGCAGGAGGCGCGCGAGGTGGTGGCGCGTCCGATGGCCGACGGTGTCGTTCGCCTCGGGATTCCGGAAGACTTTGCGGCTTATCGATTGGCTGAACTGCTGTCGGATTTCGTGCGCGCCCGGCCGACGCTGCGCCTCGATGTGAGCAGCGGCCGCAGTGTCGCGCAAAAGCGCGCGCTCGAGCTCGGCGAGCTGGATATAGCTCTGTACAAGCGCAATGCCGGCGATGGTCGCGCGATCGCGGCGTGGCCCGAGCGGCTGCAGTGGGTGACCAGCCGCAAGCACCCGGTCGATCTCAAGCGCAATCCCATACCGCTCGCGGTGGCCGAGCAAGGATGCCTTTATCGCAACCGGCTGATCCACGCGATCGAAGCCGCCGGCCGCACCTGGCACATCGCCTACACGAGTCCGAACCTGCCGGGCATCCAGGCCGCCGTCTCGGTCGGATTGGGCGTGAGTATCCTGCCCGACGTGGCGGTCCTGCCGGAGCACAAGATCATCAACGACACAGGCTTGCCGCCGATCACGAATACCGAGCTTGCGCTGGCCGTCGCCGATCATGCCAGCCCCGCGACACGGCATCTGGCGGAAGTGCTGGCGGAGTTCTGCTCGAACTTCGACCCGCGCGACGGCGGAGGATTTCAGTCGGGCAAGCAGCGCCTGGCGGCAAACGCATAAAGCCGGCCATCGCCGAGCAGGTGTGCCTTGAACGCGAGCGTGCCGAACACATCGGCAAACATCGCGCCACGTATGTTGAGTCCGCCGGTGAATGCGCCGAAGGCCGGCATGATCATGCGGGTGGCATCCGCCGCAAAGCAACGCCGGCTCACTGCCCGGCCACGATGAGCCACCCGTGCGACCGGATGCAGATGACCACTGATCTCGCCGGAAACGCCTGTCGGCAAGTGCCGGAAAATGAGTGCACCCGCGGTCATCGTTTCGATGAAAGTACCGCCGATACCGCTTGCCGGCTCGGGATCATGATTGCCGGTGATCCAGATCCATTCGCGGCCGCGTTGCATGATGCTCAGGGCTTCACGGTCGGTGTCGGCGAGCCGCGCCGGTCCGCCACCGTCATGGAAACTGTCGCCTAGAGCGACGACGCAGCGCGGCGCGTAATGCGTGACAAGACGCGCAAGCCGCGCCAGCGTCGCGGCGGTGTCATAGGGCGGAAGCAGCACGCCGCGCGCGGCAAAACTCGAGCCTTTCTCCAGATGCAGGTCGGCGACGACGAGCAGACCCTGTTCCGGCCAGTACAGCGCGCCGTCCGGGTCGGCCGTCAGTGAGACGCTGGCGATCGCCACAGTATGACCCGCTCGTCGCCGTACCCGGGTCCAGCCTGCGGCTGGCCCGAGCACAGGCTCCAGCGGGGATCCAGCTGGATTCCCGCTTGCG
>DASSRJ010000133.1:0-24657 GCA_035701845.1 Pseudolabrys sp. | reverse complement strand
CGCACCGCAAGCTCGATCCGAAGCTCTCGAAACCCTACCGGCCCTGGCACACGCACGACGAAGAGCAGCCGCTCAAGCCCGGTGAGCCGGTCGAGCTCGATGTCGAGATCTGGCCGACCTCGATCGTGGTGCCGCAAGGCTACCGCCTCGCGCTCACCGTGCGCGGCAGGGATTACGAGGTCGACGGCAAGGATATCGCGCTGCCGAACGCGCCCTATCCCATGAAAGGCGTCGGACCATTCCTGCACATCGACAAGGACGACCGGCCGCCGGCGGTCTTCGATTGCCGAAACACGCTTCACATCGCCGCCGGACGCGAGCCCTACCTCTTGTTGCCGGTCATTCCCGCGGCGTAAGCTTTCTGATGGATTGCAATCCGTCGGGACCGAAACATTTCTCTCCTCCGCTCATTCCCGCGGAAGCGGGAATCCAGTGCTTGCGGCTCTGGGTCCCCGCTTTCCGCGGGGACGAGCGGAAAATGAAACGTTTCGTATCAGTTTGGGTCGAACGCTGAAGCTGGGGAGGAAACAATGAAGCGCGCCGCCGCAATCGTGCTGGCCGTCGTCGGCCTTTTCATTTTCGCCGTGCCGGGATGGGCGCAGACCTACCCGAGCAAGAACGTCACCATCATCGTCCCCTATCCGGCCGGCGGGCCCACCGACCAGGTGGCACGCGTCCTGGCGCAGGCGCTGCAGGACAAGCTCAAGCAGAACTTCATCGTCGAGAACGTCAGCGGCGGCGGCACCACCATCGCAACCGGCCGCGTCGCACATGCGGCGCCGGACGGCTACACGCTGCTCCTTCATAACCTGCAGATTTCAGCGAACGTCGCGCTCTACAAGAACGTGAATTACGATACCGAGAAGGACCTTACGCCGGTCATCTTCATCAACAACAATCCGCTGGTGCTGGTCGGGCGCAAGACGCTCGAGGCCAACAATCTCACCGAGCTGCTGGCGCTGATGAAGAAGCAGACGCTGAAGGCGGCGACGCCGGGCGTCGGCGCCACCGGCCACCTCGCCACTACGCTGCTGGCGCAGGAGGCCAGGATCAAGGTCGACCAGATTCCGTATCGCGGCGCGGCGCCGGCCCTGCAGGACATTGCCGGCGGTCACGTCGATCTGTTCTTTGCGACACCGCAGTCGGTGGTGCAGCAGGTCAAGGCCGGGCAGATGAAGGCCTATGGTATAACGGCAAAGGAGAAATCACCGGAGTTGCCCACCGCCGACAGTTTCGTGAAAGCCTTCGGGCCGAAGCTGGAAATCCTTTACTGGCACGCGCTGTTCGCGCCGGCCGCAACGCCCGCCGACGTGGTCAGCAAGCTCAACGCGACGCTGCAGGAGATCATCGCCGATCCGGCGATCGTGAAATCATGGGCCGATACCGGCGTGTCGCCCTATCCGAAGGACCAGCGATCGGTTGCGGCCGCCCGCGCGCTGCTCAGGAGCGAGATCGCGCGCTGGGGCCAGGTCATTCACGACAACAATATCCAGGGGCCGATGTAGAATTCGCTCCGTCATTCCGGGGCGCGTGCACTTGCGCGCGAGCCCGGAATCCAGACGCCGGCACTGAGTAAGTTCCGGATTCCGGGTCCGCCGCTTCGCGGCGTCCCGGAAGGACGAGAGTTTACTTTTTCGGCACCAGCACCTGCCGGAGCCATTCCCACAAGGGCGATTTGGACCGGGCCACTGAAGGTCCCGCTGGCGTCGGAAATATAAATTGACTTATTCGTAAAATCAGTTATATATCGTCGCAGCGACGAATGCTAACTGGATAATTCGCTATGATCTTTCAATACCCAAAGCTGGCTTCGGAAGACAAACAAGTCCTTGAAATGATTAGGTCTTTAAGAAGGGACCTTAGGCACCAGGTTAACGTGAACCCCGTGCGATGGGACGGCTTTCTGCGACGGAACACGTTTGCCCGCAATCTTCAGGGGTCAAACAGCATTGAGGGCATTAATGCCGACCTCGCGGAAGCCGTGGCCATTATTGACGATGTGAAGCCGGAGACCTTGGAAGAGGAAACGCAGAAGGCATTGATCGGCTATCGCACTGCGATGACCTACATACTTCGCCTGCACGAAGATCCACATGCGCACATCAATGCGCAACTGATCCGCAGTTTGCACTTCATGATGCTGAACTACGATATGACAACGCTGCCTGGTCAGTGGCGGCTTGGTGCAATTCGAGTTGTACACGAACCGACTGGCAAGACCGTCTATGATGGCCCCGAAGCATCTCTGGTGCCAAATCTTGTCGAAGAGTTGGTCGAGCAAATTGACAGCGGCCAACACGTTGAGTCCGGCACGGTCCTGGCTGCTGTGGCTCATCTAAACCTGGCTATGATCCATCCGTTCCGCGACGGAAACGGAAGGATGGCTCGTGCACTTCAAACGCTGGTGCTTGCGCGAAACGGTGTAATTAGCCCGGTATTCTGCAGCATTGAAGAATGGCTCGGCAGAAATACAGACGCATATTACAAAATCTTGGGGGAGGTTGGGCAAGGTTCATGGCATCCAGAAAACAATGCTCTTCCCTGGGTTCGATTTTGTCTTATCGCCCACTATCAACAGGCCGCAACCATTGTGAAGCGTAATGCAATTTTTGGCCGCACTTGGGAGGAAATCGAGAAGTTACGCAAGGCGCACGGGTTGCCTGAACGTGTTGAGCTGGCTCTCATGGACGCGACCTTCGACTACAAGGTGCGTAACGCCCGTTATCGGGAAGAAAATGATATTTCTGATGTCGTCGCAAGTCGCGATTTGAAAGAGTTGAGCGATTTAGGACTACTTGTGCCAGTGGGAGAAAAAAGAGGGCGTTATTATGTTGCAGGCAAGCCGCTCAAAAAAATCAGGGAGCGGGTGTCCGACAATACGCGCGCCCCAAATCCGTATGATATTCTTAAGGGTAGAGGAGACTCTGGCGAACTTTCGTTGGCGGTCTGACTGGCATTTTTGCGCCGTCCGTGAGGCGTGTCATTTCCCCGGCTCCAGTACCTGTTCCAGCCAGTCCCACATATAGGCCGAGCAGATGCTCTGGTTGGCAATGGCGTCAGGCGGTCGTCCTACGCCGGCGCCTGCAGGTACCAAATGAAATAACGGCGCATTTTCTCACAGTTCGCTCTGCTGCGTCGCAAACTATTCATTCATGCTTGTTCATACACAAGTCCGTGTCTCGCGTCATTCCGGGGCGCGCACACTTGCGCGCGAGCCCGGAATCCAGACGCAGGCACCGAGTATGTTCTGGATTCCGGGTCCGCCGCTTCGCGGCGTCCCGGAATGACGAGAGTTTACTTTTTCGGCACCAGCACCTGCTCGAGCCAGTCCCACATATAGGCCGAGCAGATGCTCTGGTTGTCGATCTGGCAGTGGTGGTAGCCGCCCTCCTCGCGCGTGAAGACCTTCATCGCCTTCTGCTGCGAGCCGACGGCGTCGAAGCATTTCTGCGCTTCGCTCAGCGGAATCTGCTCGTCGCCGTCGCCATGCAGCATCAGGAACGGACAGCTGATCTTCTGCACGACGCCGTCGAGCTTGAACGGCTCGAGATGCCTGAGCACCTCGTCCTGCGATTTCACGTTGAGCACCCAGGCGATGTGCTGGTGCGCGACCGAGAGCGACGGCGTGTCGGCGCGCGCCAGCCGCTCGAAACGGTCGCGCCAGATCTTCTGATAATCCCACTGCGCGCCCCAGGCGAGGCAGCAGGCGTAGCGCTTCTCGAATGCTGCTGCGCGCGGCGCGTAGTAGCCGCCCAGGCTGATCGCCATCACGCCGATGCGCTCGGCATCGACCTCCGGCCGCGAGGCCAGGTAATCGAAAACCGGCGTCGCATAGTGCTCGGTGTCGGGGCGCAGGTAGAGATTGCGGAAACGGATGCTTTCGCCGTTCCCGGGCCCGTCCACGATGAGGCACGCAATGCCGCGCGCGACCAGGTCGGCGACGCCTTTGAAATACTGGATCTCCTTGGTGACATCGAGGCCGTCGAAGAACACGACGGCAGGCACCTTGCCTGACGTGTTCGCCGGTTCCGCATGGACGTAAACAGCCGGCAGGCTCGTGCCCGCATAGGGGATTTCGACATGCTCCATGCGCGGCCGCCTGATAAGTTTGGCCGCATCGCGGAAGCAGACGACGCCGCGCATATAGGCGTCGAGCCCCTCTTTGCTCTTCGGCTGCAGGAAGCGCTCGCCGACATGGTAGTAGGCGCTGGCGCGGTGCAGATATTGCGCGCCGCTGGCGGTGAAGCCTTCGGCGATGCGTTGGCGGCCGGCGTCTTCGACCGTGCGCGCCTCGCGCGCCCATTCCCGGAACCAGGCGTCGTCATCGCCGATGCGGTCCCTCAGGCGCAGGCCGATGCGATTGATCTCGCCGATCTCGGCGCCGCCCCACGGCGCCATGTTCAGCCCGATCAGCAGGCCGTGTGACCAGCGGTAGTTTTCGGGGAAATAGGTGAAGGACAGTTCTTCAAGCTTGGCATCCATGCAGAAGGCTCCGACCGGCGGAAGAACGTTACAAGTGCAGCGCCGCATCCGGGTAGTGGTCCCAGGTCCGTCGCTTGAACAGACGCCCCGCCCGCTTCTTCCGTTTACCGCCCCCTTGCTTGAAAAAAAAGACCACCTTCTGCTGTTCGCAGACAGCATGCAGTTGCTCTACCCACTCCTCCTGCATCGGTCGCGCACGCGGACCACTTTCGCCACCGACGATCGCCCAATGTATGCCGCGCAGGTCGGGCGCGGGAATTGCGCCAAGCAAAGGTTCGAACGACACAAAGCGAATGCGGGCCGGCACCTGGCGCAAAATATCGATGCGTTCCACGTAATCCTGACTCTCGACCGACGTACCAAGCCAGACGTTGGGCAGCGTTGGGAACTCCGGTTTCGACAAAAGCGCCGACATGCGATCAGGCCTCTTGGTCAATATCTGGAACGAGTGCCAGTGCGCCTGCGCCATGACACGCCATACGTCACGAACAAAGCTTTCATCTGCTTTGTCCTGAAAGAGGTCGGACATTGAATTGACGAAGATGCGCTGCGGCTTTTTCCAGGTCAGCGGCGTGCCAAGCGCCGCCTCGTCGACATTCACGCGTCCTGTCCAAACGCGCCGCCTGCCCGACTTGCGCGTCGTGCCGGCATATTTGACCATCCCCATTGCCTGCAACCGCGCCGCCATGCGCATGGCGTAGCAATTCGTGCATCCGGGCGACACGATCGTACAACCAGCGATCGGATTCCAGGTTGCTTCGGTCCATTCGATGTCGGAGGTGGCCATTAGATCAGACCTTCGCCGCGGCGCCGGCCAACTTTGTTGCAAGAGTTTTCCCTTTTGGCGACGGATTGGCGCTCGCAAAACATAGCAGATACATCGTTTGATTCTTGCTGTTTGTTAGGCGAACACAATTTCTGACGCCTTGGCCGACGCCGCGGGCATCGCCCGGATTACCAAGCTCCATGCGGCGAATGCGGGCGACGATCCGCGCGCCCATTCCCGGAACCAGGCGTCGTCATCGCCGACGCGGTTCCTCAGGCGCAGGCCGATGCGATTGACCTCGCCGATCTCGGCGCCGCCCCACGGCGCACCGCGCCCTGAAGAACGGGGAAACTGGCGAGATTACCTGGCGGGCGAATGTGGGCGCGTTCAGGTTTCGCTACCCAGCCGCAAACGAGAAATCGCAACCGATGATTTTCTGGGTGCGTTGAGCTTGCGCATCAGAGCGCTTGGAAACGGGTCGTACGTACAATTGCAATTGGGACCCGTGCACTGGGCGAGCGGCAATCGAGGCACACTGCTGCCGAGATAGTCGATGCCGATTTGCGATCGTGCGGCCTCGCAGGCACAGGCTCCGGGCAATATCCGAACACTGCGTAACAAGCCGAGTCTGTGCGCGTTGCGAAACGCCCGCAGCGAGCGTCCGATTTGTTCCGATGTCTTATGCGGCAAGTTTCGTGCTCACAATTTCTGGAGCCTCGCCGCAGCGGCGTGACTGTGCGGCCCAATGACTGATGCTAGGCAGGGCCCGGCCGTCGTGCATGACCCAATTGGGCTAAAGCGAGATTGCGGTGAGGAAAACCGGCAGGACGAAAGCCGCCCGAACTAAACCATTGCGGGCAGTGGGCGTTTTGTTACTGTAAGTTGTGGCCGGTAGAGCTTGGGGGGAAGCCCGGTCGTGGGGACATGGGACCTCGCAGCAATCGAGCGGGCGTTTGCCGACGCGGCCGTTGACCCGTCGCGCTGGAACGCAGCGATGACGGTCGCCTCCGATGTCACCGGCGGCGCCGGCGCGGCGCTATTTCCCGTTAGCGGCCGACTGCCGTTTCTGCCGCACTGCGAAAAGATCGCGTCGGCTTTCGAAAGGTACGTTTCGGATGGGTGGATCAACCGCGACGAGCGCTATCGCGGTCTGGCAGCGGCGATGCGCAAAGGCGTCGCCACCGAACTGGACTTTACGACCCCGGACGAGATGGATCGCAATCCTTACTACCAGGAGTTCCTTGCCCCGCATAGACTGCGATGGTTCGCCGGCGTCTTGATCACCGCCGGCGAGGATCAATGGTCGTTGTCGATCCAGCGGTCCATCGGTCAAGGTCCGTTTTCACCGCGCGAGCAGCACGAGCTTGCGAAATTGTCGCCGCGCCTCTCGAGCGCCGCCGCTCTGGCACGCGCGCTGGGATTTTCCGCGGCCCGGGTAGCGCTCGATGCATTCGAGTTGAGCGGAACGGCCATCGTCCTGGTCAACCGCGCGGGTGAACCGATCAAATTGAATGGTCAGGCCGAAGCGTTGCTCGGTTCCGGCATTCGCATCAGCAAGAAACGCCTTGTCGCCGGCACGCGCGAAGCAACCGACGCCCTTGACCGCACGCTCCACGCGTTGATCTGGAGCAACCGTGATTCAGCGCTCATGCCGCCGGTGCGGCTGCCGCGTGAAGGCCGGCAGCCGCTGCTGGCCTACCCCCTGAAGCTGTCGAGCGTAACCGCAAACGTGTTTGCCGAATGCCAGGCGCTCCTTGTACTGGTCGATCCGGAGGGGCGAGTCCGCGCTCCCGAGCTGGTAATCCGTACTGCTTTCAAGCTCAGCACCGCCGAGGCACGGCTGGCATCGCGGCTCGCAACCGGCGAAACGATTGAATCGGCGTCCGACGTACTCGGCATCGCGAAAGAAACGGCACGAAATCAGCTCAAAAGCATATTCGCGAAGACCGGCGTGCACCGGCAATCCGAACTGGTCGCCCTGATTGCCTCGCTGCTCGGCCCGTTTGTCGGTGGCGCATAGCCCAGCGGATTGACACCCGAGCAGATTCATACCTCGCAGTTCGATTGCCACTTCGGCGCGGTTGAACATCGGCCGTCACACCACGCGCCCTCAAGACCGATTCAATCGATACTCGCGGCCAAGGTGCTGTCCGCTTGCAGTCTGCTCTTTGCGTTTCGTTGGAGCGGGCATCCTTCAGCGGATGCGAGACTCACACTTTGCGTTACTCGGCCGCCTGGCGCGCCTTGCGTCGCTCCGCACGGTCCTCCAACCGGCCGAGGGAAAAAGCAAATCCGGCAATGAGACTCGTGGCGAAGACCAACCACAGCAGCGCGTAAATTTCATTCTGGCTCATTCGCGCAACCTCCCAAGGAAAGCACGACCGAGCACATGTAAGGCCCCACCAAGAGCGAAACAACAGAGTGCGACAGCAAACATATATCGGCTGTCGACCGCGCTGTGCGCAAGCTGATAGGCCAGTGCGGCCGCCGGTGCGAACACTCCAGCGGCTACAAGCGCCGTAGCCAAAGCGTTGAGCCATGCAGCGGTCAGCTTGGTTTGCTCATTGTGAACCAGAAACATGGGCCGTCCCGTGGCTGCAACTGTTGTTTTTTTACGTGTACAACTTGTAAGAGAATGTCAATAATTTTCCCTCCTTCAATGTGGCCGCCGCGAAGTACAAGGCGGTCAGGCCCCTCTCAGCACCGCCTCGATCGACACGCGCGACCAGGGCACCGTGGTGGGCACTAAGCAGCCTGACGCGCGACCTTGATTCGCACCGCAAGGCCTGCGCGCGTTGCCAGATTGATCAACGCATCCAGGCTGAACTTGTTAATGCGGCCGCGCAACAGGTCGTTCATCCGCGGCTGCGTCAGGCCCAGTCGCTTCGCGGCGACGGCTTGCGTCACATCCCAGGCTGCGACACTCTCGCGAATTGCGATCATCATTTCGGCGCGCGCCTTCATATTCGCCGCCCCGGCACGCGACGGCTCGATCGCATCCCACACACTCGAATAATACCGTTTCTTCATCGCGGTGCTCCGCGCCGCAATTCCCTCAGGCCGCGAGGGCAAGGTCACGGGGGGACGTGCGTGCGGCTATTATATCAGTTTTGATATCAAAATCAATCCGATCGCTGTCGGCCCGCGCGAGATCATATGCACGAAGAAATACCCGACATTTGCCTTTACGCCCCCCGCGCTCTCAGCACCGACTCGATCGACACGCGCGACCAGGGCGCCGTCCGCTCGCGGAACGCCGCATAGGATGCGTGCACCTTGCCGGTGATGGCGCTTTTGCCGGCGAGCTCGCCAAGCACATCGTCCGCCTGCTTGCGCGCGGCCGTAATGAGATCCCCGGGAAACGCCGCCAGCTTCACCTTGTGCTCGTTCACGAGCACGGCGAGCGCCTGCGCGTTGAGCCGCTCCATTTCGGCGAGCGCGTAGTTTGCTTCGGTCGCGCAGGCATGCGCGACGATGGCCTTCAGCTCGTCGGACAGCGCGTTCCACGATTTCAGCGCCACGATGCACTCGCCGGTGCCGTTCGGCTTGTTGAAGCCGGGATAGTAATAAAAGGACGCGACGCGGTAGAGGCCGAGCGCGATGTCGGTGCCGGGGCCGACGAATTCGGCGCCGTCGATCACGCCCGATTGCAGGCTCACCAGGATTTCCGCCGGCGGCGTGGTCTGCGGGGTCACGCCGAGGCGGCGATAGACCTCGCCGCCGAGCCCGAGCGTACGCAGCTTGAGGCCGCGCAGGTCGGCGAGACTTTTGATCTCGCGCCGGAACCAGCCGCCCATGCAGACGCCGGTATTGCCGCCCATGAAAGGCTTCACGCCGAACGGCGCGTAGAGCTCGTCCCATAGCGCCTGCCCGCCGCCGGCATCGACCCAGGCGACGTGCTCGTTCGGCGTCAGCCCGAAGGGCACCGTGGTGAAAAAGGCCGCCGCCGGCATCTTGCCCTGCCAGTAGAACGAAGCCGTGTGGCCGATGTCGGCGACACCGTTGCCGACCGCGCCGAGCACCTCGAACGCCGGCACGATTTCACCGGCGGCGTAAACGGAAATGTCGAGCCTGCCGCCCGACAGCGCGCGGATGCGCTCGGCGATACGCTCGGCCGACATGCCCGGCCCGGGCAGCCGTTTCGGCCAGGACGTGACCATCCGCCATTTCTGCGTTTGCGCGCGCGCGACCGCCGGTGCGGCAAGCACGCCGGCGGCGAGGCCGGCGCCGATGGTGAAATTGCGTCGGGTGGTCATGCGTCTCTCCCTGACTGATAGAAATGATGCAGCGGCCCGTGGCCGTGACCGATCTTGAGCGTATCGGCGGCCGCAATAGCGCCGGTGACGTAAGCCTTGGCCTCGCGGCTCGCCTCCTTGAGGTCGAGGCCCTTGGCCAGGCCGGCCGCGATCGCCGAGGACAGGGTGCAGCCGGTGCCGTGCAGATTTTTTGTGGCGATCCGCCTGGCCGAAAGCCGCATGACGTCGCCCTGCCCGATCAAGAGATCGACAGTGTCGTCGCCCGTGCCGTGACCGCCTTTGATGAGAACGTTGCGCGCACCGAGCGCCAGCAGCTCGCGCGCCTGGATTTCCATTTCCTTCTCGTTGCGCGCCGGCGATGCATCGACAAGTGCAGCGGCCTCCGGCAGGTTGGGCGTGATCACGAGCGCGCGCGGAATAAGCAGCTTGCGCAAGGCATCGACCGCGTCCGCGGCCAGCAGCCGGTCGCCCGAGGTCGCGACCATCACCGGGTCGAGCACGATATTCCTGGCGCGATGATCGGCGAGGCCCTTGGCCACGGTCTCGATGCTTGCCGCCTGCGACAGCATGCCGATTTTCACGGCACCGACGGCGAGGTCGGAGAAGACCGCGTCCATCTGCGCCCTGATGAAATCGGGCGGCACGTCGTGGATACCGGTGACGGCCTGCGTGTTCTGCGCCGTCAGCGCCACAATGACCGACGCGCCGTAGACACCGAGCGCGCCGAACGTCTTCAGGTCGGCCTGTATGCCCGCGCCGCCGCCCGAATCCGAGCCCGCGATGGTGACGGCGATCGGCGTGCTCATGGCACGGCCTCGTCTCGCCCCTCCCCACCACTCGCTTCGCTCGCGGGGGGAGGGGCAATGAGAGGCCGCGCGTGAAACAGAATCGCTTTCATCATCCCCGCCCCCGGCGCGCCAGCGCGCTATCGACCACGGCGCGCAGATCCTGCGCGGCCTGTGCCGGGTCTGGCGCAAGCGACAGCGCCGAAATGACGGCAACACCGTCGGCGCCGGCGGCGATCACATCGGCCGCATTTGTGACGTTGATCCCGGCAATGGCGCAGATCGGAAAATTCGCCCTTCGCGCACGGACCGTATCGACGATGGTGCGCAGGCCGTCTGTGCCGATCGGCGCCTTCGTATTGTCCTTCGACGTGGTGCCGTAGACGCCGCCGATCGCGACATAATCGAGCAGCTCGAGCGGCGCGGCTTTCGCCTGCTCTACCGTCTTGACGCTCAGGCCGATGATCGCGCTGCGGCCGAGCAGCAGCCTTGCGTCGGGCACCGCCATGTCGTCCTGACCGATGTGCACGCCGTCGGCCTCGGCGGCGAGCGCGACATCGACGCGGTCATTGACCAGCAGCGGAGTGCCCTCCGGCTCCAGCACCGTGCGCAGGTTGCGCGCCTCCTCGACCATGGCGCGGGTCGAGCCATGCTTGTCGCGCAGCTGTACAAGCGTTGCACTTCCCGTCAGACGGCGCGCGAGATCGGCCAATGTGCGGCCGCCGGCAACCGCGGGATCGACGAGCGCATAAAGCCTGAGGTCGACGGTCATCACTCCACCCTTGCGCGGGCGATGAGCGCCGGCCCGTCGAGATTGTGGAGTGCATCAATAATTGCAACCGCGAAGCTGCCCGGTCCGGCGGATTGTTCAGCCGCGAGCTCACCCGCAACGCCAACAATGAGCAGCGCAGCGGCGGCCGCACGAAATGCATCCGGCTCGACCGCAAGGCATGCCGCAAGAACGGCCGAGCCGGCGCATCCCATCGCGGTGACCTTGGCCATCAGCGGGTGTCCATTCGCGATGGCAGCAACACGGTGACCGTCGGTAACGAGATCGGTTTCGCCGGACAGTGCAACCACCACGCCATTGGCCCGCGCACAGGCCATGGCTTCCTCGCGTGACGATGCGCCGCCCGCAAGCGCGGCAAGCTCCGCGCGGTTGAGTCGGATCACCGTCGGCCGCCTGCCGATCAGCTCGCGTGCGAAGGCCGCGCGCGGCGGCGCGCGGTCGACGAAGACAGGGTCGAGCACCCAGGGCAGCTCCCGGCGCACCGCCGTGCCGACGGCAATATTCGTCGCCTCTCGCCGCTCGGTATCGAAGGTGCCGAGATTGACCAGCAGGCCCCGGGCGCCGGAAACAAAGGAACCGATTTCCCCGGATGACAAAGTCATCGAGGGAACACAGCCGGCGGCGAGCAGCACGTTCGCGGTGAAATTCTGTGCAACCGTGTTGGTGATGCAGTGAATTCGGGGAGCCTGCGCCCGCAGCCGTGCGAGAATATCGGGCGCGGCTTGCGCCAGGTCTTCGCGCAAAAGGCCGGTGCGCGATGCTGCTTGCGGATGATGCATCTCTGGTCCCTCCGCCGGTATGACCCGGATCAGGTTCGTTGGGTTGGCGCGACGCCTCTCAGCCCGGCGAAAGCCGGACACCCCACGAGATTGCTGTTCAATAGGTAGTCTGCGCGCCTGCCCAAGGCAAGCCTGCCTTGTGGGCCATGGGGTACAGTTCGTAGGATGGGTTGAGCGATAGCGAAACCCATCATCCGATGGCTTTGTGAAGATGGGTTTCGCTATCGCTCAACCCATCCTACCGCTACGGCGAGGCGCTCGATGACCCCCTTCTTCGTGCAGATCAAATGCGAGCTCGGCAAATCCTATCAGGTGGCCAACGCGCTCGCCGAAGCCGAGATCGCTTCGGAGGTCTACTCGACCGCCGGCGACTATGACCTGCTGGTGAAATTCTACGTCGACGCGGGCACCGACATCGGCCATTTCGTCAATGAGAAGGTGCAGTGCATTCCCGGCATCAAGGACACGCACACCATCATCACCTTCAAGGCGTTCCAGGCCTGACCGGCGATCAGCCCGGCCGATAGGCCCACATATCCATAATAATGTCGCAGCCGGGGATCGGCATCGGCGATGCCGTGCGCACGGCGCCGAACGGGATCGGCGCGCCGGAGAGCTTCTCCTGCCAGGTACGCAGCGCTGGATGGACCGAATTCAGGTCGCCGACAAAATGATGCGCCCGCACCACGTTGCCGAGTGACGTTCCGGCGGTCTGGCAGATCCCGGCTGCCGCGCCGAGGATGGCACGCATCTGGTGCTGCGCGGGAGCCCCGAGATAGCGCAGCCCCGCCGACGCAGTCACAACGGGCAGCGCGCCGTCGGCATCGGCCGCATAGAGCGCCGACAGGCACAGCAGGTCGCCCGCGCGCACCGCAGCCGGGCCAAGCCGCATGTGCTCGGAGGCTTTGTGCTCGATGATCTGCTTCTTGATCTTTCCGGCATCGCGCACCCCGAAAATATTGATTTCGATTTTCGACTCAAGAAGCGCGAGCCCCTTTGTCGCAACGACCGTGAGCGCGCAGGGGCTGCCGGCGAAGTGGCTGTTCCAGACATCCATGAACTCGGGCAGGTCGTTGATGTCGGTGAGATAGACCTGCGCCTTGATCGCATTCCTCAGCGAGCTGCCGCCGGCCTCGAGTCCCGGCTTGAGGCGTCCCGTGATCAGAAACTCCGTCTGCAGGCGGATGTCGGTGCCGTTCCACACCGCGTTGGGCGGGCGGTAGGCCCGGGGATCAAGTCCGGTCATCGCCTCGTTGTTCGGCATCTGCCCGGCGACGAAGACATAGTCGCCGCACGCAAGCGAGGCGATGAAGCCGGAATGCTGCGGGACCGGAACACCCTCTGCGCGCGCAGCGTGAGGCTCGCGGCCCTCGCCCGGCAGCACCGCCAGCAGCGACACGTTCATGTTGGCGCCGACGGTGAGCAATTCTTCCATCAGCACCGACGTGCTCGGCGGGACATAGTCTTTCAGCAACGTCTTGCGTGCGCGCTGATAGGGATTAACGCATTCGGCGCGCGGGTAATATTGGTCGACGCGGACGATGTGACGAAGGTCGCCGCCTTCCGCCGCGATCAGCCCGGCAAGGCGATCGAAAATAAAACGTCCCTCGCGCAAGTAACGCGGTGCGCCGCCGAGCGGCTGTCCCGGCTTGCCTGCGACCGGCGCCGCGATGCCGTGTTCGAAATCGGTGGCCTCGTGTCCCGTGAAAAACAGCCAGGAGCCGGCGCGCATGCCTTGCGCATAGAGAATATCGGTCTGTCCGATACGAACGGGTGCGATCGGTTTTACATCGGACATGCACAACCTCCCCGATCATCCGCGATTTTTGTTGCATCAAACATTGCAAAGCCGATTTGGCGTGTCCAGTGCAGGCGCCTCGCTGCAGCCCGCGCATGCACGCTGCAATTGTCATAGAGACAAACTTGCGCTCGTTTGACACGGAGTCCGGCCAACCATAACGTTGAGCGGTCGTGAGATGCGCCTCGCCTGCTTCCGGAGGCAGCTTTGTTACGCGTCAGCAACGTACGCAAGGTGTTCGAGTCCGCGCGCGGCACCTACATCGCGTTGGATGGCGTGTCGCTCACAATCTCCGATGGTGAGTTTTTGTGCCTGCTCGGCCCCTCGGGTTGCGGCAAATCCACGCTGCTCAATATTCTCGCCGGCTTTGAGCCCGTCAGCGCGGGCAGCGTGATGTCGGGCGATACGCCGATCACCCGCGCCGGGCGCGAGCGCGTGATGTTCTTCCAGGATGCCGGATCGGCGCTGCTGCCGTGGCTCACGGTCGAGGAAAACGTGCGCTTCGGGCTGCGGGTGCGAAAAATACCGAAGGCCGGCTGGCAGCCGATCATCGACAAATACCTGCGCATGACCGGGCTCGATACCCACCGCACGAAATTTCCCGCGGAGTTGTCGGGCGGCATGCGCCAGCGCCTGCAGATCGCGCGCGCACTGGCAGTCGAGCCGGAAGTCCTTTTGATGGACGAGCCGTTCGGCGCGCTCGATGCGATGACGCGCCGGCATATGCACGCGATCCTGCTGGATATCTGGCAGCGCACGAGGAAGACGATCGTTTTCGTCACCCACGACATCGCCGAGGCCATCTCATTGGCCGACCGCATCGGCGTGATGTCGTTCGGGCCGCGCTCGGTGATCACAAAGCTGATCGATATCGACCTGCCGCGGCCGCGCGACCTCACCAATCCGAAAGTTGCCGTCCTTTACAACGAGATCGAGGCCTTGCTCGCGCCGGACCTGGCGCGGGTCGCGGAACACGCATAGCCGCGGGCACATCAATGGTGACGCCTTGGTAGAGATGCAGGACACCGCACCGGCCGTCGCCAAGCCCCCAGAAGGCGCGGCTGCGCGCGCCCGGCGCTCCATCATTACGACCCTGCCGCATGGCACGCTGGCGGTTGGATCGCTCGTCCTGGCGTTCCTGATCTGGCAGTTCCTGTCGACGGTTTTGTTCAATCCGTTCCTGATTCCGCCGCCGCTCGAGGTCATCCGCACGGCCATCCCGATGCTGATGAGCGGCGAGATCCTCGGCGACGTGGCGATCAGCATGACCCGGGTCGCGGTTGGATTCGCGACCGGATCGCTCGCCGGAATCATCATCGGCGTGCTGCTCGGCCGCATCCGGCTTCTGCACGATTTGCTCGACCCGATCATCGAGCTTCTTCGTTATCTCTCTCCCACCGCAATGATCCCGATCGCTGTGATCTGGTTCGGGATCGGCGAGCTTTCGAAATACTTCCTGATCTTCTGGGGCACGTTTTTCATCGTCGTCATCAACACGACCGCGGGCGTCTGGCGCGCCCCGATTGCCCGCCAGCGCGCGGCGGAGTGTCTCGGGGCCGGCCAGCTGCAGATCTTCGTGCTCGTCGTCATTCCGTCCGCCGTTCCCTACATCGTGACCGGCATGCGCGTCGCGATGGCGTCCTCGTTCATGAGCATCATTCCGGCCGAAATTCTCGCCGCCGATTCAGGCATCGGCTACCTGCTCCAGAAGTCCTCGATGCTGCTGCAGACCAACCGCATTTTCGTGGCGCTGCTCACGATCTGCGTTCTCGGCTTCATCGTCGACCGCATCTTCCGTTTATTCGTCGACCGCGTGCTTGCCCGTTACATGTCGTTCGTATCCCAGACGTAAACCCAAAGGGAAAATCAAGAGAGTGAGCCATGCACATCATCGTGAAAGTTCTCTGTGTTGCAGGCGCGTCCATGCTCGGCCTCGCTGCCGCGCAGGCGCAAAATGCCCCGCTGAAGATGACCCTGTTCGGTCAGCCCTCGGTGAACAATGACGCCATCTGGATGGCGTTCGAGAAAGGCTTCTACCAGCAGGAAGGCCTTGACGTGACGTATCGCCTGTTCCCGTCCGGAACGACCGCCTTTCAGGCGTTCCAGACCGGCCAGGGCGACATTGTCATGTCCGGCGATCTGCCGAGCGTGCAGTATTTCTTCCGCGTCAAGGGCGACTACCGCACCATCGCGGTGATCGAGCGCGACGCCAAAGGCTACGTCGTCGTCGCCGGCAAGGACATCAGGAAGCCGCAGGACCTCGCGGGCAAGACGGTCGCGACGCGCGTCGGCTCAACCGGATCCTGGTTCATCTCGGAGTACCTGACCAAGAACAAAGTCGACCCGAAAACCGTCACGGTGAAGAATCTCGACACGCAGGTTCTGCCGGCCGCGCTGTGCGGCGGCGAAATCGCGGCCTTCTTCATCTGGCAGCCGGTCGGCTCACGCACGCTCGAGATCTGCCCCGACAAGGCGCATTATCTCAGCGACGCAACCGGCTATATCCAGGGCTATCTCGTCGCCGGCGCGCGGCCCGAATGGCTCGCCACCCCGCAGGGCAAGGACATTGCCACGCGCTGGCTGCGCGCGACGATGAAAGGCCGCGATGTCGCCGAAAAAGACTTCAAGGCGGTCGCCGCCTATGCGCAATCCAAATTGAGCCTGAGCGAGAAGGCCACGAAGGATCAGTGGGACACCAACACACGGCCGCTTGCGATCGACAAGGTATACTACGACGACTTCTGCAGCCTGAGCCGCTGGGCGCAGGGCGAAAAGGCGACCGACGGCCCGATCGACTTCAACAAGTTGACCTGGGGGGACGGCCTGAAGGCGATCAACCCCAGGCTGGTCGAAGCGCCTCCGCCGCCGTGTTGAAGTTTTTTCAGATCCAACACACCGGCTGAGAATCCAGAGTGTCATGGCCGGGCTTGTCCCGGCCATCCCGATCATAAAGGCACAGCGGTGCGTTCCTAAGCGAGGTCACCGGGACAAGCCCGGTGACGACGAGGCTTGTTACAGTCGACCATAGCTTCCCCGCATTCCGCTGCGCCCCACGCGCGCCGCCGCGCAGGCCCGAAACCACCTACGTGAAGATCGGACTCGGTGCGCTGCGCGGCCGCATCAGGTCCTTCGCCACCGAGCAAAGCCTGCTCACACCCTCCTCGAGCACCTCGTCACGCAGAAGACCGAAGCTTACGCGCAGGGTGCGCGGATTGACGTGCGAGGCATAAAAGACCTCGCCCGCGACGAAAGCGATCCCGCGGCGAACGGCGCGATAATAGAGCTCGGAAACCTCGGTGCCTTCCGGCAAGGTCACCCACAGGCTGAGACCGCCTTCGGGGTTTCCGATCAGCGTGCCGGTCGGCATGCCGTCCGACAGGGCGCTGATGAGCTTGCGCTGCGTGGCGGAATAGTCCCGCTTCATCCGCTCAAGAAATTTCGGATAGTTCCTGCGCACCAGGAAGCGCGCCATCGCCTCCTGCATGATGCCGGTCGTGTGCAGGTCGCTGTGCGCCTTGAGCGCCAGCAAAGGCCGCCGCGCATGCGGCGGAGCCACGACATAACCGAGACGCGTGCCGGGCAGGAACACCTTGCCAAATCCGCGCACAAAGAAAACGTTGTCGCCCGGCTCCGCCAGCGAACGAATGGAAGGAACCGGTGAGCCGGAAAAGCGCAGCTCCGAATTGTGATCGTCCTCGAGGATCGCCACGCCATGCTTGCGCGCGAGCGCAAGAATGCTGCGGCGCTTTGCAAGGCTCGTCGTCACGCCGGTCGGATTCTGGAAAGTCGGGTTGGTATAGATCAGGCGCGGCCGGTGGCGCGCCAGATGCGCCTCGAGCATTTCGATGTCCATGCCGTCGGCCTCGACCGGCACTTCGAGGATCCGCGCGCCGACGCTGCGCAGGGCGTTGATCACGCCGTAATACGAGGGCCGCTCGATGATCACCGGCGATCCGTGCGGCACCAGCAGCCGCACGACCAGCTCGATTCCCTGCTGGGCGCCCGAGGTAACGATCACGTCTTCGGCGGCGGTCTGTAACCCCTGCCGCGCAACATAGTCCACGATGGCGCGGCGAAAGCCCATGCGGCCGTTGGGCGGGTCGTAGGCGAAATAAGGAGAGAGACCATCCGCTATGACCGATTGGAGGCAGGCCTCGAATTCCTTTGTGCAATCGGTATCCGGCTGGGGATAGTTGGTCGTGAACGCAATGACGCCGGGCGCATGCGACAGCTCGTACAGGCGCTCGGAGAGCAGAGGTCCCGCGGTGGCGGGCTCCGAACCGCGCGTACGCCTGGAGCCGGTCCCGTATGGCGCTCGAACATGCGTCCCGCCGCCCGCGCGGCCTTCGACGAAACCGGCCTCGGCAAGATCCTTGTAGGCCTTCGCGACCGTCATGTGATTGATGCCGAGCTGCTGGGCGAGCCGCCGCACCGGCGGCAGGCGCGCACCGGCCGTCAGCTCTCCCGCGGCGATGCGGTCGATGATCTGCTCGTGCAACTGCAGGAAGAGCGGCCGGCCATTGCCCTTCGACAGCGAAATTCCGAACGAACTCGGCTCGATCGCCCGCCGTGAATGCCTCTGGCCGTTTGCCATGCGACGCTACTCAAGACAAAAAACCTTGTATGATTTTTTGTATTACTCCGAGCAGACACGGGCAAGAGAAAACTGCGTGACATACGGAAGAAAAATCGAGCAATGCTCACGCGCTCGCTCGCGTGGCAGCCCGGACAGATTGACCGACATACAAAACGCATTGTAGCGTTTCGACCGCAGATGAGCGAACGCTGGTCGCATTCTGCGCGCAGTGCGGACGTGACGTGGAGTGTGTGGCCGATGGCAGTCGCGAAAGGCTTGAAGGTCGTCGGCTATTTCGACTGTGCGGGCGGCGGCCAGGTGGTTGTCCGCAACAACGTCGCCTATGTCGGGCACGTCAGGCCGCCGAACGGCACGAGCATCATCGACATCTCCGATCCCGCCAAGCCGCGCGAGCTTGCAAACATCAGGGTCCCGGAAGGAACGCTGTCGCACAAAGTGCGCGTCGAAAACGGCGTCATGCTGGTCAACCGCGAGGTCTTTCCGATCGGCCGCATCGATCCTGACTTCAAGGGCGGCCTTGAGGTCTTCGACGTCAGCAATCCGTCAAAGCCGACGCGCATCACCACCTGGGCATCGCGCGGCATGCACCGTTTCACCTTCGACGGCCGTTACGTCTACGGCTCGCCGGAGCTCGACGGTTATCTCGGCAATGTGGTCTCGATCATCGATTTTCGGAATCCGGCAAAGCCGCAGGAAGTCGGCCGCTGGTGGATGCCCGGGCAATGGACCGCCGGCGGCGAAAAGCCGAGCTGGGAAGGCACCGCGCACCGCTGCCATCACCCGATGCGCGTCGGCAACCGGCTCTACACGAGCTATTGGCACGGCGGCTTCGTCATCCTCAACATCGATGACATCAGCAAGCCGACATTCGTGTCGGGTCTCGACTGGAGCCCGCCCTTTCCCTGGCCGACCCACACCGCGTTGCCGGTGCCGTTTCCGTTGCGGGGACGGCAGGTCATGCTGGTCGCCGACGAAGACGTCGTGCGCCTTCCCGGCCCCACCTCGCCGGCTTTCCTGTGGCTGGTGGACATCACCGACGAGACCAGGCCGGTTCCGTTCGCCAGCTTCCAGGTGGCCGAGGAAGACGGCTCGCCGAAGCAGGACTACACCGGCCTGCACCAGTTCTGCGAGGACATCCGCTCGACCGAAATTCCGATCGCGTGGTTTGCACACGGACTGCGCATTGTCGACATCGCAAATCCGCACGCGCCGAAGGAAGTCGCCTCGTTCATGCCGGACATTCCGGACGGCGCCAAACGCGTGCAGAGCAATGACGTGTGCTTCGATGACCGCGGCCTGATCTATTTGATCGACCGGACCCGCGGATTGCACATCCTCGAACGGATATGAGGCGCATCCGGCGGACCGCCGGGCGACGATGGAGTTGGGTGGGTATGAGCGTCGTCATTCGTAATGCGCGGCTGCGGGACCGGAAAGAGCCGGTCGATATCGCGATCGAGGGCGAGACGATTTCCGCCGTCGGCCCCAGGCTCCCGGCCAAAGGGCAGAAAGACATCGACGCCGCGGGAAGCCTTGTCCTGCCGGGCTTTCTCAACCTGCACTACCACGCCGACAAATGCCTGCTCGGCGAGATCATGCGGCCTAACGTCTCGGGCACGCTGCCGGAGGCGATCGAGATCACCAATGACCACAAGCGCAATTACGATCCGGCCGAGGTCGCTTCGCGCGCCGTGCGTACCATCGAGACCGGCGTCAAGAACGGCACGACCTTCTTCCGGCTGTTCTGTGACGTCGGCACGATCGGCGGCCTCAAGGCCGCGCGCGGCCTGCTGCTGGCACGCGAGAAAATGAAGGACTACGCCACCATCCAGGTCGTCGCCTTCCCGCAGGAAGGCATCGTGCGCGACCCGGGCGCCGCCGAGCTGATGGACGAGGCGATCAAGGAAGGTTGCGACATCGTCGGCGGGCTGCCCTGGTACGAATACAGCGACGCCGACGCGCGCGGGCACATCGACATCTGCTTCGATCTTGCGAAGAAACACGACCTCGACATCCACATGCTGGTTGACGACACCGACGACGCCAATTCGCGCAGCCTCGAATATCTCGCGATCAAGACCATGCGCGAGGGCTTCGAGGGCCGCGTCGCCGCCAGCCACTGCGGTGCCATGGCCGGATACAACGATGTCTATGCGGCCAAGGTCATCGACATGGTGGCAACCGCGGGCGTCACTATTTCGGTCAACGCCCATATCAACCTGGTGTGCTCGGCGCGGCTCGACCGCGAGCCCAAACGGCGCGGCTGCGCGCGCGTCAAGGAGCTGCTGGCGCGCGGCGCCAATGTCGTGACCTCGCAGGACGACGTCAACGATCCCTACTATCCTTTTGGAAAACCGGACCCGCTGGAATGCGCCTCGATGATGGCGCATGTCGCGCAACTCACTTTGCCGCACGAGCTCGAGCAGGTGATGGACATGGTCACCGTCAATGCCGCGAAATGCGCGCGCCTGAAAGACTACGGCATCGCGCCCGGCATGACGGCCGATTTGATGGTAGTCGGCGCGCCGTCGACGCACGAGGCGCTGCGTGTGCAGCCGCCGCGGCGCCACGTGTTCAGGAAAGGCCGCGAGGTGGCGCGTTCCACATTGACGCAGGAGCTCTTGGCGTAACGAAAGGCCAGGTCATGGCGAAAGGCAGCGACGGCAAACCGCTCGACGTCATTGTTCGCAACGGCACGCTGGTCATCCCCGGTGTCGGCCAGGTCAGGGCCGACGTCGGCATTGCCGGCGACAAGATTGCCGTGATTGGCGACAACGTGGCGGATGCCGCCGCCGAAACCTACGACGCCACCGGCCGCACGGTGCTGCCGGGCATATTCGACCCGCACATCCACATCGGCAACGAGCAGTCCTACGAAAGCGAGGCCGAGACCGAGACCCGCGCGGGCATCCTCGGCGGCGTCACCACGGTCGGAATTTTCCTGCGCAGCCTGGAAGATTCCTACTTCGATCACCTTCCCGCCTTCCGCAAGGCGATGGACGAACGCAGCTACGTGGATTCCGTTTTCCACCCGCAGATCTTCACGGAGCAGCAGATCGCGGAAATTCCAGGCTACGCCGAGCAGTACGGTATCCGCTCGTTCAAGTTCTACATGTCGGGCATGCCCGGCATCGTGAAGTCGGTGACCGATGACGTGCTGCTGCACGGCTTCCGCACCGTCGCTTCGCTCGGGCCTGATGCGGTCTCCTGCGTGCATTGTGAAACCGGTGCGCTGATCGACGCGGCGCGCAACGAGCTGAAAACACGCAAGCCGGAAGGCACGCTGAAGGACTGGGAGGACGCACACCCCGCCATCGCCGAGGCGCTCGCCATCCAGACCGCGCTCTATCTGGCGAAGGTCGCGGGCGCACATCTCTATGTCGTTCATCTTTCCAGCCATCAGGGCCTCGCGGTGGTGCGCGCCGCGCGCCGCGCCGGCCTGCATTTCACCGTTGAGACAACGACGCCCTATCTCGGCATCAACAGCCTCGATCCCAACGGCTTCCTGGTGAAGATGGTCCCGCCGGTGCGCACGCCCGAGCACCAGACCGCGCTGTGGGAAGGCTTTGTCGAGGGCTCGATCAACACGGTTGGCACCGACAACACGTCGCGCGCGCGCGCGACCAAAAAGCCGGAAGCCGGCCTGCACGGCGCGCGGCCCGGCCTGCCGGCGCTCGGCACCCACCTGCCCGCGCTGCTGCACTACGGCCGCCTGCGCGGCGTGCCGCTTGAAATCCTGGTCGAACGCGCGACCCGCTCGCCGGCGCGCGTTTACGGCATCTACCCGCAGAAAGGCACGATCGCCGTCGGCTCCGACGCCGATCTGGTCGTCGTCGACCTCGAGATGGAAAAGGTCGTGCGTGCGCAAGACCTGCAGGGCATGTCGGACTTCTCGCCGTTCGAAGGCAAGACGCTCAAGGGCTGGCCGGTCGCAACGATCAAGGCGGGCAAGATCATCGCGCGCGACGGCAAGATCGTCGGCAAGGCCAATGGCCGCTACCTGCCGCGCAGGCCGGCTCCCGCCAGGCATTTCGAATGGTTCAGAAGCGCACAGGCGTGAGGCAGGACAGCAATGGCGATTGAAGTTCTCAAGGTCGAATTGAAGTCCGTGTCGGACGCCTCGGGCCTTGAAAAAGGCATCACCGGCGGGCTGTTCACGGCCGACCAGGTCATTGGCGTCATTGGCAAAACCGAGGGAAATGGCGGGGTCAACGATTTCACCCGCATCCTCGCCGACCAGGCCTTCCGCCGCGTCCTGCTCAGGCACGGCAAGCGCGACGAGAACGCCGTCAACCAGATTCCGATGGTGTGGTCGGGCGGCTGCGACGGCGTCATCACTCCGCATGCGACGGTGTTCGCGCGCAACGAAAGCAGCGGCCCGGCCGCGAAATCGCGGCTGGTGATGGGCACCGCAATGAGCGCGGTGCTGCTGCCGGAAGACATCGGCCGGCCGGCGATGGTCGAGAAAGTCGCCGCCGCCGTGAAAGACGCGATGCGCGACGCCGGCATCAGCGACCCGAGGGACGTTCACTACGTGCAGACCAAGACGCCGCTGCTCACGATCGACTCCGTGCGCGACGCCGAATCGCGCGGCAAGCACGTCGCTTGCGAGGTGCATGACTCGATGGGCGTCTCCAACGGCACGACCGCGCTCGGGATCGCGGTTGCACTCGGCGAGATCAGGATGCCGAAGGCGGAAGAAATCTGCCGCAACCTCGATCTCTACTCGTCCGTCGCCTCCTGCTCGTCTGGCGTCGAGCTGACGCAGGCGCAGATCGTTCTCCTCGGCAACAGAGCCGGCGCCGGCGGCCGCTACCGCATCGGTCACTCGGTGATGAAGGATGCGCTCGATATCGACGGAATTTATGAATCGATCCGCGACGCCGGCCTGCCCCTGCCCGAGCGTGCGCGTGCCAGTGACCTGAACGGCAAGCTCGTCAACTGCTTCATGAAATGCGAAGCGGATCGCCGCGGCACCTTGCGCGGACGCCGGCAAATCATGCTGGACGACTCGGACGTGCATCACCACCGCCATTCGAAAGGCGCGGTTGGCGGCGTCGCGGCCGCGGCGATCGGCGATCCGGCGGTCTTCGTTTCGGTCGATGCCATGCATCAGGGCCCGCAAGGCGGCGGCCCTGTCATCGCCATTGTCGATGTCGGCGAATAGCGCTCCTTATGAGTGACCTCTGGCGCAAACCTGCCCACGAGCTCGCCGCGCTGGTGCGCAAGCGTGAGCTCAGCCCGGTTGAGATTCTCGACGCTCATCTCACGATCATCGATCGCCTCAATCCGACGCTGAACGCAATCGTGACACTGGCCGCCGACCGTGCGCGGGCCGACGCGCGCGCGGCGGAGCAGGCGGTGATGCGTGGCGACAGGCTGGGGCCGCTGCACGGTCTGCCCATCGGCATCAAGGACATCGTCGCCACCGCGAATATTCGCACCACCTACGGCTGCCCGCTTTATGCCGACAACGTCCCCACCGAGGATGCCGAGGTCGTCAGGCGGCTGAAGGCCGCCGGCGCGATCGTGCTCGCCAAGACCAACACGCCCGAATTCGGCACCGGCGCCAACACGGTCAATGCGGTGTTCGGGGCAACGCGCAACCCCTGGAACACCGACTTGAGTCCCGCCGGGTCCTCCGGCGGCTCCGCCGCCGCCGTTGCGAGCGGCATGCTGCCGATCGCGCATGGGACGGATTTCGGCTGCTCGGTGCGCATCCCCGCGGCGTTCTGCGGGATCGTCGGCATCCGCCCGACGCCCGGCCTCACGCCGAACTTCCCGATGCCGCTCGCCTGGGACCCGGGCCAGGTGCACGGCCCGCTTGCCCGCACCGCCGAAGATGCGGCGCTGATGCTCGATGCCATCGTCGGATTCACCCGCCTTTCACCGATTTCGGTTGCGCCGCCCTGGCCGAGCGCCGCCGGCATCGTAAGCAAGGCGCGCGATGCCGGAGGCCTGCGCATTGCCTTCACCCGCGACATCGCCGGCATCGGCGTCGACTCCGGGATCGAGGCGATCTGCCGCAAGGCGGCAAGCCAGCTGCGCGAGCAAGGCGCGACCGTCGACGAGATCGATTTCGATCTGTCGGAAGGGCGCGGTCCCTACAAGACCTGGCGCGGCGTCTGGATGGTCGGCCAGCAGCTCGCAAATCTCGGGCGGCTCGATACGTTCGGCGAAAATCTCAGGGGCAACGTCAAATCCGGGCTGACGCTCACCACGACCGACATCGCAACGGCCGAACGCACGCGCTTTGCGCTGTTCCAGAAAATGCGCGCACTGTTCGAGCGATACGACCTCTTGCTCACGCCGGCCGCGCCGGTGAAGCCCTATCCGGTCGAGTGGAATTTTCCGAAAGAGATCAACGGCAAGAGTTTCGACGACTACATCGACTGGATTGCGCC
>DASSRJ010000132.1:0-81504 GCA_035701845.1 Pseudolabrys sp. | reverse complement strand
GGTCGGAATCCCTCCGCGCTCAAATCCAACTTTGATTGGAAAGAACATTGGCAGCCAGACAGGCGACTTCGCCTTGGCGTTGCACTCCGCCTGGGTGCGCGAATGTCAGTGACGAACCGGCGACGCCCCGCGCTTCCGTATTTTCAGTTACGCCAATACCCCACATGAATGGCAAGCGCCGGCGCGCTCCATTCTGCTTCTGACTGACATCAAGTGCCGGCTTACGAAGCCGGCGGAAAAATTTTCAGACTTGTGTCATTGCCGCTAGGCGGTGTTCTTGAATTCGCGGGCATGTTCGAGGACATAGACGCGGATCGCCGACGACAAATTCCTTCGCTCACGCCCTTCGTCGATCTGTGCGATCAATTGTGACATCGTTAGCTGTTTTGCGCCCGCTATTCCCTTCAGCCGGGTCCAAAACTCGTTCTCCAGGCTAACGCTGGTCTTGTGCCCTCCAACAGCCACCGAACGTTTCATCACTGACGATTTCATCAGCCCTTCCTCATAGTCTGGAAGGGGAATGGCCGTTGCAGATTTAAATCTTGTTATCGAAACTCCTCGAATTTTATGGGTATTCATCCTGTACTCCTGCCACCACCCCTAGTTCACCTCGCCTGCTCCCTGTTTCGAGAGTTTTATTACACCTGACGGGAAGGCCCGGCCGCCGACGCCAGCGCGGCGGCGGGCTTCCGGCCGCATTTCAAGCAGTGACTGATCGCGGTGGAACGAATCTCTTCGTGAGATTTCGCGATTGGAATGAAGCCATTGCCTGGCTCAATAAGCGCAATGATGTCCTTGTCGCGCTTCATGCCTCACTCCAAACGAAAAGCTTAAGGTTAACAAGGCAGTCCCAGATGTGATGGCGATCACAAAAAAGCGGATTCGTGAGGGCACACGGAGCGTACTTTGCGTCGCCGGGACATAGACGCGCAAAGCACGCCGTCCTTCGGACGGCTGTGCCCGGCCCTGACGGCAGGCTCTAAGCCGCGTCTCTTGCGTTCTTGTCGAGCAGGCCCGCTTCGATCAAGGCCTGCCGGATGCGCGCCACCTCGGCGCGCTCGATCCTGACCAGCGGCGGGCGCACGACTGCGCGCGGCAATTTGCCGAGCAGTACCAGCGCTTCCTTCATGCGGTTGTGCATGTCGACGAAGGGATCGGCATAGAACACGCGCGCCGTCGGATCGATGCGCTCGTTGAGCCGCTTCGCCTCGGCAAGATCGTTCTTCTGCACGGCGCGGAACAGCCGCGCCTGCAGATCGGCGATCACGCTGCCCGAGCCCGAGAGCAGCCCGTTGCAGCCGAGCACCAGCGAGGAGAACAGCCACGCGCTGTGCGTTGTCAGCACGTTCACCGGGCGCGGCAGACTTTGCAGGGTGCGGATGTGCCATTCGTGATGCGGCACATTGCCGATCCAGTCCTTGATGGCGCGGATCGACGGCACCTCCTCGCACATCTTCAGCAGCGTGTCCTTCGGGTAGCCCTGCCCGGTCGCAAGCGGATACTGGAATACGATCAGCGGCAGATCGGTTGTGTCCGCAATGCGCCTGACGTGGGCGAGCGCCATCGCCGGCGACTGGCCGAGCGTGAACGGTGCCGGCGGAAAAACCAGCAGCGCCGATGCGCCGCCCTGCGTCGCCATGCGGGCGATGCGCGCGGCCTCGATACTGCCGTCGGCCCAGATGCCGTTCACCAGCGGCAGGCGCGCGCCGATCTCGTCCTGCGCGATGTCGAGCACGCGCTTCTGCTCGTCGAATGTGCACGAGGCCACTTCCGTCGAGTGCGCGTTGATGGTGATTGCGGACAGGCCTTCGACCGACGCGACGTCGCGCAGGTGCTTGCGGAAACTTGCCTCGTCGATGGCCAGATCATTATCGAACGGGAGCAGAACCGCCGGGATCACGCCGTGAGGGACATAAGCCGTCCGCTGTGTCATGAGCCTCGCTCCGTTCGAAATCGCCGCAATGAGTATAATTTAGACGACCAGCGCCCCGCCATCGATATAGACGACCGATCCGGTGGCAAAGCCGATATTCATCAGGGCAAGGATTTGCTGGGCGATATCTTCGCTCGCGCCGACGCGGCCAACCGGGAGCGCCGCTGCGGTCTTTGCCAGCATGTCGCGGCGAGCGGCTTCCGGCATGCTGGCGCGGATCGGCGTATCAATCGTTCCTGGCGACACGGCATTGACCCTGACCGGCGCCAATTCCAGCGCCAGACCCCTGGTCAACGATTCAAGCGCGCCATTGGCCGCACCGACGATCGCAGCGCCGGGCCGCGGACGGGTACTCAGATAGCCGGTGACCAATGTGAGCGAGCCGTTGCCGCGGATTTCCGCCGAACGTGCAACGCGCCAGGCACCCCAGAACTTGCTTTCCATGGTGGCGCGAACATCGTCCATGGCAACCGTCTTGAACGGCCCCGTGCGCAACTGCGCCGCCGTCACAACGACATGATCGACCGGCCCGCATTCGCGGAAAAGGCCGGCGACGCTGTCATCGCTGGTGACATCGGCCGCAATGGCTGTCGCCCCGATTCTGCCGGCAGCCGTCTTCAGGCGGTCGGCGTTGCGCGAAGCAACCACCACGTCGGCGCCTTCCCGCCTGGCGAGCTCTGCGGTCGCAAGACCGATGCCGGATGACCCTCCGACGATAACAACTTTCTTTCCGGCAAGCGACATCGTGTGGCTTCCCTCGTTGAACCTGTGTCTTAAGCGACAATGGAATAGGCGTGGCGCGACCGCCGTTCGAGAAGCGGCAAGGCGTGTTCCAGCACAAGCTTTTTGAAATGCGGCGTCTGCTGATGATCGATGAACGCCTGTTCGCTCTCATATTGTTCGTACAGCAGAAATTCATTTGGATCATCGTGAGAGCGGTTGACGACGAATTCCAGATTGCCCGGCTCCTGCCGGGCCGCAGCAGCAAGTTCGCGCAGGATCGCTTCGATTTTTTCGGTTTGCCCCTCGCGCGGGCGCCAGTAAGCGACAATCACATGTGTCATGGTCTACCTGGGTCTACCTGTCGGACGTTCCGGAAGCCGCCAGAGCTTCCGCGTTGATTAAACCGCAGCCCTGACCTCGCGGGCAAATCCGAATTCCGCCGACAGCCGGTCAGCGGCCGCACGAACAACGCGCGCCCGTTTCTGCAGCGCTTCGATCGACAACCGCCAGACCGGGCCCGAAATACCCATGGCGCCGATGGTCTGACCGCTGAAATCCCGAACCGGCACCGCGGCACAGCGCACTTCGGCGTCGAACTCGCCGTCGTCGATGGCGAGGCCGGTACGACGCACTTCGGCAATCTCACGCCGCAGCGTTTCGGCCGACGTGATCGACTTCGGCGTGAATGTCTTGAGGTCGGCGCGCGCCAGGTACTGCTCGAACTGATCGACCGAAAGGGCCGCCAGCATGATCTTGCCGAGAGCCGTGCAATGCGCGGGACGCACAGCGCCGGCGCGATCGTTGAGCTGGAAGGCGCCCTTCCCGCCTGTGCGCGCCAGCACGACGACCGTATCGTCCATCCGCACCGAAAAATGCGCGCTCTCTCCGGTTTCGCGCGAAAGATCCTCGAGGATCGGTGTCGCCAGGCTCACCATTTCCACCTCGTCGAGAGCGCTCGCCGCCAGCGCAAACAGCGGCCGGCCAATCCGATACCGCTTGGTGTCCATCATCTGGCGCACGTAGCCGAGCGAAACCAAAGTTTTGACGAGATGGAATGTCGTCGAATTGTGCAAGCCGACACGCTTGGAAAGATCAGCCAGGCCGATGCCGTCGCGGTTGCGGGCGATCTCCTCCATGATGGCGAAGGCGCGCGCGAGCGACTGCACCCCGCTGCGCGGCGGCCGGACGGCGGCAACGCGAGTCACAGCGCGCGTCGTCACATCTGGCGACCGTTGCTTGCCTGGTGTTCTCACGATGCGCGCTCCCCAAGCATTTCTATTTCGCGGGCACGGCGTCCGGCAAATAGCGCCTGCCGAAGACCGGCTCCTTATACGGCGTCGGCGGCAACTGCCAGGCTCCCGTGGAAGGCGGACGCACTTCAGCGTCCACGTGCACGTCGAGCAGATAAGGCTTGTTGGCCTTGATCGCGTGCTCGAGCGCGCCTCTGAAGTCCTGCGACTTTGTCACCGTCATTGCTTCGACGCCGGTCGCGCGCGCCCAGGCGGCAAAGTCGGGATTGTAGGGTTTATTGTTCGGTCCTTCGTGGAACATCGTGCCGTGCTCGCGGCCGCCGAACATGCCGAGCTGGATGTCACGGATCGAAACCCAGCCGAAATTGTTCCAGATCACCCAGACCACCGGAATATTGTACTCGACGGCGGTGCACAGCACGTGCGGCACCATGGTGAAGCAGCCGTCACCGGTCACGGCAACGACGGGCCGGTCGGGCGCCGCAAGCTTGGCGCCGAGCGCGCCGGCGGCACCGAATCCCATGCCGGAAAAGCCCCACGAATTGAGCATCGTCTGCGGGCGCCGGGCTTTCCAGAACTGCATGTACCAGTTGTGACTGACACCGACATCGCAGCACAGGATGGCATCCGGCGGCAGCACGGCCTGACAATCGGCGACGATGCGCTCGGGCCGGATCGGCGAGGCATGTGTCTCAAAATTCGGACGGATGAAATCGTCCCAGTCGGACTGCCATTTCCGGATGTCGGCAACCCAGGCCTTCGTTGCCTCCCGCTTCGGATTGCGCCTGTCGATCTCGGCCAGCAATTGCCGCAGGAACGTGCGCGCATCGGCCATCACCCCGATGTCGGGCGGATAGTTGCGGCCGAGCTCGGCCGGATCGACGTCGGCATGGATCAACCGGGTCTGCGGAAAATTCCACGAATAGCCCGGCATCCATGACGAGGCCGAGCGGTCATCGAAGCGCGCGCCGACGGCAATGACGAGGTCCGCGCGCCGGCCCGCCTCGTTTGCGGGGTACGCGCCGTTGCGCCCGATAAATCCGAGCGCCAGCGGATCGGTCATGTCCAGAGCGCCCATGCCGTTGGGCGATGAGATCACCGGGATCTGCAGCCGATGCGCAAATTCGGTGAGCTCGCGCGAGGCCTCCGACAAGGTGACGCCATGGCCGACGAAGACGACGGGCCGCCGCGCTTTCAGAATAAGGTCGACGCACGCCGCAATTTCGTCGGGTGAGGCACCGCTGCGCTGCGAATTAAGCGGCGGCGGCGGCGGCGGCATTTCGACGTCGTCCTCTTCCTGGAAGACATTGAACGGCACGTCGACATTCACGGGGCCGGGCCGGCCCGACAGCATGACCGTTGTCGCCTGACGCAGGGCGAGCGGCAGCATGTCCACCCGGGTCGGCTGGAAACTGCGCTTGACGACCGGCCGGATGATGTTCGGGAAGTCGGCCTGAAAGTGCGCGTTGATTTCCTGGAACGGGCTGCGGTTGAACTGCGAGGTCGGCACGTTCGCGGTGATCGCGAGCAGCGCCGAGGAGTCCGAGATCGCGAGCGCAAGCGGCATCACGATATTGCAGGAGCCCGGCCCGCACGAGGTGAGCGTGGCCGCCGGCTCATGGCGCACGCGGAAATAGGCGTCGGCCATATGGGCGGCCACCTGTTCGTGGCGCGGTGAGACCAGGCGGATGCGGTCGCGCGCTTCGTAAAGGGAATCCAGTATGCCGACGTTGCCGTGCCCGCAAATCCCGAAAACATAAGGAATTTTGCTGTCGATCAGATATTCGGTGATGAGGTCAGCACCCTTCATCCGCGGCATTGCGTTTCACCCATGGTGCCGGTCTGGACTTATCCCGTTGAAAAAGCTGGTTTTTGTAATTCCGACAATACGAGACTGAGTTTAACCATATCGGTGGTGGCTCGACAACGTGTTCTGCGGCCGGCCGCCGTTCCGCGCTTTGACCTAATATCGCACCTCCCCGACGGAACTTTCGGCAGATTAGCGGATTTAATTGCTGGCGGGCGCTCCAGGGTGACCAATGTCTGGAGCGATCGGGAGAGGCCAGGGTTCTGTCCCACATAACGGCGAACAACCATGGCAGCGCAGCTTCGAGTTGATCGGGCGCTGATCGTGGGGTCCGGACCTTATCGCCTCCGATCGCCCCCGCCGCGCGCAAGCGTGACGGTGAAGGCGGGTTATTCGGGAGGCGTCGATGCAACCAACTTCGGTCACCAACAAAAATATTGCCAACGGTCTCACGCCGAAGAAGCGCGCGGGCAAACCCGACGATAACGGCTCAAGCCCGGGCGCGTCAGAATTGCAAAACCTTTTGCAGGCGCTGCGCGCAATGCGCGCCGGCGATTTTTCCGTGCGCATGGCCGGCGAGGAAGACGGCCTCCTCGGCAAGATCGCGGATACTTTCAATGACATTGTTGCAGCCAACCAGCGAATGGCCGAACAGATCGAGCGGGTCGGCCAGGTGGTGGGGCGCGAGGGCCAGACGCGTCATCGCGTGAAATTCGGCCTCTCCGGCGGAGCCTGGGGCGAAATTGAATCCTCGGTCAACACGCTGATCGATGACCTGATCTGGCCGACCAAGGAAGTCACCACGGCCGTCGCCGCGGTCGCACAAGGCAACCTGCTTAACACGGTGCGCCTCGAGGTCGACGGCCGCCCGCTCAAGGGCGAATTTCTCGAAGCCGCGACCATCGTGAACACGATGATCAAGCAGCTCAGCGTGTTCACGTCGGAAGTGACGCGCGTTGCGCGCGAGGTCGGCACCGAAGGCAAGCTCGGCGGCCAGGCGCAGGTGCGCGAAGTGACCGGCGTGTGGAAGGATCTCACCGAGAGCGTGAACTCGATGGCGAGCAACCTGACCGCCCAGGTGCGCAACATCGCGGAGGTCACCATCGCCGTCGCCGACGGCGACCTCTCCAAGAAGATCACCGTCGACGTGCGCGGCGAAATCCTTCAGTTGAAGGAAGCCATCAACACGATGGTGGACCAGCTGCGCTCGTTCGCATCGGAAGTGACGCGCGTCGCGCGCGAGGTCGGCACCGACGGCAAGCTCGGCGGCCAGGCACTCGTGCCAGGCGTCGCCGGCACCTGGAAGGACCTGACCGATTCGGTCAATGCCATGTGCGGCAACCTGACCGACCAGGTTCGCAACATCGCGCAGGTGACGACCGCGGTCGCGCGCGGCGACCTGTCGCGCAAGATCACCGTCGACGTGCGCGGCGAAATTCTCGAGCTCAAGGACACCATCAACACGATGGTGGACCAGCTGAACTCATTCGCCTCGGAAGTGACGCGCGTCGCACGCGAGGTCGGCACCGAAGGCAAGCTCGGCGGCCAGGCGCAGGTGCCCGGCGTCGCCGGCACCTGGAAGGATTTGACCGACAGCGTCAATTTCATGGCCGGCAATCTCACCGCCCAGGTCCGCAATATCGCCGATGTCGCAACCGCCATCGCGGGCGGCGACCTGTCGAAGAAAATCACCGTGAACGTGTCGGGCGAGATCCTGCAGCTGAAGGAAACCGTCAACACGATGGTGGACCAGCTCAACGCCTTCGCCGGCGAAGTGACGCGCGTCGCGCGCGAGGTCGGCACCGAAGGCCGCCTCGGCGGCCAGGCCAACGTGCTCGGCGTTGCCGGCACCTGGAAAGACCTGACCGACAGCGTGAACTCGATGGCCGGCAACCTGACCGCGCAGGTCCGCAACATTGCCGAGGTGACCACCGCCGTCGCCCGCGGCGACCTGTCGCGCAAGATCACCGTCGACGTGAAGGGCGAAATTCTCGAGCTCAAGGACACCATCAACACGATGGTGGACCAGCTGAATTCATTCGCCTCGGAAGTGACGCGTGTCGCACGCGAGGTCGGCACCGAAGGCAAGCTCGGCGGCCAGGCGGAAGTGCCGGAAGTCGCCGGCACCTGGAAGGACCTGACCGACAACGTCAACTTCATGGCGTCGAACCTGACCGCCCAGGTCCGCAACATCGCCGAGGTCGCGACTGCCATCGCCAATGGCGACCTGTCGAAGAAGATCACGGTCGACGTGCGCGGCGAGCTGCTGCAGCTGAAGGAGACGCTCAACACCACGACCGACCAGCTTCGCTCGTTCGCCGGCGAAGTGACGCGCGTCGCGCGCGAGGTCGGCACCGAAGGCCGCCTCGGCGGCCAGGCCAACGTGCCCGGCGTCGCCGGCACGTGGAAGGACCTGACCGACAACGTCAACGGGCTGGCGGCGAACCTCACCACGCAGGTGCGCAACATCGCCGAAGTCACGACCGCCGTCGCGCGCGGCGACCTGTCGCGCAAGATCACCGTCGACGTGAAAGGCGAAATTCTTGAACTGAAAAACACCATCAACACGATGGTGGACCAGCTCAACGCGTTTGCCTCGGAAGTGACGCGCGTCGCGCGCGAAGTCGGCACCGAAGGCAGGCTTGGCGGCCAGGCGCAGGTGCCCGGCGTCGCCGGCACCTGGAAGGACCTGACCGACACCGTGAACGTGATGGCCGCCAACCTCACCGAGCAGGTGCGCGGCATCGTCAAGGTGGTGACCGCGGTCGCGAACGGCGATCTCAAGCAGAACCTGACCGTGAAGTCGCGCGGTGAAGTCGCGGCGCTGGCCGAAACCATCAACAACATGACCGATACGCTGGCGATTTTCGCCGACCAGGTGACGAGCGTGGCGCGCGAAGTCGGCGTCGAAGGGCGCCTCGGCGGCCAGGCCGCCGTGCCCGGCGCCGCCGGCACCTGGAAGGACCTCACCGGCAACGTCAACCTTCTGGCTGCGAACCTCACCACGCAGGTGCGCGCGATTGCCGAGGTGGCGACCGCGGTGACCAAGGGCGACCTGACGCGGTCCATTCAGGTCGACGCGCGCGGCGAAGTCGCCGAGCTCAAGGACAACATCAATACGATGATCGACAACCTGCGCCTGACGACGGATCGCAACACCGAGCAGGACTGGCTGAAGACCAACCTCGCCCGATTCACCAACATGCTGCAGGGCCAGCGCGATCTGACCACCGTCGGCCGGCTGCTGCTGAGCGAACTCACCCCGCTGGTGAATGCGCAGCAGGGCGTCATTTACCAGGTCGAGAGCGAGGAATTGCACACGATGCGGCTGCTCTCCGCCTATGCCGATGACGGCGTCGACGGGCATCCGCAGCGCCTGCGCATCGGCGAAGGCCTCATCGGTCAGTGTGCCGCCGACAAGCGCCGCATGCTGATCACCGACATGCCCGACCGCGCGGTCCCGATCGGCTCGGCGCTGTTCAAGGTGGTGCCGAGCAACATCATCGTCCTGCCCGTGCTGTTCGAGAGCCAGGTCAAGGCGGTGATCGAGCTCGCCTCGGTGTCGCAGTTCACCGCGTTGCAGACGATGTTCCTCGAGCAGCTGACCGCCAGCATCGGCATCGTGCTCAACTCGATCGAGGCATCGATGCAGACCGAAGGCCTGCTCAAGCAGTCGCAGCAACTCGCCGGCGAGTTGCAGGCGCAGCAGCGCGAGCTGCAGCAGACCAACGAACAGCTCGAGCAGAAAGCGCAGCAGCTGGCGGAGCGAAACGTCGAGGTCGAAAGAAAAAACCAGGAAATCGAACAGGCGCGGCGCGCGCTCGAGGAAAAGGCAGCCGAGCTTGCCCTCACCTCCAAGTACAAGTCGGAATTTCTTGCCAACATGTCGCACGAGCTGCGCACGCCGCTCAACAGCATCCTGATCCTCGGCCAGCAGCTGGCCGACAACCCGGACGGAAACCTCTCGTCAAAGCAGACGGAATTTGCACGCACCATCCACGGGGCCGGCACCGACCTGCTGAACCTGATCAGCGACATTCTCGACCTGTCGAAGATCGAGTCCGGAACCGTCACCGTCGAGGCGGAAGAACTCCTGTTCTCCAGCCTGCTCGACGCGGTCGGCAGGCCGTTCCGGCACGAGGCCGAAACGCGGCAGCTTTCGTTCAACGTCGACCTCGATCCGACGCTCGGCCGCACCCTCATCACGGATTCCAAGCGGCTTCAGCAGGTGCTCAAGAACCTGCTGTCGAATGCATTCAAGTTCACCGAGCGTGGCGGGGTACAACTCAAGGTCTTTGCCGCTCCTGCAGGCTGGACGGCGAGCCATCCGATCCTCAGCCAGGCGCAAAGCGTTGTCGCCTTCGAGGTCGCCGATACCGGCATCGGCATTCCGGCTGAAAAGCAGAAGATGATTTTCGAGGCCTTCCAGCAGGCCGACGCCAGCACCAGCCGCAAATACGGCGGCACCGGCCTTGGCCTCGCAATCAGCCGCGAGCTTTCAAACCTGCTGGGCGGCGAGATCCAGCTGCGCAGCAACCCGGGGGTCGGCAGCACGTTTACGCTGTATCTCCCGATCTCCTATGTCGGGCCATCGACGGCCGCGCGCGCGAGCGGCGCACCGGGCCCCGTGCAGGCGCCGACAGTCAGCGCACCGATTGTTCTGCCTGAACGCGCCATCGAGCACATCCCCGATGACCGGACCACGATTGAGCCGGGCGATTCAATCCTCCTGATCGTCGAAGACGATCCGCACTACTGCCGCGTGCTGGTGGATCTTGCGCGCGACAAGGGTTTCAAGGTCCTTGTCGCAATGCGCGGGGCTGATGCGCTGGAGTTCGCCAAGCAATATCAGCCGAGCGCCATTTCGCTCGACGTATTCCTGCCCGACATGCTGGGTTGGAGCGTGCTCAGCCAGCTCAAGCAGAACCCGCTGACGCGGCACATTCCGGTGCAGATCATCACGCTCGACGAAGACAAGCATCACGGTCTTGCGCGCGGCGCATTTTCCTTTGTCAGCAAGCCGACGACCACCGAAGGCGTCAAGGCGGCGCTCAGCCGCATCAAGGAATACGCGGCGCCGCGGCGGAAGCGGCTGCTGGTCGTTGAAGACAATCCGGCCGAGCAGATGAGCATTTCGGAACTGCTCGGCTATGACGACGTCGAAATTGAAACCGCCGGCACCGGCCGTGGCGCGCTCGACATGTTGCGCCGGCAGCCGGCCGACTGCGTGGTGCTCGATCTGCGCCTGCCCGACATGACGGGTTTTGAGGTGCTGGAAGAGCTCGCAGCCGACGAGCAGCTGTCGGACGTGCCGGTCGTTGTATTTACCGGGCGTGAACTGAGCCCGGAAGAGGATGCCCGGCTCCATACGATGGCGCGCAGCATCGTCGTGAAAGGCGTGGAATCACCCGAGCGGCTGCTGGACGAGACCGCCCTCTTCCTGCACCGCGTGGTGACGGATTTGCCGCCTGAAAAGCAGCGCATGCTGGAGCGGCTGAACAGCTCCGACGAGGATCTCGTTGGCCGAACCGCCCTCCTCGTCGACGACGATGCCCGCAACATCTTCGCACTGAGCAGCGTGCTTGAGCGGCGCGGGATGCGGATCTTGACCGCGACAACCGGCAACGAGGCGATCAAGCTCATCCAATCCAATCCGGATATCGCCATCGTGCTGATGGACATCATGATGCCGGAGATGGACGGCTACCAGACGATGGAGCAGATCAGAAAGAATCCGAAGTTCCGCCGCCTGCCGATCGTCGCCCTCACCGCGAAAGCGATGAAAGGCGACCGCGAGAAATGCCTCGACGCCGGAGCCTCCGATTACCTGGCAAAGCCGGTGAACACCGAACAACTGTTGTCCGCTCTCCGCAGCTGGCTGCATCGCTGAGGGCGAAGGCATCATGTTGGAACACAAGGTCAACATCCTGCTCGTCGACGATCAGCCGGCGAAGCTTTTGACCTATCAGGCGATCCTCGGGGAGGTCGGCGAGAACCTCCTGACAGCGAACAACGCGACCGAGGCGCTGGAGCTCCTGCTGAAGAACGACGTCGCGGTTGTCCTCATCGACGTCTACATGCCGGACATCGACGGCTTCCAGCTCGCCGCGATGATCCGTAACCATCCGCGTTTCGAAAAGACCGCGCTGATCTTCATTTCGGCCATCCTGCTCACGGACGTCGACCGGCTGCGCGGTTACGAAATGGGCGCTGTCGACTATGTCCCCGTACCGGTGATCCCCGAAGTTCTGCGGGCCAAGGTCAAGGTCTTTGTCGAGCTGTACCGCAAGACCAGGCAACTCGAGCAGCTTAACCGCGAACTCGAGGCCCGCGTTGCAGAGCGCACGGCCGCCCTCGCCGCCTCGACACGGCAGCTCCGGCAGAGTGAACGGCTGCGCAGCCTCGCGCTCGCCGCCGGCCAGATGGGAAGCTGGGAATGGAACGTCGCGCGCGGAAGCACGGCATGGGACCAGGGCCAGTGCGAGATCTTCGGCGTCGACCGAAGCACGTTCGTGCCGACCGTCGACAGCGTGCGGCCGCTGATCAGCCCTGATGATTTCCAGCTTCTCGAGCGTGCGTTTCGCAAGCTTTCAAAGACCGCCAACACCTTTCAAACCGAATTCCGCGTCCTTCGTCCAAACGGCGAGGTGCGCTGGTGTACCGGCACCGCAATCGCGAATTTCGACGACCATGACCGTCTGACCTGGCTCAGCGGCGTCACCGCCGATATCACCGAGCGCAAGCGCGCCGAAGAACGTCAAATTCTGCTCGCCGAGGAAGTCGATCATCGCGCCCGTAACGTCGTTGCGGTCGTCCAGTCGATCATGCGGCTCACGCGGGCGGACACCATCGACGACTTTATCGGGGCGCTGGATGGCCGCATCGGTGCGCTGTCCAATGCCCACAGGTTGCTTGCAGGCTCGCGTTGGGAAGGCGCCGATCTCAATCGGCTTGTCGACGAAGAGTTTGCTCCCTACCGCGCCCGAGGCAAGGAACGGATCTCGGCGCGAGGACCCGGTGTCGTGCTTCCGCCTGCGACCGCTCAGACGATCGCGCTCGCGCTGCATGAGCTCGCCACCAATGCGGCAAAATACGGCGCCCTGTCGGTCGAAGCGGGCCGCGTCGATCTGACGTGGCGGCTCGACGACGGCAAACTTGAGTTGTCGTGGAAGGAGTCGGACGGTCCGCAAATCACGCCGCCGAACCGGCGCGGATACGGCAGCCGGGCGATCGTCGCCGGCATCGAGCGGCAGCTCGGCGGCATCGTCAAGTTCGACTGGCAGACAAGCGGCCTGCGTTGCACGCTGTCGGTCCCGCACGACCCCAAAAAAGAGAGCTTCAGACGTGTCCCGATCGACCTGGGCCAGACCGAAAGCGCGCCGGTGCAGGACACCGATCCGAATGAGAAGCGCGTCCTGCTGGTCGAGGACGAGCCGCTGGTCTCGATGATGCTCGCTGATATGCTCTCCGCGTTCGGGCACAAGGTCGACGGCCCCTACAACCGGTTCACCGATGCCATTCTGGCGGCGAAGAGCAACAACCTGCAGGCCGGGATTCTCGACGTGAACCTCGGCGGCGAAAAGACCTATGCGGTTGCGGACATCCTCGCCAACCGGAAAATCCCGTTCGCCTTCGTAACCGGTTACGGCCCCGATACCATCGTTTCGGAATTCTCTCACGCGCCGGTGCTGCAGAAACCCATCGAGGCTGCAAAGCTCCATGCCCTGCTGCAGCGGATCGTCCGATAGCTCCCAAAAAGGTTACCGCCGCTCCGGACCTGGAACGAAGCACGCCGGGGCGCGTTGTCGGCGCGCTCAGAACAGCCAAAAAGAGACGCCATGACCGCAAGACAATTCCTGCTGACCGAAAGCACCTACTGCCGCGAGCGGGCTGCCGGCTGTGCCGACCGGTATATCGCCGAAGAGCTGCGCAGGCTGGCCGAGCAGTTCGAGCGGACCGCCAGCGCCGTGGATCCGGCGCCCATGGGGAAAATTGCCACAATGCCGGGTGAAGCCGGGGTTTAAGGATTCCCACCCGCGAGCGGAACCGGCTACAATCAAGGGCGAGAAAGCGGAACCGTCCGGCGGGCGGGAGGGCTCCGTATGCCTATATTTGGTTCGGACGGTATTGCATGAGCACAGCTACCCCTACTCCGCAGCGTCACAAATCTGTCGCAGTCCGCGTCGGCGGCGTGACCGTGGGCGGAGGCGCGCCCATCGTCGTCCAGTCCATGACGAATACGGACACGGCCGACGTCGAAGCCACGGCGCGGCAGGTTGCCGCGCTCGCGGCGGCCGGCTCCGAGCTGGTACGCATCACCGTCGACCGCGACGAAGCCGCTGCCGCCGTGCCGCACATCAAGGACCGGCTGCGGAAGCTCGGCACCGACGTACCGATCGTCGGAGACTTCCATTACATCGGCCATAAGCTCCTGGCCGATCACCCGGCCTGTGCCGAGGCGCTCGACAAGTACCGCATCAACCCCGGTAACGTCGGTTTCAGGGACAAAAGGGACAAGCAGTTCTCGGCCATCGTCGAGATGGCGCTGAAATACAACAAGCCCGTCCGCATCGGCGCGAACTGGGGTTCTCTCGACCAGGAGCTGCTGACCCGGCTCATGGACGAGAACGCCAGGTCCCCGAAGCCGCGCGACGCGCGTGAAGTCACGCACGAGGCCATGGTGCAGTCGGCGCTCCTGTCGGCCGCGCGCGCGGAAGAGATCGGACTGCCGAGGAATCGCATCATTCTGTCGGCGAAGGTTTCCGCCGTGCAGGACCTGATTGCGGTCTATACCGAACTCGCGCGCCGCTGCGACTATGCATTGCACCTCGGGCTGACCGAAGCCGGCATGGGCTCGAAAGGGATCGTGGCGTCATCGGCGGCGATGGGCGTGCTTCTGCAGCAGGGGATCGGCGACACCATCCGCATCTCGCTCACGCCGGAGCCGAACGGCGACCGCACCCGCGAGGTCCAGGTCGGACAGGAGCTTTTGCAGACGATGGGCTTGCGGACTTTCGTGCCGCTGGTCGCCGCCTGCCCCGGCTGCGGGCGCACGACGTCGACGACGTTCCAGGAACTGGCAGCCGAAATCCAGGGATTCATTCGCGAATCGATGCCGCAGTGGAAAAGGCGCTATCCCGGAGTGGAGACGCTCAACGTCGCGGTGATGGGGTGCATCGTCAACGGCCCCGGGGAGAGCAAGCATGCCGACATCGGCATTTCCCTGCCCGGGACCGGCGAGCAGCCGACTGCGCCTGTCTTCATCGACGGCAAAAAAGCGGCCACCTTGCGCGGACCGACGCTGACCACCGATTTCAAGCAGATGGTGGTCGATTATATCGAGCGCCGATGGGGCACCGGAGCAGCGCCGGCAAAAAAACTTGAGAATGTAGCGGGCTAGTATTCGCACTCGGCCTGGTGGAAATTTCCAGTCTGACAGTTCATTCTTCACCGCCATCTGGACCGGGTATCAGTGAGTAGTCTTCCGCCAGCCGACCGCGATGTGAAAATTCCGCCGCGCGCGGTCAAGCCGCGGAATTTGGCGCTGGGCATCGAGCGCATCGGCTTTTTTGCGCTGTCGCACCGCACCCTGTGTGCGATCGTCTTCGTCATCCTGGGCGCAATCGCGGCCGTGGGCTTTGCGCGGGTCAAGGTCGACGACTCCCTCAGCCAGCTGTTCCGGTCAGACACCGCCGAGTTTCGGACCTACGAAGAGGTTACGCGCCGCTTTCCGTCCAACGAATTCGACGTGCTGATCGTCATCGAGGGCGATCGCCTGCTTGAGCGCGCGTCGCTGGAAAAGCTGCGCGAGCTCGCGATCGAGCTTCAGCTGGTCGACGGCACGCGCGGGCTGATTTCCATATTCTCCGCGCGCGAGCCGCCCGACCAGGGGCCGATCCCGCCTCCCCTCTTTCCAAATCCGTTGCCGCAGGGCGCCGACTATCAGGCCCTGATCAAGCGCGTGATGTCGAACGAGATCATCCGCGGCAAGATGCTGTCGGACGACGGCAAGCTGACCCTGATGGTGCTCGCACTCGAGCCTTCATCCACCGCACCGGACAAACTGGGGCCGACGATCGCGGCCGTCCGGGCGGCGGTGAAAACCAATCTGGAAGGCACCGGCCTGAAAGCCGAGCTTTCCGGTGTGCCGGTGATGCAGCTCGAAATCCGCAATGCGATCCAGCGCGACCGGCTGGTCTACAACACGCTGGGATTCGCGGTCGGCTGCCTGATTGCGATCATCTTCTTCCGCCGTCCATCGTTCATGATCATCGCGGCGGCGCCGCCGCTCCTCGCCATCCTGATGGCGCTCGGCGCGCTCGGCTGGCTCGGATTCAGCCTGAACATGTTCCTGAACGTGATGACCCCGCTGATCATGGTCATCAGTTTCTCCGACAGCATGCAGATCACGTTTGCCGCCCGCGACCGCCTGCTTGCCGGCGATGACAAGTTCGCGGCTTTCCGCAACGCCTTGCTGATCGTGGGACCGGCCTGCGTGCTCACGCACGCGACCGCCGGCGTATCGTTCATCGCGCTGCAATTTTCGTCGTCCGACCTCATCCGCACCTTCGGGGAAGCCGGCCTCATTGCCGTCGCCGTTGCACTGGTCGCTGTTCTCATGGGCGTGCCGCTGCTCGGCGTCCTGCTCATCCGCAACGAGACCGCATTCGTCGCGGCCGTCAGAGATATGGACACCGCGCTTGACTGGCTGCGCCGGCTGTGCAGCTGGATCGCGATCCGCATGGTGGCGCGGCCGGGCCTGTACTCCCTGTTGAGCCTTATCGTCGTTATCGTGCTCTCGGTGGGCTATTCCCAGCTGCAGCCGCGTTACCGGCTTGCGGATCAGGTGCCGGACAGGCAGCGGGCGGTGGAGGCCAGCAACCGCCTCGACGCCAAGCTGACCGGCGCAAATCCCTTCGATGTCTATATCCAGTTCCCGAAGGGCGCGTCCCTTTACGATCCGAACACGCTGGCCGTGATTGCCGACGTGCATGCCTTGCTCGAGCGCCAGACGGGCATCGGCAACGTCTGGTCGCTGGAAACGTTGCGGCGCTGGCTCGCCGAAAAAATGCACAAGTCGGACGTCGAAACGCTCAAGAAATACGTAGACCTGCTGCCGCCCTATCTGACGCGCCGGTTCATTTCGGCCGAGCAGGATGCCGTCATCGTCAGCGGCCGCGTTCCGGATTCCGATGCAAGCCAGCTGCTGCCGATCGTCGACCGGATCGACCAGCAGCTCAACGCCGTGCGGGCGAAGTATCCGGGCTACAAGATCGCCGTGACCGGCCTGTCGGTCATCTCGGCGCGCAACAGCGCCCTCATGATCGACAAGCTGAGCGACGGCCTTACGATCGAGATCGCCTTTGTGGCCGCGTTCATCGGATTGGCGTTCTGGTCGCCGGTCGTCATGCTGATCAGCATCCTGCCCGGACTTTTCCCGATCGTCCTTGCGGGCTGCATGCTGCTGCTGACCGGCCAGGGCCTGCAGTTCGCAAGCGTCATTGCGCTCACCGTCTCGTTCGGGCTCGGCCTGAGCGCGACGATTCACTTCCTGAACCGCCTGCAGATCGAGGACATCGATCCGGATCCCGCGGTCGGCGTCGAGCGCGCCACGATACTGGTTGGGCCGCCGCTGATCCTGACGTCGGCGGTGCTCGCCTGCGGCCTGGCGATGACCGTGCTGTCGAGCCTGCCGTCGCTGCGGCTCTTCGGCTGGCTCAGCGCCTTCGCGATGGTGGCCGCGCTCCTTGCAGACATGTTCATGCTGCGGCCGATTGCCATGTTCCTGAGCAAGATCGTCCGCCGCATGTCGCGGCGGTCGCTGTTGCGTTCTTCGGCGGAATAAAGCGCAGCCGCTAGCTGCGCCTGAGATTCATCGACACGGCTTTGATGCCCGCGTCAGCACTCTGCGTCCTGATCACCACCGACTGGCGTGTACCGTGAGTCGTCACTGTCAGGTTGGCAGAGAAAGACGCGGCCTTGGCCACGACATGAATATGCTCGCTGTCGGCCCGTCCCGAGATCGTCCCGCTCACAAGCCGTGTCGATTCATTCCAAAAGCCGGACACTGAACCTGACGAATAGGTCGCGCTCGCGCGCAAATCAAAATTGTAGCTGTCGCTGGCACAGCGAATGTTGAGTCGCAGATTCCTCTGGTCGCCGAGGACGTCGTAGGACGCCCTGCATCGGATCGGCTCGCGCTTGCCGTCCGACAGTTCGATGGTACCGGAGCCGGACCATTGACCTGCCAAACGTTTAAATGGTGCTATGCTTTGTGCCGGGGACGAATCTGCAATGCAAACTGCAAGCAAGACAGAAAGCGCGGCTATGCCCACAAACTTTTTCAGCCAGTGCGATGGCGAAGCTGCAAACGGAGACCGATTAAAATCGACGCAGTAACGACTGAGCATACCCGGATTCCTCTGTGGAACGTGAACGCACTGCCGTAGTTGTGACAAAACATGCACGAAAATCAGGCCTGACACAATGTACGCTAAAACCTGCGCACTCATTGTCTTGTTTCAGATTCTCGGCGTCGCGGCTTTCGCGACCGATGATAAAAATCTGCCGGGACCGCAGCCTTTGAATCCCTTCCAGGGCACGCCGGAAGAACAGGCTGCCTGCGCGCCGGATGCGAGCCGATTCTGCAAGGACGCAATCCCCGACACGTTCCGGGTTCTTGCCTGCCTGCAGGAGAACCGGCAGCGTATCCGCAAGGTCTGCCTGAAAGTGCTGGAAGATCACGGTCAATAGCTAGAACCGCAATTTCCGGAAAAAATCCGGGGCGTGGTTGTGAAACGCAAAGAGCCGGCGTAGCAGGCCGTGCCGTTCCGGAATGGCACGAAGCGTCGTGGAGCCGGCATCGGCACCGCGCCCGCCAAGATATCCGCGATGCTTGATGACCGCCCAGATGAGGGGATTCCAGCTATGCCAGATCCGCTCTGCCTCTTCCTGCATCAGCCCGAAGACCACCTCGGGGACCGGTCCAAACACTTCCGGCATTGCATTCGAGAGCTCGGTGTCCCGCAGCACATTCCACTTGGAAACCCCGCCCATCATAGGCGACTTGATGGCGAAAACGACGCGGCCGATGCGCATTTCTCTCGCCGCGAATGCACACATCGCGCACGGTTCGACAGTCGAATAAAGCGTGCAATCAGACAGATCCTTGCGGCCAAGCATCTGCTGCGCTTTCGAGATCGCAACGATCTCGGCGTGACGCGTTATGTCCTCGGCACGGGAAACCTGATTGGTCGCCTCCACCAGAATCTCCGCGCCGTGACAAATGAGCGCGGCAAAAGGCATTTCTCCCTGCTCGATCGCTTTCGCCGAGAGTCCGATGCAACGCTCCATCATGGCCCTGTCGATGGCAGACCGGTCACCGTCAAATCCGTTGAATTTTGCAATCATTCCGTTGGACCAATATCAATTAAATTGAATTTGCCGCTGGCACCGGCGAAAAGTCACCGGCAAGCCGCTGTCCGGCCGGCTGGATGAAAGGACGCGGCGCTGCCGCCAGTCTTTCTCATAGTTGTCGCAATTCCCGAATAACACGCGACCAATTGCAGCCGGGCCGCTCACAACCACGACGCGTCCGAATGAGGGCATTATGGGCTGTGCGAAACGAGCCTCGGTCCATGCTGCGAGACGATTTCCGGCAAGCGCGCGCAGGAGAGCAATCGAACCCGGCGTCTCTGCATGTGGGGCCGGCGGCGGATGAAGCTCCGCGGAAATATCGTGCACAACGGACTCCATTTGCCCCGTAGACCAGCATTCGCCCGCGGCGACAGAACGACCGGGCTTGCCGTCGAGTTCCATTATCCACAATCTTGGATCTGGAACACCGGAACAAGCTGCGATTTCAGGTATTTTTCAGGTGTACCGAAAGGCCTATCTTCGCAAATGCAGGTGTCTTCGCACGTGACAAACCGGGCAAATCCACGGATCCGCAAATCATCACCAATCATCGCGGCCGCCTTGCTTTGGCTGGCGATCGGCAGTGCCGCGCATGCGCAGACGGCACCTCCTTCCTCACCGGCGCCGACCGGCGAGTGGCTGGTCGCCGACCGCGTTGCGCGAATCAAGATCGTGGACTGCGGCGGTCACCTTTGGGGTGTGGTGGCATGGGAAGCACGGCCCGGCGGTACCGATACAAGAAATCCCGATCCGCAGCTGCGGGGCCGCCCCACGCTGGGCATGCCTATCCTCCTCGATATGACTCCCACCAGGCCGAATAAATGGGAGGGGCAGGTCTACAACTCGCAGAACGGTAAAACCTATTCGGCCAGCATTGCCCTGTCGGATCCGAACACGTTACGCATCCAGGGCTGCGTATTCGGTTTTCTGTGCGGGGGCGAGAACTGGACCCGCGTCGAAACAAGCGACACCGTCGGCCGGGCACCGGCGCAAACTCCTTCGAGGCCGCCGCCCGGCGGCCGCAGGACGGCGACGCCGCAGGCTTCGCCGGCTGACGACGTGTGCTCACGAGTCCTTGGTGCCGCGGGGCTTTCCCATGAGCGCGGGCTGAAATAGCACCGCAGCGGCCAACGTACACACCAGTGACAACGCGAGCAGCTTGCCCATGCTCGACGTGCCGGGATGCTTCGAAAGCCAGAGACTGCCGAATGCCGTCGCCGTGGTGAGCGCGCTCCAGATCACGGCGCGCGTGAGGCTTGATTGCAGCAGGCTGGTCCGGCCCGACCGCCAGGCCATGATGTAGTAGATCTTGAACGCGACGCCGACGCCGAGCAGCAGCGGCAGTGCGATGATATTCGCGAAATTGAGCGGCATGCCGATCAGGACGCAGATCTCCAGCGTCACGACCCCGGCGAGCAGCAGAGGCACGAGCGTCAGCAGCATGTCGCCGAAGCGGCCCAGCACGATCCAGAGCAGGATCGCGATCGAGATCAGCGCGTAGAAGCCTGCTTCGAAAAATGCCCTGACGACCGTGTGGCTCGACTCGAGAATTGAAATCGGGCCGCCTGTGCCGTTGGGATAGACCGCGAGAATCGCGCGCGCGAACGTTCTGAGGACTTCCGTATCATCGGTATTGCCTTTGGGCGAGGCTTCGACGCGCGCCCGGCCATCGGGCGTCACCCAAAGCCGCCTGAGCGACTGCGGCAGGTTCTCTTTGGTGATGCGCCGGGCGGTCAAGAATCCGCGCAGCTGGCCGAGACTGGTTTGCAACGGCACGACGAAGGCATCCTGCGCGCGCTTGCGCGTCGCCTCGTCGGCCTGCGCCAATTTCACCGCGTTCGCAGCAAGCCGCCTGGCCGCGTCGGCGCCAGGCCCTGCCGCGTTGCCGGCGATTTTATTGAGTTGGTCGCCCATGCCCTTCAGCGCGACAACATTTTCCGCATCGGTCGGCGGCTTGCCTGAGGCCGACGGCTGCAATGACTGTCCCAGGCGCCGGCCCAGATCCTGGATGATCGCCAGTTTCTTGTCCTGATCCTGCGGCACGAAGTTCAGCAGCGTGGAAACCTGCGAAACCTCAGGCAATTTCTGCAGTTTGTCCGCGGCCGCGGCCGCTTCGTCCAGGGACGGCAGAATAATGTTGATCGAATTGACGCCGGCACGGGGGTCACCGCCAAGTTCGAGCAAAGTCGAGATCGATTCCGTCTCCGGGCTGCGCAGGTGAACGGGGTCGAAGTCGAACGTGAGGTAATAGAGCAAGGGCGATCCCAGCAGCGCGACAGCGAGCGTTCCGACAATAACGGGGATCCGGTACGTTTCCAGGAAGCGGTCGACCGGCGCCAGCGCGCGGTACCCGATCTCTTCCGGTTCGCCTTCGGGCCTGAGCAAAGTTATCAGCGCCGGCAAAAGCGTGATGCTGGTCGCATAGGCAATCAGCATCCCGACGCCGGCAATCTGCCCCAGCTCGGAAACGCCGCGGTAGTCGGTCGGCAGGAAAGACATGAACCCGGCAGCGACGGCCGCCGCCGCGAGCGTGAGCGGAACGCCGATTTTTTCAGATGCCCGCGTCAATGCGGAGCTGAGCTTCGGCACGTCATGCCGTTCGGCACGGTATCGCACCGCGAACTGGATGCCGAAATCGACGCCAAGGCCGACGAACAGCACAGCGAACGCAACCGATATCATGTTGAGCGCGCCGACCATGGCAAGGCCGAGCGCGGCAGTGAGACTCAAGCCGACGAACAGGTTGATGATGACCGCGAGAATGATGCGGGGCGACTTCAGCGCCAGCCACAAGATTGTAAGAACGATAATGATCGTGCCGATGGCATTCTCGATAGCACCATCCTGGACACTGCCGAATTCCTCGTCTGCCATCGGCACCGAACCGGTCAGACGCACGCGCGCCTGATATTTGTCCTTGAGCTGGAGCTCGTTCGCGATCCGCCGGATTTCGTCGCTGGAGGCCTTGCCGGGCTGAAGGGCGGAAAAGTCCAGAACCGGACGGACTTCGACCATGCGGCGCAGATCATCCGGCTTCGGATCCCGGCCGTTGAGCATCGACAGCCACGAGAACGTTGCCGGGCGATTGGCGAGCACATCCTCCACGGTCGTCGAGGCCATGGACAATGGCCGAGCCAAAGCATCGAGCGTCACCATCTTGTTCTGTACGCCGATGAGGCCAAGAGAGAGAGCGCGTGTCATTCCGCGCAGGCTGGGATCGCTGGCAAGCGTGCCGATCAGCGGCGCCGCCTGCCCCAGCCCCTTGGCCATGCTCGCCACGTCGTCCGTGGGCCTGAACAACAGGCCGTTGCGCGCAAAAAATTCGCTGCCCTCGATATCGTCGACTGAATGAAAGAACCGCGGTTCGGTTTTCAGGCGGGTGGCAAGGTCGGCGCTGGCCCGCGCAGCAAATTCCGCGGTCGGGGCATTGACGACGACCAGGGTCGATCCGAAATGTCCGGGAAAGGCCTTCTCGAATTCGGCCTCGCGCTTTCGCCAATCAAGATCGGGCGAGATCAGCTTGTTGATATCGGTCGTAATGGCGAAATGACGCACCGAATAGACGGAGCTGACAATGCCGCCGAGAATACCTAAGGCTATGATCGGCCAAGGAAATCGGATACAGAAGCGAACAATGGAGGTAACCCATGACGCTAACATGCGCGACGCGGCCTTCCCGACACAATGAAGCCCCTATCCCCGGTCAACTGGGTCATTTATCCAATACCTCCAATTCGGAACTTTTGCTCTTGTCATTGATTGACGCTGACTAGAAACTTCATGGCAGATCGGCAAAGCGCGAATTGGGCGACAGAAATAATTCCGTGAAATCTGCCAAGGCCTCAGCGCCTCCGTTCAATCGGGGAAGGGTAAGTAAAGCATGACGGCGCCCAATGACGACACCCTGAAACAAACAACTCCATCCATCCTCGACTCCATCACGAGTCCTGCTGATCTACGCCGTATCAATGCGCGGCGCCTGCAGCAAGTTGCCGATGAATTGCGCGCGGAAACGATCAACGCGGTTGCTGTCACCGGCGGTCATCTCGGCGCGAGTCTCGGCGTTATCGAACTCACGGTCGCCCTTCACTACATTTTTGACACGCCCAATGACAAGTTGATCTGGGATGTCGGTCACCAGGCCTATCCGCACAAAATTCTGACCGGCCGGCGTGATCGCATCCGGACGCTGCGCACCGGCGGCGGCCTGTCCGGATTCACCAAGCGTTCCGAGAGCGAATATGACTGCTTCGGAGCGGCGCATTCTTCGACGTCGATATCCGCCGGTCTGGGCATGGCGGTGGCGCGCGATCTTTCAGGCCAGAAACATAATGTGATCTGCGTGATCGGCGACGGTGCCATGTCTGCGGGCATGGCTTACGAAGCCATGAACAACGCGGGTGCGATGAATCGTCGCCTCATCGTCATCCTGAACGACAACGAGATGTCGATCGCTCCGCCGGTCGGCGCTATGTCGAACTATCTTACACGGCTGCTGTCGAGCCCGACCTTTATGTCGCTGCGCGGCATCGGAAAGAAATTTGCCGATCAGCTGCCGGACTTCTTCAAGCAGAAGGCTCACCTCGCTGAAGAGCTCGCGCGCGGTTTTGTCACCGGCGGCACGTTGTTCGAGGAGCTCGGGTTCTACTACATCGGCATCGTGGACGGTCACGATCTCGAGCAGTTGCTGCCGGTGCTGGAAAACGTCCGCGACGCCGATAATGGCCCGTTCCTCGTGCATGTGCGCACGGAAAAGGGCAAAGGCTACGCACCCGCCGAGGCGTCGAAAGACAAGTACCACGGCGTGGTAAAATTCGACGTCCCGACCGGCAAGCAGCACAAGGCCGCCTCGAATGCGCCCTCCTACACCAAGGTGTTCGGCGAGAGCCTGGTCAAGGAGGCGCAAAAAGACGACCGGATCGTCGCCATTACAGCCGCAATGCCGGGCGGCACCGGCGTCGACATTTTCGCGAAGGCGTTCCCGGATCGCACGTTCGATGTCGGCATTGCCGAGCAGCATGGCGTCACGTTTGCCGCAGGCCTTGCGACACAGGGCTACAAGCCGTTTGTCGCGATCTATTCGACCTTCCTGCAGCGCGCCTATGACCAGGTCGTGCACGACGTTGCGATTCAGCAATTACCGGTACGCTTCATGATGGACCGCGCCGGCCTCGTGGGCGCCGACGGGCCGACGCATGCGGGCTCATTCGATCTGGCTTATCTCGGCTGTCTGCCTCAATTCGTCATCATGGCGGCGGCCGACGAGGCCGAGCTTGTGCACATGGTCGCGACCGCCGCGAAAATAGACGACCGGCCTTCCGCGCTGCGCTATCCGCGCGGCGACGGCGTCGGCGTCGAGATGCCCGCGGCCGGGGTGCCGCTCGAAATTGGACGCGGCCGCATTATCAGCGAGGGCACGACCGTCGCGCTGCTGTCGCTGGGGACGCGCCTTGCCGAATGCACGAAGGCTGCCGAAATTCTCGCGAGCCACGGCATTTCGACCACCGTCGCCGACGCGCGGTTTGCCAAGCCGCTGGACACCAATCTGGTCCTTCGTCTCGCCCGTGAGCACGAGCTGCTGGTCACCGTCGAAGAAGGCGCGATCGGCGGCTTCGGCGCGCATGTCATGCAATTCCTGGCCGAGGTCGGCGCCCTGGACCGCACGAATTTCAAAGTGCGGAGCATGATCCTGCCCGACGTGTTCATCGACCACGATTCACCGCCTGCCATGTACGCAAAGGCGGGCCTTGACGCGAATGGAATCGTCGCGAAAGTATTCGACGTCTTCGGAGCGAGGCATGCTCCGGAATTGCAGCCATCCGAGATCGCGGTCCTCGAGGATCGCGCCCGGCGCCGGCGGCAAGCGGCCAACAGCCGGACGAACGGGGGGGCGTAATGAAAGTTATTTTGGCGAAGCCGCGCGGCTTCTGCGCCGGCGTCGTACGTGCGATCGAGATTGTCGAGCGTGCGCTCGACAAATACGGGCCGCCGGTCTACGTGCGGCACGAAATCGTGCACAACAAATGGGTCGTCGATGCGCTGAAGGCGCGCGGTGCCCGTTTCGTCGAAGAACTGTCGGAAGTGCCGCCGAACGCCATCACGATTTTCAGCGCGCATGGCGTCGCAAAAAAGGTGGAAGCGGAAGCGGCCGAGCGCGGACTGCGTGTGCTGAACGCGACGTGTCCGTTGGTGTCGAAGGTTCACGCCCAGGGCCGGCACTATCTGCGCCAGGGACGCACGGTGATCCTGATCGGCCACGCCGGCCACCCCGAGGTGGAAGGCACCGTCGGCCAGATCCCCGGACCGGTCATGCTTGTGCAGACCGAGGAAGACGTCGCCGCTCTCACCCTTCCCGAGGACACGCCGATTGCCTACGTGACGCAGACCACCCTGAGCGTCGACGATACCCGCGGGATCATTGCGGCCTTGTTCCGGCGGTTCAAGGACGTGGTCGGCCCCGGCACACAGGATATCTGCTATGCGACACAGAATCGCCAGACCGCCTTGCTCGAACTCACCAGGCTGGTGGACGTTATCTTTGTGGTGGGAGCCAAGAACAGCTCTAATTCCAACCGCTTGTGCGAAATCGGCGTAGAAGCAGGTATTCCCACCCACCTGATAGCGAGCGGTTCCGAAATAAGGCCGGAGTGGTTGCATGACGTGGAAGTGGTCGGTATTACAGCGGGCGCATCGGCACCCGAAGTCATGGTTCGGGACGTCATCAACGCTCTGCGCCGTATAACTCCCGTCGAGGTATTCACCCTACCCGGTCAGGACGAGCACATTGAATTCCGCGTTCCGGTCGACCTTCTCGATGTGACGGGCGGCAAGTCAATAAGCAAGGACATCAATCTTGGGCATCCCTCTTCTTCAGAAACTGTTTGTCGGTAGTTACGTCGTCCGTCAGCGCCTGACCGGCCGAAAGCGTTACCCGCTGGTGCTGATGCTTGAACCGCTGTTCCGGTGCAACCTGGCTTGCGCCGGCTGCGGCAAGATCGATTATCCCGACCCCATTCTGCATCAGAACATGTCGGTCGAAGACGCACTGCACGCCGTTGACGAATGCGGCGCGCCGGTTGTTTCGATCGCCGGCGGCGAGCCGCTGCTGCACAAGCAATTGCCGGAAATCGTGCGCGGCATCGTCGCGCGGAAAAAATTCGTTTACCTCTGCACCAATGCGCTGCTGATGGAAAAGAAGCTGTCGCAGTACGAGCCGAGCACGTTCTTTACGTGGTCGGTGCACCTCGACGGCGACAAGGAGATGCACGACATTTCGGTCTGTCAGCCGGGCGTTTACGACCGCGCGGTGGCTGCGATCAAGGCAGCGAAAGAGCGCGGTTTCCGCGTCAACATCAATTGCACTTTGTTCAACACGGCGCAGCCCGACCGGGTCGCGGAATTTTTCGACACCGTCATGGAACTGGGCGTCGACGGCATCACGGTTTCTCCCGGCTATGCCTATGAGCGCGCGCCCGACCAGCAGCACTTCCTCAACCGGGGCAGGACCAAGCAGCTGTTCCGCGACGTGTTCAAGCGCGGGCCCAAGAACAAGAAGAACAAGAAATGGTCGTTCAGCCAATCCAGCATGTTCCTCGACTTCCTCGCGGGCAACCAGAGCTACCACTGCACGCCCTGGGGCAATCCGACGCGCACCATCTTCGGCTGGCAGAAGCCCTGCTACCTGCTGGGCGAAGGCTACGCGAAGACATTCGATGAGCTGATGAACGGAACCGACTGGGACGCCTATGGCACCGGCAACTACGAGAAGTGCGCCGACTGCATGGTGCATTCCGGCTACGAGGCCTCGGCCGTCAATGATGCCGTCGCGCATCCGCTGAAAGCCCTTGCGGTCAGCCTGCGCGGACCGCGTACGGAAGGCAAAATGACGCCCGAGATCTCGCTCGATCGTCAGCGCCCGGCGGAATACGTGTTCTCGAAGCACGTCGAGCGCAAAATGGAAGAGATCCGGAATACCAAGAGCCAGCCGGAGCTTGCCAAGGCCGGATAATTGGCCGGATAATTAGCCGGATAATTGGCGCAATAAAAGCGGGATAACCGCGCATTCAATCCGTCCCGGATGGAACTTCCGGGCGGATTTGCCTGTTGTGTAAAACGAAAAGTTTCGTCACCGTCAGGTCGTAGTGGCCCTGGAGCACGGCCATGCGCGCGCGCACCGTCATCATCGCAGGTTTGCTGGCTGCTGCCGTTCCGCTGGACAGCCCCGCGCAGGCGCAATTGTCGCCGCAGGGAATTCTCGGCGGCATGACGCGCCCCTTCCGCCAGATGCTCGGGCATTTCGGCCACGTCCCCAGGGGCTACCGGCACCGCTCGTCGAGCGGCGCGCGCACCGCCGCACGCGCGCCCGACCGTGACACCCAGGATGCCGTCAAATCCCGCTTGGGCCGCGCCGGCCCGGCAGTGTGGGTCACGGCTTACGAAGAGGTGCTCGGTTTTGCGTTCTGGCCCGATGATTACGGCGCGCAATTCCGCAGCCGCGGATTCGATGTGATCGCCGACACGATCACGGGACGATTTGACCGGATGCGGGCGCCGACGCGGGTGGCGACCACGGGCGCTGCCAGGAGCGATAGCGGCAATGACGTCTCCGCCGACCAATGCAACGATGCCTCGAGCGCCGACGACAGGTGGCCGGCCAGCAGGATCGAGCAACTGTTGCAGCTGTCGGACGTCCAGCATGCAGCGCTCGACAAGATGCAGCTTGCGGCAAACGATGCGGTCAAGACGATCAAATCGAATTGCCGCCAGCTGGGAGACCTTTCGCCGCCCGACCGGCTGAGGGCGCTGGTGCAGGCACTATGGGTCGTGCGCGACGGCAATATGGCGCTGCGAACCCCGCTCAAAGATTTCTATGAGAGCCTGACGAGCGCGCAGAAGAACAGCTTTGCCGTTCAGCAACCGCAGAACACGCCGCCACCCGGCGACAAGACGCAAGGCGACGCAAACAAGCAATATCAGGCATGCGCCGCACAAAATCTCGGCAGCGCGGAACGGCTGGTCAAAGAAATCGAAATGAAGGTGAAGCCCGACAAGACGCAGGCCGCCAGCCTCGAGAACCTGCACAAGGCCTCCTCCGACATGGCCAAGCTCCTGATCGCGTCGTGCGCGCAGCCGATCCCCGCCGACCCGCTGGGGCGGCTTGATTCCGCGAGCGACCAGATCACGGCGATGAATTATGCGGCAAGCAACGTGCAAATCGCGCTGGACGATTTGTACGGCAGGCTGTCGCAGACGCAGAAGGCGCGGTTCGAGGCGACCGGCCGCTGACGCTCAGCGGCTTCGAATTCCGGGCCCCTGGGGTGCCGTATCGAAGCTTTGCGACTATTCAATTTGGGCGAGAGAGTAGCTGGTACTGCGCCCTCCCCCAGCGTCCTTGATCAGAATTCCGCGGTTGAGAAGGTCATTGATGTCGCGCGACGCCGAGTCCTGGGATGACTTGCAAATTCCGGCCCATTTTGACGACGTGAGCTTTCCTTCGAAGCCATCGAGCAGGCGATTAATCATGGCGCGCTGCCGCTCATTGAAGGACTCGCTCATGTGCAGTTCCCAGAATTTGGCTTTCTTCAGAACAGAAGCCAGAATTGTTTCAGCTCCGTTGAATGCACGATCAAGGCAACCGAGGAACCATTGGAGCCAGGACGTGATGTCCAGGTCAGCCTTCTGCGTTGATTCAAGAATTTCGTAATAGATTTTCCGTTCCTGACTGATCTGTGCCGACATACTGTAAAACCGTTGCGCGCTATTTTCCGAACGCGCAAGCTGCTGATCGGCGATCGCGCGCGCGATGCGACCGTTGCCATCCTCAAAAGGATGGATGGTAACGAACCATAAATGGGCGATGCCCGCTTTCAACACCGGATCGAGCGACGTTTCGGCGTTGTTAAACCAGTCGAGGAAAGTGCCCATCTCCCGATTCAGCCGCGGCGCTTGAGGTGCCTCGAAATGCACGCGTTCACGACCAGCGGCGCCGGATACAACTTGCATAGGGCCGGACGCCTGGGTGCGCCAAGCTCCTACCGTGATCTTGCTCATACCGCTGCGTCCGGTGGGAAACAGAGCTGCATGCCATCCAAACAACCGGTCAGCAGTCAGGGGCTGATTGTAGTTGGTCGTCGCATCCAACATCATTTCAACAACGCCATCGATGTGGCGATCTGTCGGTGCAAGCGCACCTATGTCGATCCCAAGGCGACGGGCAAGAGAAGAGCGGACCTGATCACGGTCCAGCAACTCCCCCTCGATTTCACTGGATTTGACTACTTCCTCGGTAAGAGTGCGCAGAACAGCTTCGGCACGGAGATTGAAGCCAAGGCCTTCCATCCGCCCAATCAGGCGGCCCTGATGGTGGCGGACCGCAGCTAGCGGCTCCGCCAATTTTTGCTGACTCCAATGAAATTTGGGCCAGTCCTGTAGCTCGTGGATGTAGATGGCATATTCTCCGCACGTTTCGCGGAGAATATGCCATCTAATCTCCGCAAAGGCAAGGATAATCTCCGCGGAACTCGCGGAGAAACCAAGGCTACAGACCACTATCTCTGAAAGCTCCGAGCCGACGTCTGAATTCTACATGCCGAACGGCACGCTCGCGCTGTTGCTCTCCGTCAGGTTGCGATAGCGCGCCATCGCCCAGAGCGGGAAGAATTTCCGGTATCCGTGGTAGCGCAGGTAGAACACCCGCGGAAATCCGGTCGCCGTAAATCGCTCTTCATCCCAGAAGCCGGAATCGGTCTGCGTCCGCGCGAGATACTGCACGCCGCGCGCTACCACCGGATTGCGGACCTCGCCGCAGGCCATCAGGCCGAGGAGCGCCCAGGCCGTCTGCGACGAGGTGCTCGCCGCCGGCTCGTGGCCGCGATAGTCGAGCCGGTAGCTCGTGCCGTCTTCGCCCCAGCCCCCGTCCGGGTTCTGGATCGACACCAGCCAACTGACAGCCTTGCGGATTTCGGGGGAATTGTGATCGATGCCGCAGGCATTGAGCGCACAGAGCGAAGACCAGGTGCCGTAGATATAATTGAGACCCCAGCGGCCGTACCAGCTGCCGTCCTTGAGTTGCGTGTCGAGCAGATACCGGACGCCGCGCGCCACAGATTCACTGTTCTCCGGCGTCTCGCCGAGCTGCGCCAGCATCGACAGGCAGCGCGCCGTCACGTCTTCCGTCGGCGGGTCGATCAGCGCGCCGTGATCGGCGAACGGGATGTTGTTGAGATAGTCGTAAACGTTGTCGACATCGAAGGCCGCCCAGCCGCCGTTGGTGCTCTGCAGGCCCTTCACCCACTCGACGGCGCGCGCGATCGCCGGATCGTAACGGTCGCCGGCGCCCGACCGGCGCGCGCGGTCCATCGCCATGACGACGACGGCGGTGTCGTCGAGGTCGGGATAATGCGGATTGGCATACTGGAACGCCCAGCCGCCCGGCCGGACGTGCGGGCGGCGCGTCGCCCAATCGCCGACCACATCGAGAACCTGCTCCGGCACCAGCCAATCGAGCCCTCGCAAGGCACTCGCGCGGGCGTCATCACCGCCCATCTCGAGCAGCGCATGACATGTCAGCGCCGTGTCCCAGACCGGCGACACGCACGGCTGGCAATAGGCCTCATGATCGTGAATGACCAGCAGTCTGTCGATCGAGTCGCGCGCGACCGCGGCGTTGGCTTTGTCGCCAAGCACGTCGTACATCAGCGTCGCATTCGCCATTGCGGGAAAGATCGCCCCGAGGCCGTCTTGGCCATTGAGACGCTCGGTGACGAAATCGACAGCCTTGTTAATGGCGCGTTGGCGCAGGCTTTTGGGAAAAAGCTTCACGGCCGGCCGGAGAATGACATCGATGCCGCGAAACAAAAGAAACCAGCTCCAGCGCTGATGCGGCCCTTTCGGTGCCGGCCCGATCGTTGCCGGCGGCCCGACAAAAAGCTCATCGATGCGGACGCCGAGCGGATTCTTCGCGCGCGGGCGCAGCGCCTGCAGCACCAGCAGCGGCACCAGAACGGTGCGCGCCCAATAGGACACCTTGGACAGATGGAACGGAAACCATCGCGGCAGCAGCACGATCTCGACCGGCATCTCGGGAACGCTGCGCCAGTCGAGGATGCCGTAAAGCGAAAGCAGAGCGCGCGTGAAGACGTTGGAATGAACGGCGCCCCCGCGCGCAAGCATCGCCTCGCGCGCGCGCCGCATGTGCGGCGCGTCCGGGCTTTCACCGGTCATTTTCAGCGCAAAATAGGCCTTCACGCTGGCGCTCATGTCGAAGTCGCCCTGGTGGAAGAGGGCCCAGCCCCCGTGCGGCCCCTGGATGCGCCTGAGGTAGACGGCGATCTTCCGCTCAAGTTCCTTGTCGACCGGCTCGCCGCGGAAATGGCGAAGCAGCACGTATTCCGCAGGAATGGTCGCATCAGCCTCGAGCTCGAATACCCAGTGCCCGTCGCGCTGCTGGCATTGCAGCAGCGCCTGGGTGGCCGCGGTGTTTGATTTCTCAAGCTCCGGCCGCCGCAATGACGCCTGCGCTTTCTCGGTGAATGCCAGCGTCATGCCGCGGCCTCCATCCGATCGCCGACAAGCTCTGCGGCACGATAACCGGAGCGGATCGCGCTCTCGATCGTCGCGGGCAGCCCTGTTGCGGTCCAGTCCCCGGCCAGCATCAGGTTGCTCCAGCGCGTTTGCGGCCCGGGGCGGCGCGCATTCTGCTCCGGCGTCGACTCGAAGGTCGCCCGCCGCTCGCGCACGATCTGCCACGGCGGCAGTGTTGTCGAAAGGCCGGTTGCCGCCGCAACGTCATTCCAGATGCTTTGCGCAAGCTCGGGGCGCGGCATATCAAACAGGCCGCCGCCATCACTGATGGTCACGCAGATCCGTCCCGGCAGCGCAAATATCCACTGGCTGGTGCCGTTGATCACCCCGAGTATCGGCGGAAGCCTGGCCGGTGGATCGATGCGAAAATGTGCATTGACGATACCGCGGAACGCTATCGGCACCGTGAGGCCAGGCACCAGCTTGGCCGCAACGTAAGGCGGAACTGCAAGAATAACGGCGTCGTCGTCGCCGAGACCGACTTTGTGCTTGGCGAATTGCAGCTGCGATGCGCGGCCGTCGGAAAACTGCAGCGCAACGAGTTCGTCTTCGAAGGCAACGGACACACCACGCTGGCGCAGCCAGGAAACTGCCGGCTCGACAAAGACCGGCCCGAGGCCGTCACGCGCCAGAAGCGGACGGCAGGCCTGGCCGCCAAGCGCGATGGTCTCCCTGATCAAAACGCCGGCAAGCCTGGCCGAGCCTTCCGGCGGCGCAATGTTGAGCGCGGCAAGCAGCAACGGCTCGAGAAAATGCGTGTAGAGCGTGCCGGAGCAATTCAGAACATCGGCGATCGGCTTGTCGGCTTTTGCCCAGGCAAGCCGCGCGATCGGAAGATAGTCGGCAAGGCTGGTCTGCGGGACGCGCCGGTCCTTGTCGAAGACCCACCACGGAAACCGGCTTTCGCCGAAACGCAGCGTCCACTGCTTTCCGTTGGCAAGATCGATGAAGGGAAACTCCGCTTCCTTCGGGCCGTGCAGGCCGGCCGCCGAACCGATGGTGCCGACAAAAGAGAGCGCCGCACGGTTTCCCGACAGCAGGAGATGCGTGCCGTTGTCGATGAGCATGTCGGTCGCAGAGTCGTGATACGAACGGCATCGCCCGCCCGCATAAGCCGTCGCCTCGTGCACGACGGCCGTACGATGCGACTGCGTAAGGCGGACGGCAGCAGCAAGCCCTGCCAATCCCGCCCCGATAATATGGACAGTACCGGACTTAGACGAACGCATGCCGCAACGCGATCCATATCAGCTGGGACTTGTTGACGTGCACCGGCTGGCGCGGCGACGCCCAGCCACGCGCTATCATGTCCTCAAGCATCTGGCGATAGACCACGCCCATGATCTTCGGAGCGCGGACGCTGCGGCGTGAACACCTGGCCATGACTTCGTCCGCCTTCGTGAAATGGCTTCGTGCACGCTCAACAAGAAACGTGCACGCCGTCCCGAGCCGCGGGTCGGTAACGGCGGATTGGGGAATAACTGTGTCGATCCCGGCGAGCTGCAACGCTTCGCGAGGGATATAAAGGCGTCCGACGGCAGCATCCTCATCGATATCACGTAATATGTTCGTGATCTGGAGCGCCCGGCCCAAATGGCGGGCCAGCTTTTTCCCGTCGGATTCCGCCAAGCCGAAAACCCGCACGGAGAGACGCCCCACGGCGCAGGCCACGCGATCGCAATAGAGATCGAGTACCTCGAGGCTCGGCGCGCGGATGTCGGTCCGTGCGTCCATTTCAACACCATCGATGACGGCAAGAAAATCGTCTTTCAGCAGACCGTATTGGGAAATCGCCTTCGCAAGGCCTTCGAGACCGGGCGGTACCTTCCCGGCATAAAGCACGTCCATATTGTCACGCCACGCTGCGAGCAACGCGAGCTTGTCACCCGGCACATCGCCATCGGCGATATCATCGACCGCACGGCAAAAAGAATAGATCTCGAACATCGCCTCACGCTGGTCGCGGCCGAGAATGCGCATGGCGAGATAGAACGAGCTGCCGCCCGCGCGCGCGGCCGCCGGGCGGGCATCCGCGGGCTGCTGGACCTGTGCCGTCATTGCACCTGGTACCTGTGCGCCGGTACAACCGCACGCAACAGCCGGTGCAATCCGGCACCGATCGCGCCGCGAACCGCATAGCCGGCAGCCTGCGCCTTGCTCAGGTGAACGGGCTCGCTCAAAGGATCGCGCCTTGCGAGAATCCGCAACAGGCGCCTGGCGAGCGTCTGGATCACCGCAATTTCAAGCCCGAGGCGTCTGTCCTTCACGCTTGCCGCAAAGCCTTCGCTCTCCTTCAGCAGGTCCGCGGTTTGTGCGACCAGCCCCTTGAGACATTCGCGCAGCGCGGGACTTGCCCGATTGCGGGCCAGCATGTCGACGCTCACGCCCGCTGCCGCCATGGCGTCGAGCGGAATGTAGATGCGGTTGAGCCTCTGATAATCGGATCCGCAGTCCTGCAGATGGTTGATAATCTGCAAGGCCGCGCACAGCGCATCGTTGGCCGGCCAAGTTGCTTTCGATTCTCCATGCACGTCGAGCACGAAGCGCCCGACCGGCATCGCCGAGCGCGAGCAGTAGTCGATCAACTCGTCCCAGTTTGCATATCGCTGCTTGGTCGCGTCCTGCCTGAACGCGTCGAGCAGGTCCTGCGCATGACGCGGGCTAAGTCGTTGCGCTTCGAGAACGTCGCGCAGCCTCACGCCTTCCGGCTCGTGATCCGATTGACCAAGCAGGCTCGCCTCCATTCCATTGAGGCGATCGACTTTTTGCTCGCTCGTCAGCGAGGCATGGTCGGCAATATCGTCGGCGACGCGCACAAACTCGTAGAACGCAAGAATGGCCGGGCGATGCTGTGGCTTGATAAGCCAGGACGCGACCGGAAAGTTCTCGTCGCGCGAGCCTTTGCCCGATCGAAGTTGTCCGCTGGTCTTCATTACAGGCTCGGCGCGCCGGCTTGGACACGTCCCTTCCACTGGCCGCCCCTGCGCCGGAAATGCTGATACGCGGATTGCAACGTATAGGTCATGTAGAGCAATGCGATCCCGGGAAGGGTTACGCTCCATACTGGCGAAAGGCGATAGTACCGCAACGTCGGTACGAACGATAATGACATGGCTGCCCAGGCCAGTAGCCCAAGATATCGCGGCCATCCAGAGGCGAACAGGGCCAGCATTGGCGGCGCAACGAAAGTGATCGCCATGCCCAAAATTGTGCCGGTCAAAGCAAGCAGCGAGTAGCGCAACTGGCTGTAGGCCGAGCGCGAAACCATGCGCGCGACGTCGGCAAAGGCCGGGTACGGCCGGATGCTCTGCACGCGGTTGGTCAGGCCGAGCCAGATCGGCCCCACCGTTTTCAGCCTCGCGCCCAGCGAGCAGTCGTCGATCAACGCACCACGGATGCTGGCAATACCGCCGACGCTCGCAAGCGCGTCGGCGCGGACAAGCATGCAGCCGCCGGCAGCTGCAGCCGTCGATGAACCGGCGCGCGCGACCCACGCGAACGGATAGAGCATCTGGAAAAAATAGATGAAGGCCGGAACATGAATCGTCTCGGCAAGACTCACGCAGCGCAGCTTGGCCATCAGCGACGTCAGCACATATCGGCCGCCCACCGACTGCGCCACCAGCCAGGAGAGCGTGTCAGACGCGTGCTCAATGTCGGCGTCGGTGAGCAGCAGGTATTCGGGACGGGAGACTTCGGCCGCGGCAATGCCCTGGCTGACCGCCCATAATTTCCCGGTCCAGCCGGCCGCAGGTCCATTCGTTCTGATTACGCTCAGCCGCGTATCACCAGCCGCGGTACCGGTTGCAACAGCACCGGTGCCATCGTCACTGTCGTCATCGACGACCACGATGCCGAGCGGCCCGCGATAGTCCTGCCGCAGCAACGAGGTCACGCTGCGCGCGATGCATTCGGCTTCGTTGCGCGCCGGAATGACCACGGCAACCGGTGGCCACGGGTCCGGGATCGCCCCGATGCCCGTATCGTCCCGCACACCGGCGCGCCAGTACGCGCCTCGCGCGGCGATCAGGTAGACCCAGATCGCAGTACAGATGACTGCAATTACGACGCTCACCGACATGCGCTTCCCGTCTGCATCGATCGACCCAGCATCAACCTCGATTACTACATTAAGTTCAACTCGTCTGCGGAACCGTTTGATCACACAAAGGATTTTCTGCGGCCTTGGAGTTCCGCTCGTTGACATATGGAGGCCGGTACATAAACTCCGCCCCTCTCGGATTTCGGGCCTCCATTCTTGATTGCCCCCGCGCCAGCCAAGCTGCCCCGCTCCGCCGACGTTGTGATCGTCGGCGCCGGCAATGCTGCGTTCTGTGCCGCGCACGCCGCCGCCGAGCATGGGGTTTCCGTTCTGGTGCTCGAACGCGCGCCGGAGGGAGAATCCGGCGGCAACACCCGGTTTACGGCCGGCGCCTTCCGATGCGTCTATGACGGCGTCGACGACCTGCGCGCGCTGATGCCGGATCTGACCGACGAGGAAGTCGCCAATACCGATTTCGGTACTTACACGCAGGACAAGTTTTTCGACGACATGGGCCGCGTGACGGAATACCGGACCGATCCCGACCTGTGCGAGGTCCTCATCACGCGCAGCAAGGACACGATGCTCTGGATGCGCAAAAAGGGCGTCCGGTTCATCCCGATCTACGGCCGGCAGGCCTACAAGATCGACGGAAAGTTCAAATTCTGGGGCGGCCTTACGGTGGAATCGTGGGGCGGCGGTCCGGGACTGATCGAAGCGCACACAACGATCGCCAATAAGAACGGCGTCACCGTTGCTTACAATTCGCGCGCGCTATCGCTCATCGCCGACGACGACGGGGTCAAAGGCATCCGGGTCAAGCACGACGGCCGTACCGTCGACGTGAAGGCAAAATGCGTGGTGCTCGCCGCCGGCGGCTTCCAGGCAAACAGCGAGATGCGCACGCGCTACCTCGGCCCCGGCTGGGAGCTGGCGAAGATTCGCGGCACGCGCTTCAATACCGGTGACGGCATCCGCATGGCGCTCGACATCGGCGCGATGCCGACGGGAAACTGGTCCGGATGCCACGCCGTCGGCTGGGACCGCAACGCACCGGAATTCGGCGACCTTGCGGTCGGCGACAACTTCCAGAAGCACTCCTACCCCTGGGGCATCATGATCAATGCCAATGGGGAGCGTTTCGTCGACGAGGGCGCGGACTTCCGCAACTACACTTATGCGAAATACGGGCGCGTCATCCTCATGCAACCGGGTCAGTTCGCCTGGCAGGTCTTCGACAAGAAAATTATTCCGATGCTGCGCGACGAATACCGCATCAGGCAGGTCACCAAGGTCCGCGCCGACACGCTCGAGGATCTCGTGAAACGGCTGGACGATGTCGACGCCAGGCGCGCGCTGGAAACAATCAAGGCCTACAACAAGGCGGTGCGCACCGATATCACTTTCAATCCGAACGTCAAGGACGGGCGGCGGACCGAAGGCCTTGCCATCAACAAGTCGAACTGGGCCAACACGATCGACGAGCCACCGTTCGAAGCCTATGCCGTGACCTGCGGCATCACATTTACCTTCGGTGGATTGAAGATCGACACCTCCGGCCGCGTCATCGACACCGACGGCCAGGTCATTGCCGGCCTGCACGCAGCTGGCGAACTTGTAGGCGGACTGTTCTATTTCAACTACCCGGGAGGCACCGGACTGATGGCAGGCTCGGTCTTCGGCAGAATCGCCGGCACAACGGCCGGCCAGCGCGCGGCGCAAACACCGGCCTGACGCGTCAACCGGAACGAAGAGCTACTTTCGCGATTTGGAGGCGCGTTCACGCAGCCGATAGAACTGAATTGCCGCGCGAGCGGTTTCCGGCCTCAGCCTGTTGAACCGCTCGTGATACTCGGGGAACTCCCCGCCGGCTCCGCTGCGCACCGCGAGAATAGCGCGCGTTGTCTTCCAGGACAGGTCGATCGATTTTGCGAGCACCAGCAGCTGATCGCCGGTATCGTGCACCAAAGCCCGCTCGATTGCGCCAACCGGCAATCCGGTGAGCAGCGATAAAGCGGCCGTTGTTTCATCGAACTTCCCACGTTCCGCAAATCCGCAAAGCCGTTGCTCCGTCAATTCGCCTTTCTCATGGAGCTGCTCGACATGGGCCATGACCGTGGCAAAATCGGATGAATAGTCGCGCAGGCTTGTCTGAAGCTGATCAGCTGCCTGCTTGATCATCTCGTGGACGAGACCCGCCTTGCTCCGGTCTGCCGCCTCAAATCTGCGCTGCACGGTTTCCGACGCCGACTCAAACAGCGCCAGAAGATATTCGCGCGGAATTTCCGGCCGCGCCCAGACCAGAAGCGCGAGCTCGCTGTCGTTTTTGGAACGCGACACCAGTTTCGTGTAGCCAAACTCCGAGAAACGCGCGCCGGCATTTGCTGCCGTGCTTATCACCACTTTCTGATCGCCGCGCTCGACGAGGACGTCGGTGACGCCCTCGCTCAGCCGGCTGCGCCGCGATATTGCGAGGAGGTGGTCCTGACCCTTCGTCTTGGCGCCGGTGATCAGGGTATCGTCGTCGAGGGATTCGGAGCGCCTCAGCACCGGGCCGGCGACGTCGATTGAATCGTCGAGCGCGAGCTCACGCGTTATTCTGGGCGGGGATTTCCACAGACTGGCGATACGTTCGCCGAAAGCGACGCGTGCCGAATGGTCGATCTCACTCACCAACCGGCCCATGACGTCGTCAAACAAGGAAGTCTGTTCGCCGCCAAAATTGGCCGATCCGGCAGCAAACAGATCGGTAATTCGGCGCAGGATCTCGGCGCGGGACGCAATGTTTCTTTGCGCAATTGCGGCCTCAAGTTCGTCGATCAGCGATTGATGCGACAGCATAACGGCAGGACGGCCGCCACGGCTGCCCTGACGGCGCTCCACTCCTTCTGCGGGCCCGATGTTATGCGGCATTTTCGATTTCGGGGATGGTGAAGGCGCTTCGGAAATCAATTTCCGAAGGCGCGCACGGCCGCTGGAACAGGAAGCCTTGCAGCGATGTCACGCCGGCAAGACGCAACAGCCGGTATTGGTCCGGCGTTTCGACGCCTTCCGCCGTCGTCTCGATATCGAGGCTGCGCGCGAGCGTAAGCGTAGCCGCAATGATGGCAGCGCATTCCGTCCGTTTGGTAAGATTCTTCGTGAATGATTTGTCGACCTTGATCTTGTCGAACGGGAACATCAGCAACTGGCTCAGCGACGAATACCCCGTTCCGAAGTCGTCGAGCGTGACCGCAATGCCGAGATTCTTGAACTGGCGCAGAATCGGCAGACACTCGGTTGCAGACTCAATAAGCGCCGTTTCCGTTATCTCGAGTTCGAGCCGCTCGGGCGGCAGCCCGGACTGCGCGAGCGCGCATATCACGATATCGACCAGATTATTCTTTCTGAACTGAACGGCGGACAGATTGATCGACACCTTGACGCCGTTCGGCCAGGTGGCAGCCTCGGCACAGGCCGTCTGCATCAGCCACTCGCCGATCTGCGTGATCATGCCGGTTTCTTCGGCGAGCGGGATGAATTGATCCGGCAGGATTACGCCCTTGGTCGGGTGCCGCCAGCGGATGAGAGCTTCGGCTCCGCAAACCTGCAGTGATTGCGTGTCGACGATCGGCTGATAGTTCAACTCGAGTTCGTTGTTCTGGATCGCGCGGCGCAATTCGCTCTCAAGCTCGTGACGCGCGCTTGCTGCCAGGCTCATTTCGGGGTCGAAGAAGCAGTACCCGTTTCGGCCAGCCGATTTTGCGCGATAGAGCGCGAGATCCGCCATCTTCATCAGGCCGTCAGAGCTCGTCGCGTGCTCGGGCGCGAGAGCGATGCCGATACTCGTGGCGATGTTGACTTCATTGCCTTCGATATCGAAGGGCTTGGAAATGATGTCGATAATACGATCGGCCAGAGCGCTGGCCGCTTCGCGCTGGTTATTGTCCCTGTCCTGCACGATGGCAAATTCGTCGCCGCCCAGGCGCGCGAGAACGTCGGTCTCCCGCAACGATGCCTTCAGGCGAACGGCGGTTTCGCGCAGCAGCGCATCACCAACCGCATGGCCAAGCGTATCGTTGACATGCTTGAAGCGATCGAGATCCAGCAGCAGGACCGCGAATGAATCGCTGCGTCGTCTGTGCCGTGCGATCGCTTCCTCGATCTTGTCCATGATCGACAGACGGTTGGCAAGGCCGGTGAGCACGTCGTGATGCGCCATGAAGGCGATGCGCTGCTCGGACCTTTTTCTTTCTGTAATGTCGTCAATGACGACAACAAGGTGTCTCGGCGCGCGCGCGGCATCGTGGGTCACGATACGATTCGTGGCGATGACGCGCGTCTGGCCGTCCGGCATCTCGAGCTCATAGTCGTTCGAGCACCCGCCGATTGCGCCCGCCAGCGCCTCGTCGTCGGCTGCGTCTATCCTTTCTGCATCGTTCCTCTGGTAGATCTCGAATACCGTCTTGCCGAGAACTTCATTGCGGCTCACCTTGAGCATCGTTTCAAATGCCCGGTTCACAAGCACAAACCTGCGCGTGACGGCATCTTTCACGACGACGGCGATCGGAATGTTCTCAATGATCGAATCCAGGAACTGCCTGGTTTCATCGAGCTGCTGCTCGGTGTGCAAATGAGCCGTGATGTCCTGATGGACGGCAACCGTGCCGCCGTCGGGCATGGCGCGCCGGCACACGGCCAGCGTCCGGCCGTCCTGAAGCTTGTTGATGATATAGCCGGGGTCGGGCAGAAACGCTTCGTGCATCCGGTCTCTGACGTATTTCTCCGAGTCGGCCGGGCAGCAGCCTGCAGCGACCCGAAGCTGCAGAACCTCCGCAAGCGCCATTCCCGGTTTTATGGCGTCGGGCGCAAGGTCATACATCGTGCTGTAAAGATCGTTTGCAAGCACGAGTTTTGCGTCGGCTCCGAACATGCAGATACCGTGCGGCATGTTCGCAAGCGTCGCTTCCAGAAGCATATTGGTATGCTCGAGGCGCTTTCTCGCAGCCTCACGCTGCATTTGACCCCGGATACTCAGCGCGGTGACGCACCCAATTAAAAGGGTCAGCAATGCGGCGACGAAGTATCCCGACTTCTTTTTGGCCTCGACACGCGCGAAAATTTCCGGCACGGCGGTACCGACCGTGACGACGAACGGATAGTCGTTGGCGGCTCTGAAGGCGATAAGGCGTGGGATGCTGTCGCTCAACCCGCTTCCGGTATAGTACCATCCTCCCGAAGCCGACTGCAGGCTGGTGAACAAATCGGCGCGCGAGAAGTCCTTTCCAAGGACGTACATCGTGTCCCCGCTCGTGGCGCGGACGATTCCATCGAGACCGATGACGCGTATGTATCCCTTCTGACCGATATTCACCGAGTTGTAGATTTGCGTCAGATATCCCGAATCGAGCGAAGCGGCGACAACTCCGCCGGACAGGCCATCGGCGCGCGAGATCCGGCGCGAGAGTTCGATGGTCCACTTGCCGGCGGTCTGCGACAGGATCGGTTTTCCGACAAAGAGTCCGTCGGTCGTTGCTTCGGCCTGGCTCTTGAAGTAAGCGCGGTCTTTCACGCTTGTGCCGCGCAGGCTTGCATCGCTGCTCAGCCGCACAATTCCATTGCGATCGATGATGCTTACTCGCGATATTGCATCCGACAAGGACCGGTTGGTCTTGAGCGACCCCAGCAGATCAAAATTTTCAGGCCGTTGAGCGTAAAGGGCGGCAATGACGGTCAGCGAACGATCGACCTCGCCCAACGAATTGGAAAGATGGCCTGCCAGAGCTCCGGCGAGGTTCGTCGAATTCTGGATCGCCGCGCGTTCTGCGCTGTTGCGTTCATTGGCAAGAAAAAAGGACAGCAAAATCCAGACAACGCCGATCAGCAGCGCTCCAAGCAGCACCGATCGATGCCTGACGAGAGGCTGCCATATCGTGGCGAATTTGATCATCTGCGAGGTGACGCCAAGCCTCGAGGCCACACTGCAAACACCGGGCAAAAATAGCGGAAAGCCATTGATATTCCGTTATTTGACGCATCTTTTGGCCCCTTCGGATGACGTCGCGCCTGCCTGAAAACACAGCCAAAAACGCATACGGGGATCGTTAATGCTTTATTTTGCGTTACGTAAATCCGGCCATCGCAGGCATTCAAAACCATCCGCGGGAACCGGTCCGCGCGTCACATAAGTCATCCGCGTCATGGCACAGAACGACCTTCCGACGACAACCGACATCCCGGCACGACTCGACCGACTGCCGTGGGGCCGCTTTCATACTCTCGTCGTCGTCGCCCTCGGCATCACATGGATCCTCGACGGCCTGGAAGTGACGCTTGCAGGCAGCCTGGCCGGCGCACTGAAAGAAAGCCCGTCGCTGCGTTTTTCGAATACCGACATCGGACTTGCGAGCAGCGCCTATCTCGCCGGAGCCGTGCTTGGTGCGATTTTTTTCGGCTGGCTGACCGACCGGCTCGGCCGTAAGAAGCTCTTTTTTATAACTCTCGCCGTCTATCTGACAGCGACTGCAGCGACAGCGTTCTCCTGGAACATTGCAAGCTTCGCATTTTTTCGATTCCTGACCGGCGCCGGGATCGGCGGCGAATACTCGGCGATCAACTCCACCATTCAGGAGCTCGTTCCCGCACGCGTGCGCGGCTGGAACGACCTCGTCATCAACGGAAGCTTCTGGATTGGTGCAGCCCTTGGTGCGCTCGGTTCCCTGGTTCTGCTTGATCCGCAGGTAATCAATCCCGATTTCGGCTGGCGGCTCGGATTCCTGATTGGCGCCGCCCTCGCCTGCCTGATTTTTCTCATGCGTTTCTGGATTCCGGAAAGCCCGCGATGGTTGATTACGCACGGCCATGCGGAAGAAGCCGAAAAGGTCATTGCCGATATCGAGTCTCGTTTTCCGTCGTTGCCGCCGGCGCCAGCGTTGCCGCGCGCCCAATTGCGCGCGCGGCGTTCAACGCCGCTGCATCTGGTGATGGACGTGCTGTTCCGGCAACATCTGCGCCGGACGATCGTTGGTCTCAGTTTGATGGCGTCGCAGGCGTTTTTCTACAATGCAATATTTTTCACCTATGCGTTGATCCTTACCGACTTTTATGGCGTCGCATCGAGCCATGTCGGCTGGTACATCCTGCCTTTTGCGATTGGCAATTTTCTCGGACCTCTGCTGCTCGGCCGTTTGTTCGACACGCGCGGCCGCCGACCCATGATTGCGTTCACTTACATTGTTTCGGGAGTACTGCTTGCCATCACGGGATGGCTGTTCCTGCGAAATCTCATCGACGAAACCACGCAGACCGCCTGCTGGATGGTTATCTTCTTCTTCGCCTCGGCCGCGGCGAGTTCGGCCTACCTCACCGTCAGCGAAACGTTCCCCCTTGAAATTCGGGCGCTCGCGATCGCTTTCTTCTATGCGGTGGGCACCGGCGTCGGCGGCGTCGTTGCGCCCTGGCTGTTCGGCGCCCTCATCGAGACCGGCTCACGCGCGAGCGTCTTCGGCGGATATTTGACCGGTGCCACACTCATGGTGCTGGCCGGCTGCGTGGCGTGGCGCTGGGGCGTCGACGCAGAGCGCAAACCATTGGAGAGTATCGCCAGGCCTCTGACGTTTCTCGACTAGAGGGCGCTGCTTGTCACGATGTCGCGCAGCGCATCCGGCGCATAGATCACGATCCCGCCCCGCTCCAGCTTGAGCCACTTCCTGCGTTGCCAGGCTTGCAACTGCTTGTTCGCGCTCTCGCGCGACACCCCGATCATCTGGCTGATTTCCCGCTGCGTCACCTGAATTTTGATCCTTGGCGGCGCATCCGCCGACGGCCGATAAAGATGCAGCAGCACTTTGGCGAGGCGGTTCGGCAGGCCGAGGAAAACGATGTCCTCGACCTGTTCGCTGGTTCTGCGCAGCCGCCCGCAAAGCACCTTGATCAGTCGTAAGGCCAGCTCGGGATCGTCTTGAATCAGGGGGATGAAATCCCGCCGCTCAATGATCATCAACTCACAATTGTCTATGGCGACGGCGTCGGCGGTTCTTTGCCCGCCGTCAAGAAATGCAATCTCCCCGAACAACTGGCCGGGGACGATCAAGTTGAAGATTGCATCCTTGCCCTGATCGGAGGGGGTGCTGATCCTCACGGCGCCCGACCGGACGGCATAGAGCCGCGAGCCGACATCGCCCTTCCGAAATATGATCGCGCCTTTTTTGATTTTGCTGTTTACGACGCGGGGCGCCAGCCGCTCTATGACCCCGGCGCCGAGATCTTTGAAAAAGGGGTGAGCCCGAAGCAGTGTGTTCCTGTCAAACACTTGCGTTCGCGATTGCCCGCTCGGCCCGGCTGCCATTTCAGTCGAATCCAGCACCTAACCAATAATGGCAAAGATACGATAAATCGGCCCGGCGTGGCAGCCTCTTTGGCCCAACTCTGACGCCTGCCAAGGGCGCGAATTTGTTGGGCCAAAAGAGCGCCAATTGCGGCCCGGATCCCGCGTTGCAATCTTTTGGCGAACTGTGAGCTAGCTCACCGTGCCAGCCACAAAGCCCGTGCTACCGATCTCCGAAATGGAGGTCGCGATGCGTATATCGGCCGACTTTCGAAAAACGCAGCGCCGGCGGGCTGAGTTGCACCGCCGCTCTGAAGCCGCGGTGGCCACCATCTGGCTTGTATTTTATGTGCTCGGGCTCGCGGTTGCCGTTTCCTCACCGATCGTATCGCGCGCGTTAGAGCTCGCCGCCCACTAGGTGCATGCCGATGAAGATACGCCAGGTCACTTACTTTCTCGCGCTGTGCGAAGAGCAAAGTTTCACACGTGCCGCCAGGCGCTGCGGTGTAGCCCAGCCATCGCTGACGCGGGCCATACAGCTTCTCGAGCAGGAAATCGGCGGCCGGCTGTTTAAAAGAGGCAAGTCAAGCGTCCGCCTGACCGAACTCGGAGCTCAGGTGCACCCGCATTTCGTGCGCATCAGTCAGGCCACCGAGAATATCAAGGGTACTGCAGCGGGATTCCTGGCTTCGGCCGCTGACGCCTCCGATCAAAGATTTACGCCTGCATTTACGTCCAACGCAAACGACAGAGGACTTTTTTGATGCTTGCAGCTCAATGGCACCTGATCGACGAGAGCTATGGGTGGCCCGCACTCGGCTTTTCGGCCTTAGGGATGACCCCTTTTCCGAAGAATAGCGATGAATCGTGCCGGTTTTGGCACAACCTGAGGGACTGTTGCGAGCAGCTAACCCTCGCTCCGGCTTCTCATGAATGAATTCTTAAACTTCGTGTCCTATTTTTTGGAAGGCATCGTTCAAAATGAACCCCTGTCCTTTTTGGACAGGCTTTAAGGCGCGACAACCGATGTCGGGATCGGACCCAAAAGACAATACTGCCGTATGCCCGCAATGCCGGACCGAAATGGTTCATGTTGCGGTCACGCCGCATCCGGTCGTCCGCAACATGCACCGCAATACTTTTGTCTGTTACACGTGCAAACGTACGCGCACTTACATGCTCCCGGGGACGTTCACGCCCGACATGGGCGAGAACGCGGCTGCACAGAGGGCTTCGTAAGTGGCGGATTCGCAGACCATGAACGAGCGCAGGCAGGACACGCGCCTGTCCACCCACCGGCGCGGGGTCATCAAGTTCGGCCCGGCCGGGCAGGAGCTCTCATGTACCGTTGAGGACCTGACCGCCATCGGTGCCGGTCTTCACGTTCCGAGCACGTTCGGGTTGCCGCAGGTCTTCCGGCTGACGATCGACAGTGACGTCGGCTCCAAACATTGCCGGGTCGTCTGGACGGACGGCAAAAGGGTCGGCGTATTGTTTGAGTGACCTGAAGATCCCGCAATCAGCCAATAAGTTTTTTCGCCCAAAAGACAAATTCATAGAATTTGTCAGGGTAGGCAATGAAGTAGAAAATCAGAGCTGGTGGTGCCAGCAAAAACAGCCAATCGCGCATTGGCGGCTCCTGCGTTGCGGCCCATCGTCGGACAGACAGTTTTATTATCAGATAAAAAGTTGCATCAGATTTTAGAGATGATGCAGCGCACCAGCTTTTAACGGCTAAACGCGGCACCAGGGGAAGGCTAGAAGAATGTAACGCCGATTTTGGTGTCGGTTCTCCATACCGCCCGGCAATGGTGGCGAACGCCATCGAGCACGACGTCGAAGCTCGCGGGCAGTCCATACGTCGTGGAAACCTGCAGGCATGCGCCCATGGTCGACAGGTTCCGAACGGTGCAATCGAGCTTTGGCGCTTTTTCGCTGAGGATAATCTGCGCGGTTTTCAATACGCGCTTGCGGAAGGTAGATCGTTTTTCTTGCACGGCTGAGCGCCTGGAATCGACGGTAGCCTAACTGACAAAGCGACTTGTGAAAGTCAACTTGCGCTTCGCGCATATAGAATTCGTAAACGTCGAAAATGAGTTCCTCAGACGGCTTTCCCGCCGAGTTCCGCGATCACTTCATTCTTCCGGACAATTTCCCGTTCCAGCCTGCTGATGTTGTCAAACAGGCGTTCACTCGTCAGCCGTAAGAAGTAGAAGCCGAACTGCGGGTTCTGGAAGTACAGTTCCTTCACTTGCTGATAGGTCGCAGTCAGGACCTCTCCGTCCTCTGTGCATTCGATCGTCTGGGTCCGCCGATTGTCGGGCGCCAGAAAGCCCAGATCGCCGAACACCTGCCCCACTGGAATTTCTATGCCCATCTCCTTCAGCCGGTAGCGCCCGGTGACGCTGTAAAACATCGCATCCGCAGCGTCGCCCTTGCGGACCACGATGTCGCCCTTGCGAAAGCTGCGGCGCGCCATGAATGGCTTCAGCCAATCGATCGATGTCTCTCCCGTGGACGCGGCCGCCTCCACATCCTGAATCAATTTCCGCATCTGGTGCAGGCGCAATGTGTTGAGCGGCAGGAGAACGAGGTTGAGGACCAGCGTGGGGTATATGCCTCCGAAAAACCCGTAGATGATGAACAGCGTATTGCAGGTCATGCTCACAATACGGAGCGGGATCATCGTCTTCATCGCGCAGGTGATGATGCTCGAAATGACAGCCGCGTAGCCAAACCACACTGGCCATTCGGTATGACTCAGGAATTGCATGACTACCCTTCCCCCTATAACCGGGCACCGCCCGGTCCGCACAATCTACAAAGAATCCGGCGACTGCGGCCACCGATTGCCCGGATACTGGAATCTAATCGATGCCAATACGTTCCGAAAACGCATTTCTCGGCCAGAACTCGATTTTTTAACGACGGGCCGGCACACGACGACTATCGCTTGCCCATAATTTTCCTGCACGAGGTCGAACTCATCACGATGAGTCCTGTTGTCAGACCTGCACGCGTTTCCCGGCGGCTGGTAAAATGAAGGGTGTCGTGAGGAAATTGACGGCAGAAGTCAACCAAGGTGGCGTCGGGGCGGCCAATTCTTCGAACCCTGCAGGGCCAACAGCCCCGTGCTACCATTTCGGCCGAATCGAATCAGCCACCATTAGCTAAGGCGCCGGTTGGCACCAAAACGCAAAACATCTGCCGATTCCCGGCTTGGCAGTTTCGGCTCGTACCGAATCGCCGTGCTCGTGCCTTGCTTCAACGAAGAAGCCGCAATCGGCAAGGTCGTGAAGGATTTTCGGGCGGCCCTGCCCGCGGCGGCGATTTTCGTCTTCGACAACAATTCAACGGACAGCACCGCCGAAATCGCCCGCGCCGCGGGCGCCGAGGTGTTCGAGGAAAAGCATCGCGGCAAGGGTTTCGTGGTCAGGCGCATGTTTGCCGACGTGGACGCAGATATCTACGTGCTCGTCGACGGTGACGCCACTTATGATGCGCCGAGCGCCCGTCGGATGATCGAACGGTTGATCGATGGTCAGCTCGACATGGTCGTCGGCAGCCGCGTCGATCACGACAAGGTCGCCTACCGTACCGGCCACCGCGCCGGCAACAGGATCCTGTCCGCTTTCGTTGCCTGGGTTTTCGGCCCATCCTTCAACGATATGCTGTCCGGCTATCGCGCGTTCTCACGCCGCTTCGTCAAGTCCTTTCCGGTTCTCTCCGGCGGTTTTGAAATCGAGACAGAGCTCACGGTGCACGCGCTCGAGCTCGGGCTGCCAGTTGAAGAGATCGAGACGCCGTATTATGCGCGGCCCGAAGGGTCATCATCCAAGCTCAGCACGTGGCGCGATGGTTTCCGGATCCTGCTTACGATCGCAAATCTCTATCGTGCCGAGCGTCCGCTTCCTTTTTTTGCAGTCCTCGGCCTGATTGCGGGACTTGTTTCGATCGGCCTTGCAGTTCCTATCGTCGTTACCTTCCTTGAAACGGGGCTGGTGCCGCGATTGCCAACGGCCGTGCTGGCGACCGGACTTATGTTGCTGGCATTTCTGTGCGGGGCCGTGGGGCTCGTGCTCGATACCGTCACCCGGGGCAGACGCGAGATGAAGCTCCTCGCCTATCTCTCGCAGCATGCCACGCAGGCGCAGCCGCGCGGTTGAACCTTTTCCGTTCCCATCGATTAGCTATGATCACGATAACGTAACATTCGCCACCGATGGGCCGGTGTATCGTTTGATCCTTTGAAATTGATGCCGTGGAGGCTCTAATGCGTTTTCTTGCATTGATCGGCGCGCTTGCAATCATTGTGGGCATCGGCGCCGCCGTATTTTTTCTCGGCGGTTTTTACAGCGTGGCAGGCACGGCCGAGGACCCGGGAATCGTACGCTGGGCGCTGGTCCAGGTGCGGACGGCATCGATCAACCGGCATGCAACCGACCAGCCTCCGGCCAACATCAATGATGCGCAGACCGTACGGGCCGGCGCGAAGGCGTATGCCGCCCACGGCTGCGCAAACTGTCACGGCGCGCCCGGCGTCCCCTGGCTGAAATATTCCGAAGGGCTGCACCCCGACCCGCCGGATCTCAAAGAAGTCGCCGACCAGCTCTCGCCGGCGCAGTTGTTCTGGGTGGTCAAGAACGGAATCAACATGACCGGCATGCCGAGCTTTGCCTTGGCCGATGCAAAGGATGAAGAGATCTGGGCGATTGCCGCCTTTATCAAGAAATTGCCGACGGTTTCCGAGGCCGACTACAAGGCCTGGACTTCACCACCGGCCGCCCCGGCCGCCGCAGCACCAACTACGCCGCCGCCGGCTGCCCAGCCCGCACCTAACCCGCCCGCGAGCAACAACTAGCGGAGAAAATTCGCTACACTCCGGCGCATGAATTTTGTGCGTCTTTATCTGCGCGTCCTTGAACAGCTCGGGGCGGACCGGCGCCTCGCCTGGTTTCTTGCCTTCGCCAATGTCGCACTGGCTCTGGCGCAATTCGCCGAGCCGGTGCTGTTCGGCCGCGTCATCAATCTCCTGGCCGGCGCACAGGCCAGCCCCGCTTCGGCCGACTGGGAAATGCTCTCGGTGCTGCTGATTGCCTGGGTCGCTTTCGGCCTGTTCACCATTCTGTGCGGCACCTGGGTTGCCCTCTATGCGGACCGCCTGTCGCACCGGCGCCGTCTGCTGGTGCTGACAGACTATTTCGAACATATTCTTCAGTTGCCGCTCGCCTACCACGGCGAAACGCATTCCGGCCGGCTCATGAAAATCATGCTGCAGGGCGCGGACACGCTGTGGGCGTTCTGGCTCGGGTTCTTCCGCGAGCATCTGGCAGCCTTCATCTCCCTCTTCATTCTTGTGCCGCTCTCGCTTTTCATCAATTGGCGCCTTGCCATCCTGCTGATCATCCTTTGCATGCTGTTTGCAATGCTCACGGCCATGGTCCTGCGCAAGACCGAACACCTGCAGAGCATTGTGCAGGCCCATCATTCCGATCTCGCCGAGCGTGCATCCGATACGCTCGGCAACATCGCGCTGGTGCAAAGCTTCGCAAGGGTCGAGACCGAAGTGAGCGCGCTCAGGTCGGTCAGCGAGCGGCTGCTGGCTGCACAGTTCCCGGTGCTCTCGTGGTGGGCGGTCGTGTCTGTGCTGACGCGCGCCTCGACGACGCTGACCGTCCTCTCGATCATTTTGCTCGGCACCTGGCTGTTCAAACAGGGCACCGGCACGATCGGTGAAATCGTCACCTTCATGGCGCTCGCCGGCATGGTGATCGCGCGCCTCGATCAGGCGGTGAGCTTCGCCAACCGCATGGCCATGGATGCAGCGCGCCTGCGTGAGTTCTTCGAAATTCTCGACACGGTGCCGGCGCTGCACGACCGCCCGGATGCCGTCGACCCCGGACGATTCAAAGGACGTGTCGAATTTGACAACGTCTCATTCGGCTACAACTTCATACGTCCCGCGGTCACAGGCCTGACCTTCACGGCGCTGCCGGGAGAGACCGTGGCGCTGGTCGGGGCCACGGGCGCCGGTAAATCGACGGCTCTCGCACTGTTGCATCGCGCCTTTGACCCGCAATCCGGACAGATCAGGATCGACGGTACCGATATACGCAACATCCGGCTCAGCGCCCTGCGCCGCAACATCGGCGTGGTATTTCAGGAAGCCTTGCTGTTCAACCGCTCGATTGCCGAAAACCTGCGGATCGGGAAGCCGGAGGCGACGCATGAGGAGCTGCGCAACGCCGCGGCGCGCGCGCAGGCGCTTGATTTCATCGACGCAAATCCGGACGGCTTTGACGCCATGGTCGGCGAGCGCGGCCGTTCGCTCTCCGGCGGCGAACGCCAGCGCCTGTCGATCGCGCGCGCTTTGCTGAAGGATCCGCCGATATTGATTCTCGATGAGGCGACCAGCGCGCTCGACGCGGCGACCGAATTCCTCGTGCTGGCTGCGCTGGACGAGGTGATGAAAAATCGCACCACCTTTGTCATCGCGCATCGTCTTGCGACCATCCGCAAGGCGACCAAAATTCTGGTATTCGACGGCGGACGCATCGTCGAGACCGGCACATTCGAGGAATTGCACCGGCTTGACGGCCGCTTTGCGCAGCTGACCAAAATGCAATTCAGCCTGGCCGGGTCTTAGCCGGGCTGAGCAATGCCGACAGTCCGGCGATGCTCGCCAGCACGGCCCAATAGCCGTAGCGGAAATCGGATGCGACTCCCACCGAGAAGAACGTCAGCACGTATAGCGACGCCGATCCGCAGGCCGCGATCGTAAATGCGCCCTCCGGGGTATCCCGCCGGCGCCATGCCAGGACCGACATCAGCAAGCAGGCGAGCAGCCAGAAGCCGGCGCGGAAGAAGACGGTTGGTTTGAGAACGTCATGCACAATCATCAGCACGGCGAAGGCCGGACGATCCGGAAACACCGTCTCATCGGGTTTCTCGATGTTGGCAACCCACATCGTCAGGTTAGAGCCGCCCAGGAAATTCCACATGAAGCTGCCGCGGTGCTCCAGATACGCAAACGGGTGCCGCGCGATCGCGCTTGCCCAGGCCTTCGTGATTGCGGGCGTGCCGAACAGTTTTTCCTCCGTTTCGATCTTGTGCATGACGAACTTGCACGGCTCGAGCCGCCAATAGAGATCCCATTCGGTGGGCCGGTAGCAGCCGTTGAGCAGCAAGGCTGTGTCGCGCTCGTTCCATGTGACGGGAAACTGGTTTTCCTTGGTGAAGTGGCTGATACCGCCGAGGTCAAAAACCATGATCGACTGCAGCGGATGCTGCCGTGTGGCGCCCAGCACACCGTAATACGTGAGCTGCACCAGCCCAAAGAAAGCGGCAATCGCGGGAACGAACAGGATGGCCGTACGCTTCCATTGCATCTGCAAGGGCCAGACGATGTAGATGGCAAGCAGGGGTGCCGCGATGATCGAGTTCGGCCGCAGCAGAACGCCGAGGCAGCAGAGGGCGAACGCGAAGATTTTGACCGGCGCTCGCAGTTTCGGTGAACGGTCCGTGACGGCGAAAGTCAGCACGACCGCAAGCAGCCAGGTGACCGCGAACAGCACGTCGCGCCACAGCACGCCGACAAGGACGAAGGCCGGCGGTAACAGCGCCAAAAGAGGCGGCAGCGCGCCCAGCCCGGCGGAGCGGCCCGCGAGCGTGAAACCAAGCAGGCCAAAGGCCAGCCAATAGATCGCCGCTGTCAGCAGGAACATGCTGGCCGAACCCGGCGCGACCGGATCGATCAGCGCCCAGAGAACCGTCATCGCCGGCGACTGCCAGTCGCCGAGAGTGTGCTTGGCGATGTCCTCGTAAACGTACCTGGCATCGTAAGTCATGATGCCGGGATAAAAGATCAGCAGGGTCAGACCGAATCCCGCCATGGCCAGGCCGGCTGCAACCAGCCGGCCGCGTTTTGCCCGCCGGGCCTCAGGCAAGCGCTGCATAGATGTCCCCGGAATTGGCCGAATGCGGCAGCGCCGCCAGCCAGGCCGTCATCACATCGCCATCGACCCATTGCTCGTGGCTCAGCACCTGGCTTTCGCCAAGCGCGCTGTTGAACCGTGTCAAGCCGAGCGCACGGCAGCGCTCGATGCAGGCGCGAGCCACGTCACGCTGGATCGTGGTGAATTCGAACGAGAGCGCCCTCACCGGCTGCGAAAGGCCCGCCAGCACTTCGGCCTCAAAGCCCTCGACGTCGATCTTGATGAAGGCCGGCTTGCCGTGCTTCCCGATCAGGGCATCGAGCGTCGTCACCGGTACTTGAACAGTCTTTGTCCAACGCTGGGCTTCCCAGCCCGGAGCATTGTGCGCGGCCCTGACAAATTCCCGCGACGCGGTCGAAACCGTGGGATTGCCGGGATTGATCATCAGGCTTGCCGACCCGGCCTCCCGGCCGACGGCAACGGCTTCAATGGTCACCGCGGGATTCCGGCCGTGAAGCAATTTCAGTACGGCGACCATCGCCGGCTGAGGCTCAAGCGCGACGACGCGCGCACCCAATCGACTGAAAGAGGCCACGCGATCGCCAACATGCGCGCCGACGTCGAAAACGAGATCGCCATCCTTGATGAACTGGCTGTAGAGGCGATCCATGGCGGAGGCGTGCGCGCGGTTGCCGTAGTAGATGCGCAGCGACCGAAGAATGCCGCCCGTGGTCTTCAGTAATCCGAGCACGTGTCAGACCGGGCTGAGAGACGGTATCGGCACCGCGCTCTCGACCGCGGGCAACGCCAATGCGCGAAGCGCGGCAGGCGGCGCGGTTTCCTCGGGCAGACGGCCGATACCGGCGCGGACGCAAAAAGCCCCGACACGCGGCCAGGCAGTCACCATGGCGATCGGAATGGAGAGTGCCAGACCGGCCGCCAGAAAGGCTTCGTAGGGAATCGCAGCTGGCGAGGTCATCGCCAAAGACGCCAGTGCAGTGACCCCGAGCAGCGTGTGCGGCCACAGCGTCCGGGCAGCCAAAGACAATGGCACCGTGTGGTCGTCGCGCGTCTGCCCGACCCACCCGATTTCACGACCGAGCAGCAATCCGATCAGGAAGATCGTGTGCCCAAACCAGAGCACCGGCACCAGCAGGATCGAATACACCAGCTCGATCCAATAGTTTGCCGCAAACAGCGCGCCCCCTCCGAACGCGCGGCGAAGATCGGGCCGCAACAGAACATCGACCGCAGTGGCAATCTTGGGCGCGAACCACATCAGCAGCACCCAAATGAAGAGCACGACACCCGCGTCGCCGCGCATGAAGCTGGCGGATGGATCGGCAAAAAAGAACAGCAGGACGGTCAACGCCATTATCGCCATCCACGCCGGCGATCCAATGAACATTATGATCGCGAGACCCAGCTGATAGCGGCTGACCGGCGCGAGGCCGGGATGAACCAGGAAGCGCCAGTACTGCATGTTGCCCTGGCACCAGCGCAGGTCACGGCGGATGAATTCAATCAGGGTCGGCGGGTTCTCCTCCCAGCCGAGATTTTCTTCCGGCAGAACGCGGACTTCATATCCGGCGGCGCGCATCAGGGCGGCCTCGATCTGGTCGTGACTGAGGATATGGCGATCCTGCGTTCCATCCGTCGACAGAATTGGCAAAGCGCAGTGCTCGATGAATGGCTTCAGCCGCAGCGCGGCGTTATGGCCCCAGTAAGGACCGCAGTCCCCCTGCCACCATGCGCTACCGATCGTGTACGAGCGCATGCCGAGCCGCATCCCGAACTGGAAGATGCGGGCGAAGGCGCTGGTCGACGGCAAACCGACGACCAGTCCCTGCAGAATTCCGAGCCGCGGATTGGCCTGCATCAGGCGGACAAGACGGAGGATCGCGTCCGCCGTCATGAAGCTGTCGGCGTCCAGCGTAACCGCGAGCTCGTGGTCGCCGCCCCACCGGTCGCAGAAATCGCGAATGTTGCCGGCCTTGTATCCGGTATTCACGGTGCGCCGCCGGTAGATCACCGGCACGCGATTTTTCCATCGGGCGGCGAGCTCACCGATACGCGCTTCTTCCGCCTTCGCCACCGAGGGGTCACTGGTGTCGCTCAGCACGTACAGGTGAAAGCAATGCGCGAAGCCGGACGCCTCCAGTCCCGCGAGCATCGGCTCCAGGTTACGGACGATGCGTTCCGGCGCCTCGTTTCGGATGCACAAGACAATGGCGGTCGAGGCGGCGATCGGCTCGTCGCCGCGAATTAATGCGGCCTCCGGCACGACGGCAGCGATCGGATCGCGCGCGAAGCGCATGATCAGGAAACCGATCACGGCGTTCCAAAGCCCCGCGATCATCCATGGCAGCGTGATCGCGAACAGCACCAGCAGAACAATGTCGACGGTATCCAATCCGCCAGGCGAAAGGGCAAAGGCCGCAAGCGCCAGCGATCCCACCATGGTGGCGGCGAAAAGCAGCGCGAACAGCGTGCGGCGCCAGGTCATGTCACGCCCGGCGACACAAATATTCATCGATTGCGGAAGCGAGCGTTCTGACACGCGGTTAACGACTTCTATTCCCCGACGGGCCGTGCGAACTTGATGATATAACACAGGAACGTTCTCAATAGTCCAATCCGGGGACTCAGCGATAGTGACGAAGGACGGCGCGACCAAGGCTGCCCAGGCACTCTGGTATACGGCCCGCGGCAAGGCGGAGATCCGGCAGGAGACGCTGCAACCGCCACGGCCGCATGAGGTGCAGGTTCGCGCACTGTTCGGCGCGCTCAGCAGAGGTACCGAGGCGCTCGTCTTGGGCGGGCGGGTACCGCGCAGTGAGTTCGGACGCATGCGCGCGCCATTCATGGCGGGCGATTTTCCGTTCCCGGTAAAATACGGCTACGCCACGGTCGGCGAAATCGAGAGTGGCCCGGCCGAATTGGTGGGCCGCAAGATTTTCGCCCTGCACCCTCATCAAACCCATTTCAATATTCCGCAGGACGCCGTCGTGCCGCTGCCCGAACCAGTCGCGCCGCAGCGCGCCGTTCTTGCCGCGAACATGGAAACGGCGCTCAACGCCGTATGGGACGCGGCGCCTGGACCGGCAGACCGGATCGCGGTCGTGGGCGCCGGCGCGGTTGGTGCGATGGTTGCGTTCCTTTGCGGGCACTTTCCAGGCGCGGACGTGACGCTTATCGACACCATCGGCGCGCGCGCGCAACTGGCGCAGCGTCTCGGCGTCGGCTTTGCCACGCTGGATTCCGCAAAAGGCGATTGCGACGTCGTCTTTCACGCAAGCGGCACCGCAACCGGTCTTGATGCAGCCATCGCGCTCGCAGGAGAGGAAGCAACGGTACTTGAATTGAGCTGGTACGGCGAGCAGCCGGTCGCTGCATCCCTGGGCGGCAGTTTCCACAGCAGGCGTCTGCGCCTGATATCGAGTCAGGTCGGCAAGATTGCGACGTCACACCGGCCTCGCTGGACGCACGGCCAACGGCTCCGTGCCGCGCTCAATCTGCTTGGCGATGCGCGCCTCGACGCGCTTCTTGCCCCGCCGGTGCGGTTTCGCGATCTGCCGTCGCGTCTGCCTGCGCTGCTCGATCCGAAGAGCAATGTCGTCGCTCAACTCATTTCCTACGACTAGGGGGTTCATTTGTTTTCCGTCGAAGTCCGCGACCACATCATGATTGCTCACTCGTTCCGGGGAACCATGTTCGGGCCGGCGCAGGCCTTGCACGGGGCAACGTTTGTCGTCGACGCGGCCTTTTTTTCAGAAACCCTTGATTCAAATGGGGTCGTCATCGATATCGGCCGCGCCCACGAAGCACTGAAGGCCGCCCTCGCCCCGCTGAACTATCGCAACCTCGATGAGCTGAGCGAGTTCAAAGGCGTCAACACGACGACCGAATTTCTGACCAAACATATCTACGACCAGCTTGCGAAGGCCGCACGCGCGGACAAGCTCGGCCGTCCCGGCCGCGAACTGAAAGCGATCCGGGTCACGCTCGGCGAGTCCCATGTTGCGCGGGCGTCTTACGAGGCGAGCTTGTGGTGAAGCGGCTCGCTTTTGCGGTGCCTGGCGATCTTTTCACGCCGACCGGCGGCTACGCCTATGACCGGCGCATCATCGCCGAGCTGGAAGCCCTCGGCTGGACCGTCGAGCGCATCAATCTCGGCGAGAACTTTCCCTGGCCCGCCAAGGAGACCCGTGCCGCTGCCGAAGCGCGGCTCCTGATGGTGCCGGAAGGCTGCCCCATCATCGCCGACGGGCTCGCGCTGGGTGTCCTGCCCGAAGCCGCACGCCGCCTGCGCGCACATCACGTGCTGGTGGGCCTCGTCCATCACCCGCTGGCATTGGAGACCGGACTGACCGAAGCGCAAGCCAACACCCTGCGCGCCAGCGAAAAGGCGGCTCTCGCGGCCGCCAAACATGTGGTCGTGACAAGCAAGACGACGGCACAGCGACTGGTCGCGGATTATTCCGTTCCGGAGGACAAGATCACGGTCGCGCGGCCAGGAAACGACATCGTGGCGTCGACAGCAAGAAATTGCGACAGCGCCGTGCAAATCCTCTCGGTCGGCGCCGTGGTGCCGCGCAAAGGCTTCGATGTTCTTGTCGCTGCGCTTGCCACGCTGCGCGATCTGCCGTGGCACCTTACCATTGCAGGCGACCGCGGCCGGGACGCAAAAGCGGCCGCGCAACTCGATAGCGACATCGTCCGGCTCAGGCTTGGCGAACGCGTGACGGTGCTGGGCGCAGTAACCGCGCAACGACTGACCGAACTCTACGGAAAAGCCGACATATTCGCCCTCGCCTCGCGGTTCGAGGGCTACGGCATGGCCTACGGTGAGGCGATTGCGCACGGGCTCCCGATTGTCGGCACGCGGGCGGGAGCGATCCCAGATACGGTGCCGGCCAATGCCGGCATTCTGGTTGAGCCCGACGATGTGCCCGCCTTTGCACAGGCAATGGGCCGGCTCGTAACCGACGCCGATGAGCGAAAACGCCTCGCCGCCGGCGCCCGCGCGGCCGCAGCCAAACTTCCAACCTGGCAGGATTCGGCAAAAATCGTGGCGCGCACGCTGGAGGCGCTGACGTGAGCGGATTTTCCGCCGACTGGCTTGCACTGCGCGAGCCCTATGACCTGCGGGCGCGCAGCCGCGAGGTTATTGCGGCGGTCGCAGCCTCGGTCGCCGCGCTGCCATCGGTCCATATCGTTGATCTCGCCTGCGGCACCGGCGCAACGGTGCGCGCACTGAGCGGGCGCCTGCGGTCGCGGCAGGTCTGGCGGCTTGCCGATAATGATCTTGGCCTTCTTGGCCGTGCGAACGCGATGACACCCGCCGACAATGTCAGGGTCACAGCGACTCCGCTCGATCTCAATCGCGATCTCGAGGCTGCACTCGATGGCGCGATTGACCTTGTCACGACCTCGGCATTCCTCGATCTCGTGTCAAAGGACTGGCTTGACCGGCTGACAACGGAAATCGCCGCACGCGCGATCCCGTTCTACGCCGCATTGAGCTATGACGGCCGTATCGACATCCTACCGAATGATCCTGCCGACGCATCAATCATCGCGGCGATCAACAGGCACCAGGCCACCGACAAGGGATTTGGGCCCGCGCTCGGGCCGGAGGCCGCCGCCTATGCCATCGGCGCGTTCGAACGGCTGGCTTACACCGTCACCCACCGCCGATCCGATTGGGTAATGGGGCCGAATGATCGCGACGTTCAGCTGGAAATATTTGCCGGCTGGGCGAGCGCGGCACGCGAGATCGGCGCGCTGTCGCTTGACGAAACTGCCGCATGGCTGACGCGCCGGCGCGCCAATATCACCGCAGGGACGTCATCCCTTCGCGTCGGTCATGTCGATTTTTTTGCAGAACCAACCGGCAGGCGTTGAGCCGAAAGATCACAATCGAGCAGCACCTCGTCGTCAATGCGATGTGTTCGCATCGGGGCCCGCATGGCCTGATCGGCGCGCTCGACCGGCGGCAGCGCAATGCCGGGCCGGCCAGCGCCCAGAATGATCGGCGCGACGATCACGTGCAGCCGGTCAAGGCAGCCTGCCGCCAGGAAACGTGACACGGTGTCGGCACCGCCTTCGACCAGTATTCGGCGCATCCCGCAATCGCCAAGTGCTGCAAGGATGGCCGCAGGAGCAAGGTGCCCATCGGTGGCGGGCAGCCGAAGTAGCTCAACGCCCGCGACCGGAGCCGCCGATTTTCCTTCTGCGGTTACCAGGATGCGACGGACACCATCCTCCCCAAAGACCCTCGCATTGCTGCCGAGGCGGCCGCCCGGGTCGATGACGACGCGGGCCGGCTGGTGCCCAACGACCCGCCGCACGGTCAGCTGAGGATCGTCAGCAATTGCCGTACCGACGCCGATAACGACCGCATCGACCAGGGCCCTCAACCGGTGGAGGTGGGTCAGGCCGGCCGGCCCATTGATGTATTTCGAATGCCCCGATTCCGTTGCAATGCGGCCGTCGAGCGACTGACCGATCTGGCCGACCACCATCAACTCGTCGACGAGGCCGCGCCGAAGAGGTCCAAAAATTTCGCTCCAGGGCTGCGGAAGGGGCTGGTCACCGGACCGGAAAATATTGCTAAACTCCAACCATGGATCGGATGACTGACCGCCGATCCTGCAATTTGGGTTATGGGGAAAATTTCTTAATGACATGGCAGCTAAAAGCACGCCCCGTGCGTTAACAGCGGATACGGGCGCCAGCAGGCTGACACAAATTCGGCCTATTTGCGACCGGAATGGTTACACGGCACTCGGTGTTCTTATATTGGCTGGCGTCTAAAAAAAGCGGAAAGTCTCGGAATGATTTCAGTACGCAGTAGCGTAAGCCCGGTATTATTTGGCAGCAAAGGTCACGTTGGCGTCAGTCGCGGCCTCGCCGAATTTCACGGTCGACGTCCTGTCCTCATCACGGCAAAAAACGAAACGCTCCTTGCGCTGCCGGTCGAAGGACTCGATACCGCTCGACTGGCTGCGTTCATGGCGCTTTGCGCACCGCACACTCCGCGACTCATCGTTACTGCGCGGCGCGCGCTTGCGCTTGGACTGGATGCGCGGACGCCAATGGCGCTGCGGCTCACGCCGGATGACGATGCGGCCGCGATCGGTGCGCTGGTCGGTGACGTGACTTGCGATCGCATCCCCGAGGCAAGACCGGTTGGTCCGGCTGCAGCTGCTGCCATTCAGCTCGTGAAGCTCTCACAAGGCTTGCCCGCGGTGCTGGCGGCAGAGATTCCGGCCGGCGCCGTGCCGCGCGACGCGGACATCATCAGTGTTGACGCCGAAGCGGTCGAGCGATTTGCCGACGAGGCGATCCAGTCGCTGACATTGGCCAGTGAAGCCTCGGTGCCGCTGGATTCCGGCATGCAGGCACGGTTCGTCGTGTTCCGCGACGCGATCGGCGGCAATTCCACCGCGATCATCGTCGGCAAGCCGGATTTTTCGAACGCCGTGCCGGTGCGGCTCCACTCGGCGTGCCTCACCGGCGACGTATTTGGCTCGCGCCGCTGCGACTGCGGCGACCAGCTTCAGCTGGCCATGCGGCGGCTCGAGGATCTCGGCGGCGGCGTCGTGCTTTATCTTGCGCAGGAAGGCCGCGGCGTGGGCCTCGCCAACAAGATGCGCACCTATCAGCTGCAGGACGACGGTCTCGACACGGTCGATGCCAACACGACGCTTGGCTTCGACGATGACGAGCGCGACTACGGCATCGCCGCGCGCATGCTGCAGATGCTCAACTGCACGCGGATTGTCCTCTTGACCAACAATCCCGCCAAGCTCGAGGGCCTCTCCCAGGCCGGCATCGAGATCGCCAGCCGAATGCCGCTTGAGGCCCCGATCAATGCCGATAACCGGCGCTACATGGCCGCAAAAGCGGTTCGTGCCGGGCACCGCCTCGACCACCTGATGGCGTCGCTCGCCGAACCGTCCTAACCCGCCACGGCTTTCCTCTGGCGTCATTGAACGGCGCTGATATCGTCATTGCGGGCGCCGCCTAGTGCGGCTCAACGAGCTGACATCAGCCATGCCACAAGACGTGCCGAGCCGATCGATCGGCGAGCTGACCTACCCGGAGATTTCCAGGCGTCTGCGCGCCAGCTCGATCCTGTGCCTGCCGATTGGCTCGATCGAGCAGCATGGTCCTCATCTGCCGCTCAACACCGACCTTGTATTGGCGGAGGAATTCACGCGCCGCATCATCGCGCGCTGGGGTGAAACCTACGATCTGTGGCAGTTGCCCTCCGTGGCCGTGAGCCTTGCCCGCGAGCACGAATGGGCTCCGGGCACGCTGTCTTTGTCCATCGAGGGCATGACCCGGCTCATTCGCGACCTGGGGCGCGAAATCGCACGCGGCGTGCCCGCGCGCAATCTTGCGATCATCAACGGCCACGGCGGCAATCGCGGAATACTTGAGGCCCTGGCGCAGGATCTGCGCGGCGATTTCAGGCTCAATGCCTGCATCCTGCATCCGACCACCTGGGCGGACATCAATGCGGCTTCCAAAACGCCGGAAATCCATGGCGGGAAAAACGAGACCTCGATGATGCTGGCGACCGCGCCGCACCTCGTCCGCACTGACCAGATTGCCAGGTTGCAGGCAGCGCCCCGCGCCGATGCCGTTCGCACAACGATTCTAGACCAGTCGGTGACCTGGCCGTGGACCACCGACGAGAAAGCTATCGCCGAAAACGGTGTCATCGGCGACGCAAAATCCGCATCGGCGGACTTCGGCAAGCAGCTCCTGGACAAGATCGCGGAAGCGGCGGGTGGCGTTTTCAAGCAGCTCCTGGAACGCCAGCAGCTCTCGCGCGGCTAGACACAATGCAGGCTGCATCCCGACCGCCCGCCCGCCGCGAGGACATACTTCTACGCAATCTGATCGTCGCCGCCGGCCTTGGCTGGTCGCTCGCCTTTGTCGTCGTCGCGCTCGTTTATGAGCTTCAGCTATACGCCGACGGCGCAATGTTTTCCTACGCAGTCGCCGTCCGGGACGTGTGGGCGTTCCACTGGCACAATATCGCAAACCGCATATCGGTTTTTCTCCTCGCCCTCTGGCCCGCCGAAGCCTATGTGGGGCTGACGGGGCGTCCATACGGCGGAATCGTTGTCTACGGGCTTCTTTTCAATATCGCCCCGCTGATCGGTCTTGTTTGGACTTTCATCGCCGACCGGTCCCGCAACCGCACCATCTTCGTTTTTGCCTGCGGGTCGACCGCGCTGCTCTGCCCGTTGGTGTTCGGTTTTCCGACCGAGATGTGGATGGCGCACGCGCTGTTCTGGCCGACGCTTGCGCTGGCGCACTATGCAGCCCGGGGTGTCCTTGGGGCGGCGGTCCTGTCAATCGCGATGGCGGCCCTGGTCCTGAGCCATGCCGGCGGTGTCGTGCTCGCATTCGTCGTTGTCGCGACACTGGCGTTGCGTGGGTTTCGTCATCCGTTGTTCGTGCGAGGGGCCGTTGCGCTGTTCGTCGCGATGGCGCTGTGGATCATCGTGAAGATCGCCTATCCGCCCGACGACTACTTCGCCGACGTTCTTGTCAGAGCCGGGTTGAAATTTTTTGATCCCGCCATTTTTCAGGTGAACCTCGTTGTCTTGCTGATCGTGGTTCTTGCCGGGTATGGCCTGCTCTTTCTCGCACTGTCCTGGGTCATGACCGTGGATACTGCGCTGCTCGTGGCGACAGCCCTTACTGCAGTCGCTCTGCTGATTTACTGGCTGCATTTCGATCAATGGGTCCATGCCAGCAACCGGTACTATCTCCGCACGGCGCTGGTCGTCATCACGCCGGTCTTCGGCGTGCTGTCGGTTTTCTATGCAACGCAGGCGGACGGCGCGACGCCTGATTATTTTGGTGTGCCAAAAATCGCAGAATTCCTGAGCAACGCCACGGCGATCCGGGCTTGCACCGGCGCCATCGTTCTTGTCACGGCCATTCATGCTGTTCAGACCGCAAAATTCGTCGCGGACTGGGCGGCGTACAAAGCCGCCGTGAGAGCGCTCGCATTGGGCAGCGCCTCCGATCCGGCGCTCGGCGATCCGCGCTTCGTCTCATCGCAACGGATTTCGCCTGGGCTCAATCAGCTCGGTTGGTTCTCGACGATCGAGTACCTGTCGATCATCGTGTCGGATTTCAAACCTGAGCGGATCGTTGTCGATCCCGCGGGAAATTATTTCTGGTTGTCCTGCAAGACAGCGACGGATAACGCGAAGGCCAAGCGCTCGGTCCCGGTGCCGGCGCGCGACCTCGTCAGGGTCTACTCCTGCCTGCACCGCTGAAACCGCAGATCAAGCCTCGTCGAGGGCAACCCATCTGCCCTCGGCGGCGCTGCGATAGCAGGCCTCTACCAGCTTCACGTCACGGATGCCCGCCGACAGATCGCTCGCCAGGGGCTCGCCGGCAACGACGTGCCTGAGAAACCGCTCCCACCCGATGCGATAGGGATTTGTATGAACAGCCGGCCCGGGAACCTCCTTCCAGCCGCGGCGATAGTCGAAGCTGATGTCGACCATGGGGTTGATGTGGCGAATGTCCGGCGTGTCGCCCTCGCTCTGTGCCCAGCACCGGTGCACGCCGGCGGCTGCCGAGCCGCCGGTGCCGTCGACCTGGAATGTCAGAAGATCGTCGCGGCGCACCCGGGTTGCCCATGAGCAGGCGATCGTCCCGACAGCGCCTTTGTCGAGCTCCACCAGCGTCAGGGACGTATCGTCGACGTCGACGTCGTAATGGGCGCCGCTTTCGTCCACGCGCTGGGGGATGGCTGTCGCAGTGGCTGCGACGATGCGCCGGATCGGACCAAGAATGCCTTCAACGACGTACCGCCAGTGCGGGTACATATCCATGGTGAGCCCGCCGGCACTACTTCGCCGGTAGTTCCAGCTCGGCCGCTGGCTCTGGCGCTCGAACCCGTCAAACACCCACCAGCCGAAATCGAGGCGAAATCCGGTGACGCGGCCGAAGAATTTCCGGTCGGCGAGCTGAGCAAGTTTCTGCAAGCCCGGCAGGAAGATCTTGTCCTCGACGGCACCGTGCCTGAGATTGCGCGCACGCGCCGCCGCCAGAAGCGATAACCCTTCCGCGACTGACAACGCCACCGGCTTTTCGCTGTAAATATGCTTGCCGGCGGCGATCGCTTTGGTCAGCGTCGGCACCCTTTGCTTCGTCGCCGCCGCATCGAAGAATATGGAAAACCGGGAATCCGACAGCGCTGCATCGAGATCCGTCGTCCATCGATCGATTGCGCAGTCGCGCGCGAGCGCGGCGAGGCGGTTCTCGTCACGGCCGGCCAGAAGCAAACACGGCATAATGCGGTCGCTTCCCACGATCAGCCCGCCCTCGGCGCGGATCGGCAGCAACGCATTCGCCAGATGCTGCGTCGATGCAATACGCCCGGTCGCGCCATTGACGATGATGCCGATGTCCGTGACTGCCAAAACCTTGACCCTCCCCTCCGCCTACCTATCATGCCGCGCCGGCGCCAGTATCGTAGGCGAGGCTCTACAGTGACAATGCCATGCCCCGCCACATCGTCTGCCTGACGTTCGATTTCGATACGCAATCCGGCTTCATCGCGCGCGGAATGACGACGCCTACGCCGCTGTCGCGCGGCGAATTCGGCGCGCCGGCGTCGCGCCGGATCATCGACTTTCTCGCATCGCGCGCCATCAAGGCGACCTGGTTCATTCCGGGATTCACCATCGAAAGCTGGCCGCGTGAATGCGAGGCCGTCGTCAAAGCCGGGCACGAGGTCGCGCATCACAGCTGGGCCCATATCCCGCCGGCGACCCAAAGCCGCGAGGAAGAGGAAGCCGATCTCGTGCGCGCCAACGAGGCGATCGCACGGCTGACCGGCAAGAAGGCGCGCGGCTACCGCTCGCCGTCATGGGACCTGAGCGATCACACCATCGACCTGCTGCTGGCGCACGGCTTCACCTACGACTCCAGCCTGATGGGATCCGACTACGTGCCTTACCGCGCACGGCGCGGCGATGTCGCAAAGCTTGGAGAGCCCTATCATTTCGGCGAGCCAACCGGGCTGATTGAAATGCCGATCAGCTGGTCGCTCGACGACTACCCGCACTTCGAGTTCGTGCGCACGCAAGCGACGATCCTCGCCGGCATGCAGCCGGCGCGCGCGGTCCTGCAGAACTGGTTCGACGAATTCCTTTACATGAAAAAGACCGTCGACTGGGGCGTTCTGACCTACACCATGCACCCTTACGTGATCGGACGGGGTTATCGCATGCTGGCGCTGGAGGACATGGTCGATAGGCTTGCCAAGGAAGGCGCGACTTTCATGACAATGGAAGGCGCCGCGCGCGAGGCCGAAAAACATCTGCCGCCGGCAAAGCGCTAAATGGCGCACCAGTCGCGGATAATCGCCGAATAGATCCCGGTCGCCTGCTCGATCCGTGACACCAGGCAATACTCATCGGTCTGATGGGCGAGTTCGAGCTCTCCCGGTCCAATGATCGCCGTCGGCGGGTTTCCCATCGCCGGCGTCAGGATCGAAGCATCGGTGAAATACGGCGCAGCGCCGACCTCGCCGCCAACTTTGGCAATCTCGCGGGCGGTGCGTGCGACTGTCGCGATCCAGGCATCGTTCGGGTTGGTCCAAACGCTTTGCGCGTCGAGCCTGGTGCCGAGCTCGACATCGGCGCCAAGATAGCTCGCGAGCTGCTCGCGGATTCCTGCGTGGTTCTGTCCCGGAATCGTCCGAATATCGATGCCGATGGCGGCACGGTCCGGGACGGAATTGATATTGAGACCGCCGGTGATGGTGCCGACGTTCAGCGTCGGACCGCCGAGCACATCGTGGCGCGCCACATTGAAATCGAAGTCCTGCAAGGCCGTGACCGCGCGGGCGGCCTTATAGACTGCGTTGACGCCTTTCTCCGGCATCGAGCCGTGTGCGGTCAGCCCTTTCGTGATCCCCTCGAGCCACAGCGCGCCCTTATGCCCGACCAAAGGCCGGTTGCCGGTTGGCTCCGCCACCACAAAGGCGCCGACTTTCGGCAGGCCTTTGAATTCCTGCGCAATCGCTGCGGCACCGGTGCAGCCGGTCTCCTCCCCCGCCGTGATGACCAGCACCACGCCGGGCGTAGCCGCGAGCCTGCCGGACAGCTGCAGGCAGGAGGCGACAAAGGCCGCCACGCCGCTTTTCATGTCCGACGAGCCGCGGCCATAGAGCTTTCCGTCGACGATCGCGCCGGCATGCGGATCGACCGACCAGGGCTGCGCGCCAAGCGGCACCGTATCGAGATGTCCGGTAAATCCGATCGGCAGCTTTCCGGAAGCGCCGCCGATGCGGGCAACGATCTGCGCGCGGTTATCGCCGAATGGCACGACGTCGGCCGTGAAGCCGCCATCTTTCAGGAGAGCGGCCAGAGTTTCAGCGCAAGCCCGCTCGGCACCCGGCGGGTTGATGGTGTTGAAGCGGACGAGGTCCCGCGTGAGCTCGACTGAAGATGTCATGACCTAACCGAAATATGCATCGCGGACTTCAGGCTGCGCCGCGAGCTCGGCCGGATTGCCGCGCGCGGCAACGCGCCCCTTCGATAGCACGAAACCGAAGTGGGAGATCGCAAGGGTCTGGTGCACGTTCTGCTCGACCAGAAGCACCGTGATACCGCGCTCATTGATGCCCTGGATGATCTTGAAGTTCTCCTTGACCAGCCGTGGCGAAAGCCCGAGCGACGGCTCGTCGATGAGCAGCAGCTTGGGCGCGCACATCAGGCCACGCCCGATCGACAGCATCGCCTGCTCGCCGCCGGACATGGTACCGGCCAGCTGGGTCCGGCGCTCCGCGAGCCGCGGGAAAATCTGCAGAATCTCGGCAAGACGCGACGCGGCCGCCTTGTCCGACCGTTCCTGGTAGGCACCCACGCGCAGGTTTTCCTCAACCGTCAGCTTGGGAAAAACTTTGCGCCCTTCGGGAATGCACGCGATTCCCGCCGCGATGATCTTGTGGGTCGGCAGATGGGTGATATCCATACCGTCGAAGACGACGCGGCCCGCGCGCGCCGGTGTCAGCCCGAGAACGGAACGCACCAGCGTGGTCTTGCCGGAGCCGTTCGAGCCCAGCAGGCATGTGATATGCCCGGCATTCACGCTCAGCGACACACCCTGCAGCACATCAGCCTTGTCATAGGCCGTGTAGACGTCTTCGATTTCAAGGATGCCCGCCATCACGCCGCTCCCAGATAGGCTTCCTGGACCTGGGCGTCGGCGGCAACGGTGCGGTACGGACCCTCGGCAATCTTCCGCCCGAAATTGAGCACCACGCAACGATCGGTGATACGCTCGATCACGCCCATCTCGTGCTCGACGATGATGATGGTGAGATCCTTGTTGCGCTTGCGCACCAGCAGAATATCGTTCATGAGCTCCGCCGTTTCGTCATGCGTCATCCCTGCCGAAGGCTCGTCGAGCAGCAGAAGTTTCGGCGCGCTGATCATCGCCCGGCAGATCTCGATGCGGCGGCGGTCGATCATCGGCAGGCCGGCGACTGGTTCGAACATGCGCCCTGCCAGTCCCGGCTCGAACACCTCCACCAGCGCCCGCGCGTCTGCGTAGCTGCGTTCGAATTCGCGTTTGAAGCTGCCGCGTCTGGCCAAGTTGAACCACAGGCCCTGATTGAGGCGTTTGTGGTTGCCGATCATGATGTTGTCGAAGATCGAGAGCGGCAAAGACAGCCGCGAGCGCTGGAATGTGCGCGATATGCCCGCTTGATAGATTGCGCGGGCGCTCGCATTCGTGACATCCGCGCCGTCGAACGTGACGCGTCCGGTGTCGGCGTCGTAGATCCCCGTGATCACGTTGAAAAACGTCGTCTTGCCGGAGCCGTTGGGGCCGATCAGCCCGAGAATCTCGTTCGCCGTAACCGCGAGATCGAGCCCGTCGAGCGCCTGCACGCCGCCGAAGTGCTTGGACAAACCGTGCGCTTCGAGCAAAGCGTTCATGACCGCCAACCCGGGAAATAGCGGCGCACAGGCCGCGGCAGCAGCCCTTCAGGACGGAACAGCAGAACCGCGATGACCATCAGCGCGTAGAGCAGGAACCGGTACTCCTGGATGGTCTGCAGTTTCTCCGGCACGACCACGACAATGATGGTCGCGACCATAAGCCCCCACGGATTGCCGATGCCGCCAAGCAGCAGGATCGAAACCAGAATGAGCGAGTCCGCGAATGTGTAATTGTTGGGCGCGACGAACCCGCCGACCATTCCGAACAGTGCCCCCGCGATACCGATGAGAAAGTTGCCGATCAGGAAGGCAGTGATTTTCCAGCGCACGATATCGAGGCCGAAGCAGCCGGCTGCGGTTTCATCAAGCCGCAGGGCGTCGAGATTGAGCCCGATCCAGGACCGCTCGAGCCGGCGCACGAGGACGAATGCGCCGGTCAGCAGCAGCAGGCTGAGAACGAAATAGTTCATGTAGAACGACAGCGAGATTTTTCCGATCGCGATGTTGTCGTTGAACGACCAGCCCAGAATGCGCATGCCCTTGACCTGCATCCCCTGCGGGCCGCCGAGCACGTCGTTCACCTCGAGGAAGGTCTTGAACAGCAGCGCAAAGGCGATGGTAACGACCGCAGCGTAATGCCCGCGCGTCCGCAACACCGGCAGCAGCAAAAGCGAGCCCGCGAAGGCCGCCAGCAGTCCGCCGGCCAGGAGAACCAGCAAATGCGGCACCGCCGTGTAGGCATTCAGGACAGCGGATGTATAGGCGCCAATACCGAAAAACGATGCGCCGGCGAAATTGAGAACGCCGGCATAGCCGAACTGGACGTTGAGGCCGAGCGTCGCCACCGAATACAGCAGCACGGTGATCACCAGCAACAGCACGAAATGATTGTCGTGAAAAACCGCAGCCACCGCGCAGGCCGCGCCGATGGCGCAAACTGCGAGGGCGTCTTCGTGCTCAACGAACGATGTGCTCACAGTCTCGAGCAGACCGAGCCAGGCGGCGGCAAGTACTGCCACGATCCCGACCGCCAGCAGGATAATGATCAGGTTCTGCTTTTCGGCGCCGAGCAGCGCGATGAGATAGGCCGTCGCAATCGCAAGGGCGATAACGCCCGGCCAGACCGTGGTATGTCCTTTCCCTGCCATCGCTAGACCCGCTCGCTGATTTTTTCGCGGATCAGGCCGGTCGGCCGCCAGGCCATGATGGCGATGACGACCGCGAACGCAAACACGTCCTTATAGGCGCTGGCAAACGGAAGCATAACAGTGCCGATCGTCTGCAGGCCGGCAAACAGGAAGCCGCCCAGAATCGCGCCATAGATGCTGCCGAGACCGCCGACAATGGCGGCCGAAAACCCGACAACGCCGAGATAGAGGCCGATCCCGAAATTGATCTCGTTGTAGTAGAGGCCATTCATCACGCCCGCAAAGGCCGCAAGGCCGGAGCCGAGAGCAAAAGTCACCAGAACAATCGCAGTGAAATTGATTCCCATCGTGCGCGCGGTTTCCTCGTCCTGTGCAACGGCGCGGATGGCCAGGCCAAGCTTTGTGCGATTGAGCAGGTATTGAATACCGACGATCACCAGGACGCCGCCGGTCAGCATCAGGACGTTGTCGAGCCGCAGATTGAAATCGCCCAGATCAATCGAGGCCCGGGGAAGCAAGGCCGGAAACGGCTTCGGATTGGCACCCTGCGGATAGAAAAGCCTGACAGACTCCCGCAGGACAGTGCCCAACATCAGCGTGATCAGCAGCGTGTTGAGCGCCGGCGCCGAGCGCAGCGGCATGACGAGATAGCGGGCGATCGCCATGCCGAGAAACGCCATGGCCAGCGTCGCCACCACGAGCATGACCACAAGCTCGAACCAGTTTGAATTCAGCCCCAGCATGCGCAGGCCGACGTAAGTCGCGAGCGCCGTGAAGGCTCCGACGGTCAGCACATCGCCGTGGGAAAATTTGATGACATCGAGCACGCCGAAGAAAAGCGTGAACCCGACCGCCACCAGCGCATACATCATGCCGAGCATCAGCCCATTCATGACGTATTGAGCGAGCAGGCCCGCGTCCATGTCCGGCGATCTTATGAGGCGTTAAAGGAAGCGGGGCCGCGCCTGCCGCGGCCCCGGCCGCATCAACTTATTTCTGCCCGGGCAGCTTGCGCTTGCCGCTGGCATATTCGCTGTCGACCCACTCGACAAACTTGCCGTCCTGGACGACGTATTTTGTGATTACGGGCACCGTATTCTGCCCGTGATCGTCGAACGTGATCTTCCCGACAATCGAGTCACGGTCCTTCACATTCGCCAGGTCCGCGATGACTTTCTTGCGATCGGGACCGACCTTCTCGATCGTATCCAGGATCATGTCCATCGCCGCATAGGCGAATGCGCCGTAGGCTTCAGGCGGATTGTCGTATTTCTGTGCGTTGTATTTTTCCATGAAGAACTTGCCGCCGGGAAGCTTTTCGGTCGGCGCGCCTTCACGAAAAGCCAGCGTGCCTTCGGCCAGCGGACCCAGGCCCTGAATATAAGCGTCGGATACGATGCCGGATGTCCCGTCAAACACGGCCTTGATGCCGAGCTTATCCATCTGCGAGCGGATACGCACGCCGATGGGCGTCAGGCCGCCGAAATAGATGACGTCGGGGTTGAGCGCCTTGATCTTGGTGAGCTCGGCGGTGAAATCCTGCTGGTCCGCGGTTACACCGAACGTGCCGATGATCTTCGCCTTGCCAATCCTGGCAAGTGCCTTGCTGAAATATTCGTTGTGTCCCTTGCCGTAATCGGTCGTGTCATGAATGACGGCGATGGTCTTGTAGCCAAGCCTGGAAATCAATTCGGCGTTGGCGTCATTCTGGTTGATCATCGTGCCATTGACGCGATGAACCTCCTCGTACTTGTTGCGGTAGGTAATGTCGGGAAGCACGGCGCCCCACACGATCACCGGGAAGCCGAACTTGTGATAGACGTCGACGGTTGCAATCGCCGTCGCCGAACAGTAGTGCGTGGCGGCCGCAATAATGTCCTTGTCGGCTGCCATCTTGGTGGCGACCTGGACCGCGACGTTCGGCTTGCACTCGTCGTCTAGCACGACCAGCTCGTACTCGTATTTTGATTTTGGATCGGCATTGCGCAGGCGTACCGCAAGATCAGCCGAGTTACGCCCGCCGAGTCCGTTCACGGATACGCCGCCGGTCAGTGGACCAATGAAGCCGACTTTCACCTTGTCCTTTGCGTCAGCGGCTCCTGCTGCAACGCCTAGAATGAGTGCTGCAACCAGCGGTGTAAATTTTGAAGTTGTATTCATAGAACCTCCCTTACCGGACATCACTTTCCGACCGGCTTCTCATTGACGCCATAGTCGCGCGACAAAAGTGCCACGGCAAGAGCCGCTCAATTCGCGCAACCGCCCTCCTCGAGCTGTCGCAAACCGGCCTGGAGCGACATTGGATCGCCCGGAATTCCCGCCGGTTAAGACAGAAAGGGCGGGCCAGCCGCCGCGTAACTACTCAAAAATAAGCACATTGGGCAGCGAAGGATCGACCTGCCGCAAGGCGGTGTAACCGACCCCCGCCATGCCGCGGAAGAGGCCCAGGTTGAATCGCCGCTCTCCGCTATTCCAACGATAGTCGCCTGCGTCCGCCGCGTATTGCAGCACGTTGGCCAATTCGCGTCTGGCAAACTCTTGAAGATCGTCGCGTCCGAGCAGATCGCCCGCCTCGCACAGAAATTCGACGCTGCCCATTGTCCCGCAACACAACGTATCGAGGGAGGCAGGCCATGCGGCCCGTGTGCCCTCGACTGCGCCCTGAACATCGGTCTCCAGGATGGCGCCGCCTGTCCCTGGCAGGCGAGCCATGCCGATCCTGCCGAGACCTATGCCGGCCGCCCCATGACACCACTGGCACGGCCAGGCTTCACCGCCCTCAACCCGCAGGTCGGGCCAATTGCCGCGCTGCGAACTGAAAGTGGAATTCTCAAAGGCGACGCACTCCTGTGCGGCAGCCGCGAAATCTTCGCGCCCCGTCACCGCAGACAGAGCCGCGAGTGAATATGCAAATCCGGCTGCGCCATGTGACATTCCGTTGAGCGGGCGTGAACCCAGGCCCTGCCCAACCCAGCTGCGCCGCCCCGGGTCACCCGGCCGGCCTTGCGCGAGCAAATGTTCGCCGCATTTGATGGCACGACGAAGCACCGCCCCGGATTGCTCGTCACGGTACAGACGAAGCAGGCAAAGGATCGCACCGGCACTTCCTCCAATCACGTCCAGACGCTTGTCTGCCGCGATCAGTTCGTCGGTCATTAGCTCGGACGCACGGTGAGCATCGCCACGCAAGGCGGGATCGCGCAAATTTTGCGACATCACCGTCAGTGCGTAGACGATCGAGCCGAGACCCGTCGCACCGCCAAGGCCGAGAGACCGGACGATTCTCGCCGCATTGCGCGATCTGAGCTGTTTGCGCACCCGGGCAACACCGGCCAGGGCCAGATCACCTGACGCCGATTGCTTCGTGACGGCAGCGTATGCAGACAGAAAAAGAGAAACGCCCGCGGCGCCGTTGTACAAATCCGCTCCCAGCGTCACGAGCTGGAACACCTCGGCATCGCCAAGCCAATCGAGTCCGATCCAGGCGGCGGCCCGACCGCGCCGGATCGCATAACGCGCCAGTTCATCGGCGACCCGCTGCGCCTCGGCGCGGAAAATCAAATCGGAAGGCGCCGGCCCTCGCAATTCCGGCAGCTGCCGACGTGCAGGCGATGCCGGCGGCCGGCCGGCGGCCGCAAGCGAGTTTGTGTTGATCTTGACGACCTTGACCTGCCATTCGATCTCGTCACGATCGAGATGCGTGAAACGCGCACGCGCGCGCGCGAGGCCGTCCGTTGACGGGAGCCGTATCCGAAACCCCGCTTCATCCTTCAGCTCATGGCCGTCTGTCGCCGAGACAAAGTGTGGAATATTCAGCGTCAGAAGAGCGGATCTTTCCGCGCGCTGGACCGGCCAAAGCGGGTCCTCGTCCGCATCCCAATCGGCCAGCCGCGCCACAAAGTCCGCCTGCGCCGACCACACCACGCCGTCATCCATCGTTTTGTGATTTTTCAAACGCTGGAGCAGCATGGCGTAGAACCGTGTTGCCCGAACGACCTTTCGGACAGCAAGCCCGGAAAAGCCGTCGAACAACCCAGCACTCTTTCCTTTTTCCAGAAGAAATCGTGCATAAGCGTCAAAGCCCGCTATCAGTTCCTCGATGTGATCGGAAAATTTCGCGTAAAGCCCGTTCACGTGCGGCAGGTTGGGATTGTTCGTGACAACGTCTTTCTGGCGCGTCGGCCGCATGTCGTTGGAGTTGACGCTGTCCCACTTGATTCTGATTTTCGTATTCCAGTCGGCCGTCACGCCGCCCATGGCGAAAACCTTGCCGTCCGGACCGCGGCCATAGGCTGGAAGCAGCCCCGTCGCCATCACCGAGCTGGCGAGCTTTTCCGTGGCGGCATCAAATGCGGCGTCTTCCGGCTCGGGGGGTTTGCGATCGCCGCCGGACGACTGGAGGATGGTCTCCAGATCGATCGGCACGGGATGGCTTCCGGCGGCAACTATGTTTTCCTGATGCATGTCGTTGGCGGCGAAGCAATGGAAGAGCGCGAGCCATGCCCCTACACGCCTGAAAAAAGTCTTGAATTCATCGGGCGTAGCACAGCCGGCATGCCCGATGCATGCGGTCCACCCGTAGCCGTCGCGCGCAAGCGCGCGCGCTGTTTTCAGTTCGACCGGAGGTACCGCGCGGTTCAGACGATCTATCAGTTCCTGCCAGGCGACATCGACCCGCAGATCTTTCGGCTTGTAAACGGCCTTCGAGCCGTCCGCGAAAATGACGATCTTGACCGAGCGGCCTCCGTTGTGCGGGTCGGAGAAGCCGCCTTCAATCTGAACAACTCCGCCCTGCCCGCCGGCCTGTACAACGCTGCGAATGAACGGCAGGTCGGCATCAAGCCGCTGGATGAACTCGCGCGAGGTTTCGATCCATTGCCGGACGATCGTACTGATCAGCCGCAACAGCACCGGCTTCTCCTCGAAGAGTTGCCGAAAGCCGCCTGCCCTCATTTCGGCAACGAATTTGTCGTATAGCGACGTCCGGGAATCCTGCCGAAGTCCCGCGGTTTCAGCCGCGTTCCGCATCGCTGCAAAGCGTTCGTAAAGCGCCGGCGCGGCCAGCTCGGAAAGTTGGGTGAGAAGCGCGCGCCGCAGGCAATCGTATGCGGATGCCTTCAGGTTTGCGGTTGTCTCGTCGCCGAATCCCGATCGCAGCAGCGCTTCAGCACTTTCAACCGCTCCGGCCAAAAGGTGCTCGAATGCCACCGGCTCGGCTTGAGCCCCGGGCGGCCGGGCTGCGGACCTGGTTGCCCCTTCGAGAGCCGGCAGGATCCATGTGGCGTCCGCAACCCACAGCGGCTCCGGCGCGACCGGCTTTCGCCGGGCAGCCGTCAGCCGCGCAAGAACGCGGGCGAAATCCAACCCGTCGCGTTCGATCCTGCGCTCAAAGAGCGACCGATCGCCGCCCGCGGCAGATTGGCACCACGCGGCGAGACGGCGTTGACCGAAGCCAGCACCATCCTTTTCTTCGGGTATGGCTTCGAAGTCGTCCGAAAGGAGCTCGTCGATCGTCGCCGCACGATTGATCAGGCGGTCGTAGAAAGAATCCATGCGGCCTCGCACAGTACCCAAGGACTATAACCGAGCGGGACCATTGCTGCATCGCGGAACGCGGGCCAAGGCTTTTGAATTTGCGCGGGAATTTGCCCAAACGGGCGCGGGACTACGTCGCCCGCCAGCAACTGCAGGAAGTTAAGAATCTCGACCTGCAACCAGATGGGGCCATCGCTCGGGACATTTCGTCGTGGAACGGTCATAAGTAACTGCAGGGATAGGCTTTTCCCCAATTGACATTACAAAACTCGCATCGGATCATAGGGCATGGCGCTGGGGGGGCGTTCTGGTTTTCTAATCGACCTTCTCACTGCCGGCGCCGCTGGCAAACGAAAGGAATTGTGCCATGACAAAGGAAGAAGACGTACTGGCTTTTGAAGCCTCCGACGAGGCGCTGGAAGCGGCTGCGGGCAGCGAACAGGCGAACTACACCCTTGGTGCTTGCACTGGTCTCTCGGTCTGCCCAGGCTGAGCGTTGTGAGATAGGTCCCTTGAGGGCCCATCGATGATCTGAACCTCCGACGAGGCGCCGGATTTCTGTTCGGCGCCTTGTTGTTTTTCAGCCTCCGTCCAAATACTGGCCGGCGGCGACACGGTGCTTTCCCAAAAGAAAGCGTCTGCGATGCAGAGGCGTCGGCGGCGCTGAACCGGACGGCCTTCAAAATCCGTGCGGTTCGCGCATAATGGCCGTCTTGCGCGGGCTCAGTATCTGGAGTGCCAATGGACCGCCGATCCTTGATGAAAACCGCTCTCCTCGTGCTCGCGGGAGGGCCGCCGGCGCTAAAAAATGCATTGCAAATTTCGGCGGCACACGCGCGCGAACCGGCCACCTGGCGGCACGGTCTCTCGAAACTTTCCAATCTGAAGTATTCCACGGGGTTCAAACATTTTGATTATGTAAACACGAACGCCCCGAAAGGTGGCGCCGCGTCGCAAATCGCGCTCGGCAGTTTCGACAACTTCAATCTCGTCATTGGGGGCGCCAAGGGCACCTTGGTGAACGGCATTGAATTTCTCTACGACACCCTCATGGTGCCGGCGCTCGACGAAGTGGCCAGCACCTACGGCCTCCTCGCCGAAGCCGTCGCCCATCCAGACGATTTTTCTTCGGCGACATTTCGCTTGCGCTCGAATGCGAAATGGAATGACGGCAAGCCGGTCACGCCCGACGACGTGATCTTTTCATTTGATGCCTTCAAGAAGTTCAGCCCGCAGGCCGCTGCGAGCTACCGGCAGGTCATCAAGGCTGAAAAGACCGGCGAGCGCGAGGTCACGTTCCGTTTTGACGGCACTGGAAACCGTGAATTGCCGCAGGCTGTGGGGCAACTTACCGTCCTGCCAAAACACTGGTGGGACGGAACCGACAGTGAAGGAAAGAAGCGCTCAATCGGCGAGACGACACTTGAACCGCCGCTCGGCAGCGGCCCTTACCGCATCAAGGAATTTTCTGCCGGCCGCAACATCACATACGAACGCGTGCAGGACTATTGGGGAAAGGCTCTTAACGTCAACATCGGCCGCGATAACTTCGACAATCTGCGGTACGAATATTTTCGCGATGCGACGATTGCGATCGAAGCTTTCAAGGGCGATCTGGTCGACTGGCGGACGGAAAACAGCGCCAAAAACTGGGCGACAGCCTACGACTTTTCGGCAGTCACGGAAAAGCGCGTTATTCTTGAGGAGTTTCCGATCAACAGCATCGGCCTGATGCAGGCCTTCGCGTTCAATTTGCGCCGCGACAAATTCAGGGATCCGCGCGTACGGCTGGCCTTTAATTACGCCTTCGACTTCGAAGAAATGAACAAGAAAATCTTCTTCGGGCAATACACACGCACCTCAAGCTACTTTGAAGGAATATCCGAACTGTCAGCAACAGGACTCCCGAGCGGACGCGAGCTCGAAATATTGGAGAGCGTGCGCGACAAGGTGCCCAAAGAGGTGTTCACCACCCCGTTCAGCAATCCGGTCGGCGGCAATCCAACCGCAGTACGCCACAATCTCCGCGAGGCACTGCGTCTTTTCAAGGAAGCGGGTTACGAGATCCGCAATCAGCAAATCGTCAATACCAAGACCGGCGCCCCTTTCGAGGTCGAGCTTTTGACCAATGCGCCGCTGTTTGAGCGTGTCTACCTGTTTTACAAGCCGTCGCTCGAGAAAGTCGGCATTACCGTATCAGTGCGCACTGTCGATCAGGCGCAGTACGAAAACCGACTGCGGAGCTGGGACTTCGACATCATCACGTTTGCGTGGGGACAATCCCTCATGCCCGGCAACGAGCAACGCGGGTACTGGGGCTCGGCCGCGGCTGATCAGGCCGGATCGGACAATGTCATGGGCATCAAAAATCCGGCCGTCGACGCGATCATCGAGAAACTCATCTACGCGAAGACCCGCGAAGAACTCGTGGCGGCTGCCAGGGCACTCGATCGAGTCCTGCTGTGGAACCATTATGTTGTGCCGCAGTGGAGCTACTCGAAACTGCGAACCGCACGGTGGAACAGGTTCAGTCACCCGCAGACGATGCCGAAATACGGCATGTCCGCATTTCCGGCCGTGTGGTGGTGGGATGCCGAGAAGGCGACGAAGACCGGCGGCAAGAGGGCGCTATAGCGCTGCCTTGCAACAGGCAGCACCCCGAAAACTTTCAGGTCGGTTCTGAGCGAGCGGACGTGGTTTTTGATGATCGCCCGAGATGCGACTGCATTTCCCGTGAGATGAACTCGCGATAGTTCGGCGGCTCAAAGTCAAGCAGCGTACCGCCCGAGGCAAAGTGCTGGATAAACACTCTGCCGATCGCGTAAGTCGCGGCTACGGCCAGCGCAGGCGTTGCAAGCGCTCCGACCGCCGTTCCGGCGATCGGGATGCTCTTTACCACGCTTGCCATTCCGACACCGGTGCTCACGGGAATAACCGTGCCGAAAATCCCGGCGACCAATGCCTTCCCCCGATTTTCCGAGAAAGGCACGTCATAAATTCGCGAGATCAGCCGAAGCATCTGGATTTGCAGCGCGGCGACCGCAGCAAGATCGACGAACGGAATCGGAAGCAATCCCGCAACACCCGACCAGAATGAAAATCGGTCGACCACTTTGGTCGCGCGAAGCCGCCGGTCGCTGTCGACGGCGGCAGTAGCGCCGGCTTTTGAGCGAGATGGCGAGACCTTCCCTGCGTCGGGCGTGGCGGCGCGCGATGGGCGGGCCGCCTCAGTGGCCGGTTTCCTTGCAGTCGGTCGAATTGCCTTGGGGAGTTTCTTCTTGTTCATCACTCACGCCGCCGCTTGCAGGCCCGTCAGACCGTCTATCTCGGCCGCGATTGCGGCGATTTCGCGCGCGGCGGCGCCCGCCGGCTCGATCAGCGTCGGCGTGGCACCCCACAGCGCTGCCTCGGCATAGATGACGCGGTTGTTCATTTCGGTATTGAGCACCGGAAAGCCTGCCTCGGTCAATTCAGCTCGAACATGTTTCGCGATGACCGAGTCTCTTGTTGTCTGCGTGAGAACACACCGATACAGCGGGCGCCGGCCACCCGAAGCCTCAATCAGCGAATTGAGCGTGTCCAGCATGCGATCGATGTCGAGCGGAGATGCCTTGACGGGCACGAGAAGAAAGTCCGCCGCGGCAATGCAAGCCAGCGTCGCTTCGGAGCGGAATCCGGCCGTGTCGATTACGACCTGACGGCCGCTGCCGGCAAGCTTCCGGGCCGTTCTCCATGCGTCCACCGAAGAATCTTCGACGACTTCAACGCCGCCAAGGCCGCGTTCGCGGGCTGCCAAACGTGCAATCGAACGCTGCGGGTCGGCATCAATGACCGCGGGATTGCGGCCTGCAAGCTGCCAATGAATCGCAAGACAACTTGCCACCGTGCTCTTGCCGCTACCGCCTTTCATGGTTGCAACCGTGATGATCTGCCTCATGGCTCCCCTGCTCCTTGCGGGCGTCTGGCGAATCGGTTGCAAACAATGCTAACGGATTTTTGCCCTGCCCGCTTTGAGGATCGGCTGCCCGGCGGGCACGGATGACCGCTTTCCCCATAGGGGGAGTTGTCTGTTTTTAGTGGTGCTGCAATCCGACTGCGGCCAGCCATGAATTGCCGTCAAGGCGCCGCGCATGCGCATCCACCAGCGATTGCAGGGCACGGATTCTGGTTGCGCTACGATCATACGAGGTCACCCCCCGAATTGGCGCGCCGCCAAAACAGCGTTCAATCCGCCAAAGGCAAAGGAATTGCTCAAGATCGTGCGAACAGGCATGCGCCGCGCTTCATTCGGGACGTAGTCGAGGTCGCAGTCAGGATCCACCCCGAGGTAATTCATAGTCGGCGGCACGATACCATCACGAATTGCCATGACGGCGGCGACAAATTCCAGCGCCCCCGCGGCCCCAAGCGTATGACCGACAACGGATTTCGTGGACGAAACGGCAAGTTGCCGCGCGTGGGCGCCGAAACTCCGATGCAAGGCTACCGTTTCCGAATGATCGTTGGCAGTAGTGCCCGTTCCATGAGCGTTGACGTAGTCAATCATATCGGGGGACAAGGCTGCATCCGCCAGCGCGGCGATGATGGCCCGCGTCATTCCGTTTGCGTCGGGAGCGGTTAGATCTTTCGAGTCGGCGCTCATTCCGAATCCGACAATCTCGGCCAGGATATCCGCGCCCCTGGTGCGCGCGTGATCCAGCGCCTCAAGCACCACCACGGCAGCCCCTTCGCCGATCAACATTCCTTTACGGTCCTTCGAGAAAGGCCGGCAGGTATCGGGCGACATGATGCGCATGGCTTCCCAGCCCTTCATCGCGCCGAAGGTAATGCTCGCCTCGGTACCGCCGGTCACGGCACAGGTCACACTGCCGCTTCGCACCATATGGAATGCCTGGCCGATGGCATGCGTTGCCGACGCGCAAGCGGATGAAACCGAAAAAACCGGACCTTTGACGCCACAGTACATCGAGACCTGGCTCGCCGGAGCGCTGATCATGGCCTTGGGAATGGTCAGGGGATGCAGCCGCGCAGCGCCTGCCGCGTACAGGCGGTGGAAACTTTCATCAATGGTGGTATGCCCGCCCGAGCCTGTTCCGATGATCGCGGCGGTTCGCTCTGCCAGTTCGTCATGCAGCGCGAGTCCCGATTGGCTCACGGCTTGCCGCGCGGCAACGACGGCGAATTGCGCAACCCGGTCAAGAAGCAAGATCTGCGATGATTCGAAATGGGACGCCGGCTCAAATCCCTTGACCTCGCCGACGAGCTTGCCGCTGGCCTGGGCGGCGCTTCCGAGAGTTGGCGGCGCGAAGCCCGAGCGCCCTGCAATCAAGGAATCCCAATAGTCCTGCGTCGATTGTCCAACAGATGAGACAACGCCGAGGCCGGTAATAACAACCCTGTTCAATTCGACTTCACTTTAGCGGCAACAAGCTGGTCCACCGCTTGAATGAGATCCCCCACCGTTTTGCTTTCAATATCCATATTCGCGTTAAGCGGAATTTGTATGTCGAATTTTTCCTCGATATCAAAAAGCAACTCGACTACTTGCATGGAGTCCAGTCCCAACTTGTCGAGCGGTTCCGACAATTGAAGCGCATCGCTGGTGGGGCTGATTCGACCCGTAATCATTTCGACAATATCCTCAGCGGCGCTCGCCATAACTGTATTTTCTCCTTCCGACGTTTCCGATGCGCAAACGATAGCAGATGGCAGGATTCCCTCAAAGCAAAGGCAGTCCGGGCGGTCTTTTGTTGTAGGGAGATGAGCAGATTTGCCGCGGGCATCGCATGATATATGGCATGATAGTCGATTCCGTGAGGTAACCAGCGCTGCCGGCTCCGGCGCCTCGTGATGCCTCCGATTCATTGCTATGGAGATAGGACGACTGCGGAGGGGCACCACGTGCGTCTATTGTCCAATCTGCTTCGGCGTTTCATCCGCAAGGGCAAGCTGCGTGTTCGCGACGCCGGCGGCAAGGTGCATGTGTTCGGCGGTCTTCTGCCCGGACCTGACGTCGGCATCCACCTGCGTGATCGCAAGCTTTACACCAAACTGTTCATCAATCCGGAACTGCATACGGCCGAAGCCTACATGGATGGCACACTGACGATCGAGGATGGCGCCAAAATCCACGATTTTCTGCTGCTGTTCTCGATCAACCGCGCCGCGCTTTATTCGTACGGCTCGCAGAAGCTGATGCGGCGGATGTGGCGTAGTCTGCGTCGCTGGCACCAGGCCAACCCCATTGGGCTTGCTGCCGCGCATGCCCGCCACCATTACGACGTTCCGATCGAACTGTACCGGCTGTTTCTCGACGATCAGCTGCAATATTCCTGTGCCTATTTTCGTGATCCCGAGCACGACACGCTCGAGCAGGCACAGCGCAACAAGCTGGTCCACGCCACCAGCAAGTTGCAACTAAAGCCCGGCATGACCGTCGCCGAGATCGGCTCCGGCTGGGGCGGCTTTGCGATTCATCTCGCGCGCGAAACGGGCGCCCGTGTCACTGCGGTCAACGTTTCGCCCGCACAGATCAAGATCGCGCGCGCTTCTGCCGAGGCTGCCGGCGTCTCCGACCGTGTCGAGTTTCGCGAGCTGGACTATCGGCAGTTCACCGGCCAGTTCGACCGGGTTGTCTCGGTCGGCATGATGGAACATGTCGGTGCCGGACATTACGACGAGTATTTCCGGAAGATCCGCGAGTTACTGACGCCAGACGGCTACGCTTTCATCCACTGCATCGGCCGGATGTCGCAGCCCGGCACGACCGGCCCGTTCATCCGCAAATACATCTTCCCCGGCGGCTATGTGCCCGCACTGTCGGAAACTTTTGCGGCCACCGAGCGCTGCGGTCTGTGGTGCAGCGATGTGGAAGTGCTGCGCCTGCATTACCATTACACGGTCAAGCATTGGCGCGAGCGCTTCGCCAAAAATCGGGCCCGGGCGGCGGCGATCTGTGATGAAAGATTTTGCCGGATGTGGGAATTCTATCTCGCTGCCGTCGAACTCGAATTTCTTCACGGCTCACACATGGTGTTTCAGTTGCTGCTTTCGACCAAGCGGGACGCGGTGCCGATCATGCGCGATTTCATGATCGACGCCGAGCGAGCGGCCAGCACGAATACGACACATAATTGACCCCATTGGGGTTGCGCCATTATTGCCCCGTCGCGACTTGTCTGAAGTGATCCCCGGCCAATGACCTCGCGGCTTAAGTGAGGTCCGACCTTGCGATTTTAATTGTCAGTCTTCTGCCAACCTGGTGCCAGGATGGGGCCTGGGCATAGGAACGCTTACGCGCACCCGCTGTCTTCCGTCATGGAGCATATCGAGTGCCTTGGCTGCGGCGTAAGATAAGTCGATCCGGCGCTCGATATCCATCTTGGGCAGAAACGGCCCGCGGTCCTTCACCACGACACTCACGCACTTACGGCGAAGACAGACGTTTAAGATCGTACCAAACGGCAACGTTCTATGAGCGGCCACAAACTCGTTGTTGTTGTACAATTGGCCGTTTGCCAAATATTTTCCGCCCTCGATCGGGGCTGAACCACCTACCCAGTATGTCGCGATCATGAATACGAATGCTTGTGTGTTCATTTCAAAATCGACCGCTCCACTCAGTCAGCTGCTGTCTGGCAACCAATAAAAAGACCCCGAGCATCATCATGCTCGGGGTCTGGACTGGTCCAAGGAAGTTTATTCCGCTTACCAGAATCTGTAGTTCACACCAACCAGGACGGTGGCCGCTTTTGCGTGGGTGCTAAACGCGCAGCCAGCCGCACAGCCGAGGGCGACGGGCGTAACCACAAAGTGATCGCGATCCCCGAA
>DASSRJ010000131.1:0-28538 GCA_035701845.1 Pseudolabrys sp. | reverse complement strand
GGTTCCTGCCGCTGCGTCGTAAACCGCGATTGCCCGGGCCGCCGGCGGTCAAGCTCGCGCTGGATGTCCTCGATGGTGAGCGGAATCCGCGGCGGGCAGCCGTCGACCACGCAGCCGATCGCCGCTCCATGGCTTTCGCCGAAGCTGGTGAACCGGAAGAGATGACCGAAAGTATTGAATGACATGGAGCTCTGCGTTGCGCGGTTTGGTAGCCCGCGCCTTTGCGGCGGTCAAATAAGCGGCACGCAGGCGACCAACCGCGTGCGCAGCGGAGAATCCCGCAGGACAGATTTACAAATTTTCCGCCGCCGCTGAATGGATATTCACCTCGCTGAACGGAGATTAATGGCAAGCTGAACGTCCGTTAAGCTACGGAAAAATAAGGAGTTTTTCCATTTTTGACATTGCGGAAGGTGCGTCCGTCGACTATGTTTTTTCCCGGTTGGGGGAAGCTCGGAATCCCGTGCTGGGTAGCAAAACTATCGCTCCAGCCAGTCAATGGATCGATCCAAGAGGACAAACACAATGCGCAAGATTACTGCAATCGCTGTCGCGCTCGGCTTCCTCACTTCGGTGAGCCTGCCGGCGTTCGCGACCCCGGTCGTCCACGGCGTCGTGAAGAGCGACGACCTGTCGGCCGCCAAAAAGAAAAAGAAGAAAAAGTCGGATAGCATGGAGAAGAAGTCCGAGAATATCGTACTCGGCACCGATCTCTCCGCTGCCAAGAAGAAAAAGAAGAAGAAGGACGACAAGATGGAGAAGAAGTCCGACAATACAGTGCTCGGGACCGATCTCTCCGCCGCCAAGAAGAAGAAAAAGAAGAAGTCCGACAGCATGGACAAGAAGTCCGAGAACACCGTGCTCGGCACCGACCTCTCTGCTGCCAAAAAGAAAAAGAAGAAAAAGTCGGATGGCGCGGAAAAGAAGTCCGAGATCTTCTATCGCATCGCTGCCTAATTCGCCATTCGGGCGCGGCGTCCGCGCTCACGACGAACGGCCGGGCCTCAGCGCCCGGCCGTTTTGCTTTGCCGCTCAGGAATAGCGCGTCAGCCGGTCACCCTCGAAGACATAGACGACGCCTTGCGCGATATCGAGCAAGGGCGCGGCAGCCGGCTTCGCGATCCCAAGACAGGCGATGAGCCCGCGCGCGGTGCCGCCGTGCGCGACGGCGACGGTGTCACGCACAAGCCCCTCGTACCATTCGCGCATCCGTGCGGATACCGCCTGATAGCTTTCACCGCCGGGCGGAACAAAGTGCCACTTGTCCTGCTCACGCGCCGCGATGCGCTGCGGATCGCGCGAATGCAGCTGCGCGATCGTAAAGCCCTCCCAGTCGCCGAAAGCAATTTCGGCGAGCTGTGGCTCGATGCGATAGCCGTCGGCAGGAAGCCCCAGTGGCGCGCGCACCAGCTCCATGGTCGTGCGGGCACGGCCAAGCGGGCTCGAGACGAAGTCCATTGCCGGCGCATTGCGGTTGTCGCGCGCGAACAGTTCCCGCAGGATCTCGCCGCAATGCATGGCCTGCACGCGCCCGCGCGCGTTGAGCGGCACGTCGCGCCGGCCCTGCAGCCGGCCGGTCACGTTCCAGTCGGTTTCGCCGTGGCGTATGTAGAAGACAGCCGGCCGCGGCTTTGCGGTCTGACCCATCAGTCGATCTTGCCGACCGCAATGTCGGGGGCATCGGGATGCTTGATGCCGACGATATGGTATCCCGCGTCGACGTGGTGGATTTCGCCGGTCACGCCGCTCGACATGTCGGAGAGGAAATAAACCCCGGCCTTGCCGACCTCCTCCAACGTAAGGTTGCGCCGCAAGGGCGTGTTGTACTCGTTCCACTTCAGGATATAGCGGAAATCGCCGATGCCCGATGCGGCAAGCGTCTTGAGAGGGCCGGCCGATATAGCGTTCACACGGATATTTTTGACGCCGAGATCGGCTGCAAGGTACCGCACCGACGATTCGAGCGCCGCCTTGGCAAGGCCCATCACGTTGTAGTGCGGCATCCACTTCTCGGCGCCGTAGTAGGTCATGGTCAGCAGCGAGCCGCCTTTGGTCATCAGCTTCTCCGCACGCTGGGCGAGCGCGGTGAACGAGTAGCAGCTCACAACCATGGTCTTGATGAAGTTGTCTTCGGTCGTATCGACGTAGCGCCCGTCGAGCTGGTCCTTGTCGGAGAAGGCGATGGCGTGCAGCAGGAAATCGAGCGAACCCCAGGCCGATTTCACCGCCGCAAAAACGGCGTCCATGGAGGCGGCGTCGGTGACATCGCAATGACCGACAACCAGCCCGTCCACTTCCTCGGCCAGCGGTTCCACGCGCTTCTTCAGCGCATCGCCCTGATAGGTGAAAGCGAGGTCGGCGCCATGGTCGCGGCAGGCGCGCGCAATGCCCCAGGCGATCGAGCGGTTATTGGCCACGCCCATGATCAACCCGCGCTTGCCGCGCATCAGGCCCGAGATTTCCGGCATGATCCTTCCCGTAGTGCCGGCGAGCACCAGCGGCCTCCTATGACACAGGCGTTTTGAGCCATCAAGCAAAGCACCGGCAACGGCATTTGTACTGTTAATTCAATTCGGTTTTAGGAATATGATTGGACCAACGGGGTTTTTCTGACAACTGATCCGATGTCGGCGGGGTGGCGGACAGGCGGCCTCTCTGGCCGCCTGGGCAGCATGCAACGAAAGTTAATGGAGGTCCGGTTTGCCCACGTTTCGGCAGAACGTCGAAGCAACCATCCCTGCGCTGCGGCGCTATGCGCGCGCGCTGACGCGGGACGCCGACATCGCCGACGATCTCGTGCAGGACACGCTTGTGCGCGCGCTGCGCTCCGAGCACCTGTTTCACGGTGGCGACGTCCGCAGCTGGCTCTACACGATCCTGACCAACCTCAACCGCAACCGGTTGCGTTCGCTGGCACGGCGGCCGGCGCTCTCCCCGATCGAGGACAATGACGCCCCGGACCTTGCCGGCCCCGAGGCGGGTGGCCGCGATATCGAGCGCGCGCTTGCGACGCTGGTCGAGGACCAACGACACGCGCTTCTGCTCGTCGTGCTCGAGGGGTTGAGCTACCGCGAGGTCGCCGAGGTGCAGGGCGTTCCGATCGGTACCGTTATGTCGCGTCTGGCGCGTGCGCGCGTACAGATCAAAACCTATCTCGACGGCGGGCGCCCGGCGCTGCGCCGCGTGAAATGAGAAAGAAGGTGAACCCATGATTGATCGCGATTCACCCGTGACCGAGGATGAACTGCACGCCTATGTCGACGGCGAATTGCCGGCCGACCGCATGGAGGCCGTCACCGCCTGGCTTGCCGCCCATCCCGAGCAGGCCGTCACAGTTGCGTCCTGGCGGGCGCAGTCCGAGCGGATCCGTGCACGCTTTGGCGCCGTGCTCGAGGAGGTCGTGCCGGAACGATTGACGCTCGACCAGATCATCCGCAACGATCGCGCCAATGGAAAGTCACGCCTTGCGTGGGCGGCGGCCGCGGCGGTTGTCGCCTTCCTCGCCGGCGGCGCGAGCGGCTGGTTTGCGCATGGCGTCTCCCTCGGGCCCCGCACCGGCTCGTTTGCCGTGGCGAACGGCGCGCTCGATGCCTACAAGCTCTATGTCGTCGAGGTGCGGCATCCCGTCGAAGTGCCGGGCACCGAGCGCCAGCACATGACGCAGTGGCTGTCGAAGCGCGTCGGAGAAGAGCTGCGCGTGCCCGACCTGCAGTCGATCGGACTCAAGCTCGTCGGCGGCCGTCTGCTGCCGGGACCGACCGGCGCCGCTGCCTTCTATATGTATGAGGGCACGTCAGGCGAGAGGTTTACGATCTATTGCGCGCGGACGAGCGCACCGGCAAGCGCGTTCCGCTACACGGCCGGCGAGCGCGCCGCCGCCTTCTACTGGGCCGACGGCAAGGTCGCCTATGTGGTGAGCGGGCCGGCGGATCGCGAAAGGCTCGAGAAAGTGGCGAAGGCCGCTTACGAGCAGATGGAAAGAGACGACGCGAAGAGATCGTAGCGCTTATGGACCGGGTGGCCGGGCATGACGGCAGGCTTTCTTGCCTACTCCATGTCCCCGCGCGGGTCGTAGGGCTTCTTGTCGCGCCAGGATTTCATCATCTCCTTGAACGCATCGTCGGTGCGTTCGGGCAGCACGATGCGCACGGTCGCGAGCAGGTCTCCGCTGCCGTCTTTTGCTTTCAGCCCCTTGCCCTTGAGACGAAACGTGCGCCCCGAATTCGTCCCCGCGGGAATTGCCAATTCGACCGCACCGTCGAGGGTCGGAACGCGGACTTTGCCGCCGAGCACGGCCTCATAAAGCGTGATCGGCAGCTCAAGCCGCAGGTCGTTGCCGTCCGGCTTGAACAGCGGATGCGGCGCGACGTTCACGGTAATGAGCGCATCGCCTGCGCGTCCGCTCGCGCTCGGCCAGCCCTGCCCTTTCAGCCGGATCTGCTGGCCGCTCGCAATACCCGCCGGGATTTTGACCTCGATGTCCTTGCCGGTTGGCAGATGAACGCGCGTCTTCATGCCATTTGCGGCATCCTTGAGCGTGATGGTGAGCGAGGCATGCAGATCCTGCCCCGCGCCGGTACCGGCGCCGAAATCCTCGCCCTCGAACGGCATGCCGGACCCGCGCCGCGCGCCACCACGCGCGGCACCGCCGAACATCCCACGCAGAAGTTCGTCGATGCCGCCGCCAGCGAACCCGCCGCCGCTGCTACCTGACCGGCGAAAACCGTCGGGACCGAAACTGAAGCTCTCGAAATGCGCGCCGCCGCCCGGATTGAACCCGCCGCCCGGTTGTGCGCCGAAACCTTCGAAGCCCTGGAAGCGCGGCTTGCCTTCCGCGTCGATCTCGCCACGATCGAACGCCTTGCGCTTGTCGGCATCCCCGACGATCTCGTAGGCCGCGTTGAGCTCGGCAAAACGCGAGGCCGCCTTCGGGTCGTGCTTGTTGGCGTCCGGATGCAATTTTTTCGCAAGCCGGCGATAGGCGCTCTTGATGTCGCCTTCGCTCGCATCCTTTGAAACCCCCAGAACGTCATAGGGGTCGCGCATCTGATCCAAACTCCCGTAAATTCCCCTGCCCGCGGACCGAACGCCTGCGTTCGATCATATCAATGTGGGGTTCCAAGGCGAGGGATGCAACGCGCCTTCGCCCTTGCGGGCTTCGGCGCGCAAGCGCGTCGTCAGGACCGCTTCCAGGGCTTGAACGAGCGAACCTGCCAATCACCCTGCTGCTGCTTGCAGGCTTCGCCCTGTACCCAGGATTGCGAGCTACCGGAGACAAAGCTCGCGAGGAAATCGCGGCACGTCTGTCCGTCCTGCGTATAGGCGGAGGCGATCGGCGTGACCGTGCCGCGCGTTCCGGTGCGCGGATTTTCCCACGGCATGCTGGTGTCTTTTTCGCCTCGGCTCAGCACGGCGTTGGCGGCGGCGCGCGCATAGGCAAGATCGGCAGGCGGCGGCAGTTGCGCTTCCTCTTTCGCGCTCGATGACGCGACGGTACCGGTGCGGTCAGACTTGTCGCTGGACGGGAAGAATGAATCCAGCTGGCCGGACAGGCTGCAGCCGCCGAGCGGAATTGCGAATGCCGCGGCAATCGCCACCTTCCGCCATAGGCGCGGCCACGCCCATCCACTATAAAGGCCACGGATTTGACGGGTCTTAGTCCCGGTCACGTGAAGCACCCCAGCAGATGTCCGACACCACACCGATTGAACACCCGAGTTGGTTAACGACTGGTGATTTCACCGCGGCGGACGAGCCTTTGCGGCTGTTTGCCGCCTGGCTGACCGACGCAACGGCCTCAGAACCCCGTGACCCCACCGCCATGACCCTCGCCACCGTCGATACTGACGGCCTTCCGAATGCCCGCATGGTCCTCCTGAAAGGCGCCGATGAGCGGGGATTTGTGTTCTATACCAATATGGACAGCCAAAAAGGGCAGGAGTTGGGTGCCCACCCGCAGGCGGCCCTGGTTTTTTACTGGAAGTCCTCCAACCGGCAGGTGCGGGTGCGCGGCACCGTGGAACGGGTGACCGATGCCGAGGCCGACGCCTATTTCGCCTCGCGCCCAAAACAGGCCCAGATCGGGGCCTGGGCCAGCAAGCAATCCGCCCCTCTGGAGAGCCGGCTCGCCTTCGAGAAGGCGGTCGCGGTCTATGCCGCGAAATATGCCATCGGCACGGTCCCGCGTCCGCCCAACTGGTCGGGCTATCGCATCGTGCCGCTTTCGATCGAGTTCTGGCAGGAGCGGCCGTTTCGCCTGCACGATCGCATTGCTTTCACGCGCGACCATGCCGGTGCGGCGTGGAGCAAGACGCGGCTCTATCCGTAAGCTAGCATCGCTGAACGACGCTCACGCTAGAACCATTCCAGGAACGGGATGCCTAACTCGCAGACGAACCAGCCGCGCCGCACGCTGCTCCTGACCGGAGCAAGCCGCGGCATCGGCCACGCGACGGTGAAACGATTTTCAGCCGCCGGCTGGCGCGTCATCACCTGCTCGCGGCATCCCTTCCCGGAAAACTGCCCGTGGGAAGCGGGGCCCGAGGATCATATCCAGGTCGATCTCGCCGATGAGGACAACACGCGCGAGGCGATCGCCGAGATCAAGCGCAGGCTCGAGACGCACGAGCTTCATGCGCTCGTCAACAATGCCGCCATCTCGCCGAAGGCAGACGGCGGCAAGCGGCTCTCGACGCTCGATACCGGCAATGACGACTGGCACCACGTGTTCCAGGTCAATTTCTTCGCGCCGATCATGCTGGCGCGCGGGTTGATCGACGAGCTGAAGACCGCCAAGGGCTCGGTGGTGAACGTGACGTCGATCGCCGGCTCGCGCGTGCATCCGTTTGCGGGCGCCGCCTATTCGACGTCGAAGGCCGCGCTCGCTGCGCTGACGCGCGAGATGGCGAGCGACTTCGGGCGGCTCGGCATCCGCGTGAACGCTATCGCACCCGGCGAGATCGACACCGCGATTTTATCGCCGGGCACCGAGAAGATCGTCGAGCAGATCCCGATGCACCGGCTCGGCACCACCGACGAGGTCGCCAAGATCATTTACGTGCTGTGCACCGACACGAGCTCCTACGTGAACGGCGCCGAGATCCACATCAACGGCGGCCAGCACGTGTGAGGCCTGCCGTCGTTCCGGGACGGCGCGTTGACCTTCCCTCTCCCTGCCGAAGTCCTGCGGCGCCGGGTACGCCGTTAGGCAGCTGAGGCGGAACCGGGAGGAAGCGCGCACCGGGCTCTGTTTTGTAAGACGTAAGACGGTAAGCTACGATGCCTTCATGAAGCGCCGCGCCGAAAAGTCCGCCTTCTCAAAGGTTTCGGTCAAGAGCCAGACCGTGTTGCCACGCGAGGTCCGCGCGAGGCTTGGCATCAAGCCGGGAGACACGCTGCGCTATCGGCTGACCGAGCAAGGCGTGTTGATCGATAAGGCACCGGCCGAATCCGACGATCCCTTCGCGTCGTTCAGCGAGTGGTCGAGCGAAGCGGACCAGAAGGCCTATGCCAAGCTCTGACCGCGAACGTTTTGCACCTTATTGTGGTCGTCCCCTTTCCCTGCGCCGACCGTTTCGCGGAACGACCGCCGCGCTGGACGGCTCGACAAAGTAACCGCAAGAACGGTCGCACAGAGAGTGCGCGGACTACTTGGCGTTGCGTAGTGGACGTTCCAATCCTCATCCGCTCTTACCGCGCAATGTGGCGGATGAGCCGACGGTCCAGCCCGAAGTGGCCGGCCCGATGACAAGCTTCGCAAAATCCGGGGCTTAACGTCCCGCTACAACGAGATGCTGCGCAGCTGGTAAGACGACGACACGCGCCGGGCCCATCGAAGCGGTTTGAGCCGGCCGGTGGCCTTCGCCCAGCCCACCCGACGCCGCAATGTGCCGAATACCCGAACCGGCAGCTACAGCCATTTCCGCCACTTGAAATACAGGTACGGAAGCGCCGCCGCCAGCAGCATCAGGAACAGCGCCAGGGGATAGCCGGTCATCCACTCGAGTTCCGGCATGTGCTTGAAATTCATGCCGTATATCGAGGCGACCAGCGTCGGCGGCATCAGGACGACGGCCGCCACCGAGAAGATCTTGATGATGTTGTTCTGCTGGATGTTGACCACGCCCAGCATGGCATCGAGCAGGAACGTGATCTTGTTGGTCAGGTAGGTTGCGTGATCCGACAGCGAGCTGATATCGCGCTGCATCGACTGCAGTTGCGCGCGCATGTCCTTCGGCCATTTCATATTGTCGGCCTCGTTGGCAAGGAACAGAAGCAGGCGCCCGATCGATACCAGGCTCTCGCGCACCTTCGAGGTCAGGTCGCCCTTCCGGCCGAGCGCCTTGAGCACGTCGTTGTAGGACGGCGGCTTGACCTCCTCTTCCGGCTCGAAGATCGAATGTGAGACCTGGTCGACCTCGGCGCCGATGCGCTCAAGGATATCGGCGGAGCGGTCGATCACGGCATCAAGCAGATCCATCAGCACGGTTTCCCCGGACACTTTCGGGGGGCACGTGCGCGCGAGCTTGTGTTCGACGATGGCGAAGGGCCGCGGGTCGTCGTAGCGCACGGTCGCCAGACGATGGCTGGAGAGAATAAAGGTGACCGCCGTCGTCTTCGGTGCCGGCGTGTCCGACTGGCACATCAGCGTCGCTGTCATGTAGCGAGCGCCGTTCTCGACATAGAGGCGGCTGGAGACCTCGATCTCCTGCATCTCCTCGCGGGTCGGCACCGCGATGCCGAGCATCTGCTCGACCAGTTTGTCTTCCTGCAGGGTCGGTGTGACCATGTCGATCCACACCGCATTCTCCGGCGGTGGCGAGCCGGGTTCGACGGCAATGCGCTCGAGCGTCGCGCCGTGCGGAACGTAGACCGAAAGCATGCAACCACCATCTTGCGCGCGATTCGCTTCCGCGATCACGCCGCGGTCGGATTACCTCTCATGACCCGATCGTGCGGAATTGCGCAAGACATAAATACTGCTTGAGCGCAGCCGCTCCGGCGGCCGCGCACACATTTGTCGTGGCGGTGTGGTGTAGAGTGCAGCAGCCGTCCGGCTAGGCAGCCGGCATACGCGGCATGTCAGTCGCGGTCGTAGGGATCGAGATGGGTTTCGGTCGTCTGGCGCTGTCCACCCTGGTGGCACATCGCCGCTGCAACGGCCGAAATTCCGATCTTGCCGTAACGGTTGTCGAGGTTGGTGTACTTGCGTCCGGAGTCTTGCTTCTGCTCCGTTGCCTTGGTCATTTCCATAGTCCTGAACTCCAGTCGTTCCTTGCGGCTGTCCCCAAGCCCACAAGATGGTGCATGAGTGGGGCGGAATTGCGCGGCAATTCGTATGGTCTCGTGACATTTGCGGCCGCCTCGCCGCGCTCCGCATTATTGGCGCGGCTATGGTAAACTCGACCTTAAGCTGTTGCGGCCAAAGTCGTTTTGTGCGCCTCGCGGCATTGGTGCACTGCGACATTCCTGCAACAGGTCCACAGCAAGGTGATCACAAATCTGCAAGAAACATAGAAAGGACGCGGTTTTTTCGGTTAATTGCCGTATAGGCACTATGGTGCGGGCGCCCGCAATGGCGACCGCGAACAACGAGGAAGACAATGGCGATCAGGGGGTTGGCGGTCGTTCTGCTGGGTGGCCTGGTTCTCGGTGGATGCATGCAATCCACGATCGAGGCGGCCTCGGACGCAAACCTCACGCCGCGCGACAAAAAGTTGCTGGCGGCGGCGCCTTACGAGAAGGCGTCAATCCCTGAGCCGTACAAGCGCCACATCGTGTCGTACCACCGCAAGGAAGCGCCCGGCACGATTCTTATCGATTCCGATGCGCGCTATCTCTATTACGTGCTGCCCGAGGGCAAGGCGATCCGCTACGGCGTCACGGTCGGCGAGGAAGCGCTGGCATTTTCGGGCGTGGCCAAGATCGGGCGCATGACGGAATGGCCGACCTGGACGCCGACAGACGACATCAAGAAGCGCATGGACGTGCCAAACTTCGTGGGTCCGGGTCCGCAGAACCCGATGGGCGCGCGCGCAATGTATTTGTTCGAGGGTAACAAGGACACGCTCTACCGCATTCACGGCACCAACCAGCCGGAATATATCGGTCAGGCGATCTCCTCCGGCTGCATTCGCATGACCAACGAAGACGTCATCGACCTCTACAAGCGCGTGAAGCAGGGGACGGTGGTCGTCGTGCTCGCTCCGAACCAGGGGGACTCGCCGACAAATCCGCGCCTGGCCTCAGTCAATCCGTTCCGCGGCAACTGAGCTTGACCGACATCGCTTTGCAAGACGGCGCCCGCCTGGGCGCCGTCTTTCGTTTCGGGACATCCGCTTCGGCTACTTGCCGATATTGATCAATTGAACGCGCCGATTCTCAGCGGCATCAGGCTTGCTGCTGTTCAGCAACTGCTCCTCGCCCATTCCGACGGCTTCTATCCGTGACGGTGGAATGCCGAACGGATCGATCAAGGCATCGCGAATGGCGTCTGCCCGCTGCTGGCTCAGCTTGAGATTATACTCGCGGCTACCCTTCGCATCGGTGTGGCCGACGATGAGAAAGCGATACCCCTGCAGATACGGGTGATACAGAGCATCAGCCATGAGCCCCACGGCCCTGAAGGAATCCGGGCGGATCCGCGCCGAATTGAAATCGAACTGAACGGCGATCGTGAATTGCGCAAGTTGGTCCAGCTGCGCGAACACCGGGGGCCGATTGACGCGTTCTTTGCGGGCGGGGTCGGCAAGAGACTGGGCTGCAAGCTGACGCAGCTGCGCGGCACTGATTCTGGTGGCCGACGCTTCGACGCCCTGCAGGCTGTTAACGAGCTCGGCTGAGGTGAGCTTGATGGGAGCGTTGGTCGCCGCAGGTGCGGCAAGACCCACTTCAAAGCCGGCATCGGCGATGGCTTGCCGGCAGGGCGCACTCACATGCTCTTTCGTCTTGTAAAAGCATTCCAGAAGATTGCCATCGCCGACCTCGACGCCCGAACACCTTCTTTTTATGTCGACATCGCAGACCCGCATCACGGAGGCCCGCGCCTGCGCGCGTTTCTGCAGCAGACCGGTCAGCGCATTTATCGATTGCACACACCGCGCCGAAACGCTGCCCTGATTGCGCAGAAGGCACTGGCGTACACGGCCGCCGCCAAGACTTTCGTTCTTGCAGAACTTGGCGATATCCGGGCCGCAATTCCTGCCAAGTTGATCGATCGCCTCCGCGTAGCCAACCGTTTGAGCGGACGCGGACTGAGCTGCGAGCATAACCGCGGCAGCGAGAACGAAGCTGCGACCAAACATCGATGCCTCTCCTTTTTACGATTCATTCATGAACCGGCACCGTGGGACCGCCTTTGATCTAGATCAAAGGCGGGCAGTTGGCACCAGGTCTGCGCGGGCGGAAATGCGGCCCAGTCCGAAATAGCGCAGGCCGGCAAGGATTCGTTAACCACGAATCTGGCCTGATGGCGGCACTCGCCTACCGACTTTGCCTGTTCCTGTTGCCTGTCGCGTCACGATTGCGTTTGCGCCGATCGTCAGTCAGCGAAGGCTCCCGCTCGGGCCAACCACGACATCCAGGAGATGACATGATGAAACGCTTTATCCTTGCCGCGGGTGCGTGCGCCTTGGCCTTCGCATCGGGCTTGCCGTCATTTGCGGCCGACATGCCGCGCGGCCGATATGCCGAGCCCGCTCCCTCCTACTTCAGCTGGAGCGGATTTTATCTTGGACTCAACGGCGGCTACGGCTGGGGCACATCCGACTGGAGCAGCGGCCTGACGGCGGGCTCAACCGATCCGGCCGGCGGCCTGTTCGGCGGCACCATCGGGTTCAACGTGCAGAACTGGGGGCTGGTCTTCGGCCTTGAAGGTGACCTTGCCGGCAACTGGATGCGGAACAACACCAGTTCGGGAACGGGAATCTGCGCGGTGCCGGGGTGCACAATCCAGACCAGCTGGTTCGGCACGGCGCGCGGACGCGTGGGCTATGCCTTCGACCGTGCGCTGTTCTACGTCACCGCGGGGGGCGCCTTCGGCGATGTTCAGATGAGCGCCGGCGCCGGAACCGCGACGGTCGAGCGCGCCGGCTGGACCGCCGGCGTTGGGCTTGAATACGGAATCCTCGGTCCGTGGTCGGCGAAGATTGAATATCTTTATGCCGATCTCGGCAACGCGACCTGCGGTGCGGCCACCTGCGGCGTCGACACGAGCGTGAGCTTCAAGACCAGCATCGTGCGCCTTGGTGTGAACTACCGCTTCTGGTAGCGCGCGACAGGTCAGACGCCCAAGGTTATCCGCACGATCTCCGGCGGCACGCCGAGGCGCAGCGGCACACCGCTGCAGCCGAGGCCACCCGAGACGATCATGTGGCGCCTGCTCTCGACGATGTGACCGTAGGCGAAACGCGCGCCGTAAGCCGAAGGCACCCAAAGCGGCGGTCCAAACGGCAGGCGAATCTGGCCACCATGCGTGTGGCCGGAGATCGTCAGCGCCACACGCGCCGGCACCTCGACAAAAATATCAGGCTCGTGCGCGAGCAGAATGACGGGGTCATCGGTCGTGATACGCGCCAGCGTACCCGGCAGATCGTCCTCGCCACGGAAGCGGCCCGGTCCGAGCCGGTGCGCGATCTGGTCGTCGAGGCCGGCCAGCCAGAAGCGCCGATCCGGCGAGGCGATATGCACGACACTGTTTTGCAACAGCGGCACGCCGACATTGCGCAGCGCATTGCGCACACCATCGATGCCGAACCACCAGTCGTGATTGCCGAGGATCGCGTAGACGCCGAGTGGTGCGCGCAGCCGCGCAAGCTCGGCCGCCCAGGCCGGCGGCGGCACCCGTTCGGTGACGAAAGGATGCGTCGCGAAATAGTCGCCGAGCACAACGACAAGGTCGCTGCCGAGCGAATTGCCGGCATCGACGACTTCCCGGACGCGGCCGGTGCCCATGTTCGGCCCGCCGGCGTGCAGGTCGGTTATGACGGTAATTGTGAGTCGCTGCCCTTTCGGCCACGCGGGCGGCGACAAGCGATAGTCGGTGATCACCAGGTCGCGCGCAGCCTGCGCCGCGGCATAGGCTCCGGTCGAACTCAGCATCAGCCCGCCAATGCCGGCAAGGCCGGCGCCGCCTTTCAGCAGGCCGCGGCGGGTGATCAGACGCGTCTCAGGACTGCGGCGCGCGATGGGGTCCGGTGTCGTCATCGGAGATTGGCTATCCGCAACCTATGAATAGAGGGTGGATTTGCAATTGGAATTTCGGCGCATGGTTTACCGCGCGGCCGGAACCGGCGGACGCGGCGGCGGCAGTGGAATCTGTGCGGCAACTTCCGTTTTTGAGGGCTCACGCACGTCCCATTGGCACATCCGATAACCATGGGTGCGCTCGATCAGATCGAGATGAATATGCGATTCATGCTGCGCGTCCGCGCCGGGGCCGAGCACCGTCGTGAAGCGATGGCAGGCGCTGTCGCGGATCTCGTCGCGGAACTCTTTCGCAACCGACATGTCGGTCAGCCCAATCGAGCGGCCATCCGCCAATACGAATGAGCGCAGATCGACCGCGTTGCCCTTGCCGTGTTCGCTCAGCTTCGCACCGGCGACACGGTTGCGGCTGCGACACTCGAAATCGTCGAAAGTCTCGACCGTGCGCAACTGGGCGCCGAGCTTGTCGACGCGCGGCGCAACCTCGTCGCGCAGCCAGGCGGCGACGGATTCGGCAAACTCGCAGCGCAGCACCGGCGCCGGCCTGATGTCGATGCGCGTGCCGTCGGGGCGCAGCACCGCCGCGAGCCGTAACATGTCGCGGCCGCCGCAGGCATCCGGTCCGATCAGGCGCGGCACCGGTTCCACGACCGTGATCGTCTGCACGCGCTTGTCGCACTCCGTTGGTTCGCTGGTGACACCTGCCGAGTCGAAATCAGGGCCGGCGATTTCCCGAAATGACTGCGGCACCGTCCAGATTGGCGGACGCGGACGTGGCAGCGGCACCTCCTCGGCAACGGCAATGCCGCCGCCGGCACCGGCCAGCCAAAGGACCACGATCAAAAGGCGCATGAAATGGATGTCTGCCGCGAATACGGCATTTATAGGAGATCGCAATGCAACTGGAACGCCGAGCGTCCATATCTCGACACGAAACCGTTGCGCCGCCCGATGCGGCGGCTAACCTTAGGCCCGGCTGGCGAGGGGCGCCTACCCAAAAGACGAATAACCGGGAGGGAAATCCATGCACGGGCTGATGCAGGACTGGCCGTTGCTGTGCCATCGCATCATCGACCATGCCGCAACGTTCCATGGTGAGCGGAAGGTCATCTCGCGCTCGGTGGAAGGGCCGATTCACACCACCACCTATGCGGAGGTACGAGCGCGCGCGCTGAAAGTTGCACGGCGGCTCGAGAAGGACGGCATTAAGCTCGGCGACCGGGTCGCGACGCTTGCATGGAACACATGGCGCCATCTGGAGACCTGGTACGGCATTCTCGGCATCGGCGCCATTTATCACACCGTCAATCCGCGCCTGTTTCCCGAGCAGATCGCCTGGATCGTCAATCACGCCGGCGACCGCGTGATGTTGACCGACCTCACATTCGTGCCGCTGCTCGAAAAGATTGCCGACAAGCTGCCGACCATCGAGCGTTACGTTGTCCTCACCGATGCAGCGCATATGCCGAAGACGACGTTGAAAAATGCGGTCGCGTACGAGGACTGGATCGGCGAAGTCGACGGCGACTTCACCTGGAAAAGCTTTGACGAAAATACCGCAGCCGGCATGTGCTACACGTCGGGAACGACCGGGCACCCGAAAGGCGTGCTCTATTCGCATCGCTCCAACGTGCTGCACGCCTTCATGGCGGCGATGCCGGACTGCAAAGGCCTGTCTTCGCGCGACGTCGTGTTGCCGGTGGTGCCGCTGTTTCATGCCAATGGCTGGTCGCTCGCGTTCTCCACGCCGATGGTCGGCGCATCGATGGTCATGCCGGGCCCAAAGCTCGACGGCGCGTCGATCTACGAATTGCTCAATACGTACAAGGTTACATTCACGGCTGCGGTGCCGACGGTGTGGCTGATGCTGCTGCAGGATCTGGAGAAGACCGGCGGCAAGTTGCCTCACCTCAAGCGCGTGGTGATCGGCGGCTCCGCCTGCCCACGCGCAATGACCCAGACGTTCCAGGACAAATACGGCGTCGAGGTGGTGCATGCCTGGGGTATGACGGAAATGAGCCCGCTCGGCTCGCTGTGCACGATGAAGCCGGAATATGCCGAATTGACCGGCCAAGCAAAGCTCGACATCGAAATGAAGCAGGGCCACCCGCCTTTCGGGGTCGAGATGAAAATCACCGATGACAACGGCAAGGACCTGCCATGGGATGGCAAGACCTTCGGCCGGCTCAAGGTGCGCGGGCCGGCAGTTGCGCGAAGCTACTACAAGGTCGATGACGACGCGGTGTTCGAGCAGGATGGCTGGTTCGACACCGGCGACGTCGCGACGATGGACCGCTATGGCTATATGCAGATCACCGACCGCGCCAAGGACGTGATCAAGTCGGGCGGCGAATGGATTTCCTCGATCGACCTTGAGAACCTCGCGGTCGGCCATCCGAAAGTCGCGGAAGCCGCGGTGATCGGCGTTTCGCATCCGAAATGGGACGAGCGGCCGCTGCTCGTGATCGTGCTCAAGAAAGGCGAGACCGCAAGCAAGGACGAGATTCTCGGCTTCATGCAGGGCAAGACCGCGAAGTGGTGGATTCCAGACGACGTGGCCTTCGTCGACGAGATTCCGCACACGGCAACCGGCAAGATCCAGAAACTCGCGCTTCGAAAGCAATTCAAGGATTACCGCCTGCCGACTGCGCAGGCCGCGGAGTAGATATTGACCCGCTCATTCCCGCGAACCGCGGGAATCCAGAAAAGCTGCCGCCATAGGCCGCTTCGTGCAGCAGCGTAATCTACCGTTCGGATGACCACAGACAATTCGAATTAGTTCTTTAAACGTCTCGAAATTTCCACTCACCTATTGGTTGAAAAATTGGTGGGAGGCCGGCGGGGCCATGGCGCTGCGATCCGCATATTCTCCGACGCTCAACGGCGGTCCCACGGTTTTGCTCTGGGGTGACGCTGCCGGACTGCAGACGCTCAGCGATTTTCTGCGCAAAATGCTGATCGCGTCCGACGCCATGACGCTCGGCGATTTTTGCGAGCCCGTCGACGGCAGGATCATCACCGTCAGGATGCGGGCAAACCGTCGTGACACGGGGATGCGGCTCAATCACGAAGACCTGGAGTGGACCTTACGCCCCCAGTCGGCGGACGATTTCGCCGAGTTGGTGGGCGCTCTCGCGGCATCCGTGCAATCCGGACACCAGTACCTGACCTGTGGCGTCACCGACGAAATCACGGTGATGGTGTCGCGCGGCGAATACCCGGAAAACCTGCGTCCGTAGCGGTTTTCCTGCCGCGCTCGCGGCTTGTCATAATCGCCTGCCTATATTGTCAATAATGACATCTGGTTTAGAATCGCCAATCAGACGATTTTGGCTCCGTACGCACCAAACGGAGTAAAAGACAATGAAACGCTATGTGATCGAACGCGACGTACCCGGCATCGGAGGCATGAACGGCGCGCAGTACAAGGACGTGGCGAAAACATCCAATAGCGCGCTGGCCAAGCTCGCCGGCAAGTGCCAGTGGGAGCATTCCTACGTCGCCGACAACAAGACCTTCTGTATTTACCTGGCCGAGAGCGAAGCCGCAGTGAAAGAGCACGCCAAGCTCAGCGGCTTTCCGGCGACCAAGATCACCGAGGTTCGCACCGTTCTCGACCCAATGACGGAAGCGGCCTGATCGAGGGATGCCGCCCTTCCGTTCCCGGCGAAGGGCGGCACTTTCGGATTGCAAGACGGGAGGCCTGTGTCTTGGTGGAAATCAGGAAAGCGGACGCCGGGCGGTTTTGCTGGCTTGACCTCGCCGCGACCGACGCCGACAGCGCAAAGACGTTTTATCGCAACCTGTTCGGCTGGACCTCGCACGAGCAGCTGGCGAATGACGGCAGCTTCACGCGTCTGCGCCTGTCCGATCACGACGTCGGCTCGATCTACCAGCTCAAACGGACCCTTCTCGATAACGGGATCACGTCGCATTGGACACCCTATGTGCGCGTGAACAACATCGGGCACGCCGCCGGGCTCGCGACGCAGTTTGGCGGCACGGTCGTGGTCGATCCATTCCTGGTGTCCGGCGTTGCCTGCATCGCACTTATCCTGGATTCGGTCGGTGCCGTGGTTGGCCTCTGGGAGCCGATCACGGCCGATAGAAAGGCCAATGGTCATGGCTAAAAAAGCGGCTTTAAGGCGGCACGCGTCGAAACCAAAGCTGACGGATCGTCTGCTCGACGTTGTCGTTGTTGTTCTCGAGCACGGCTATGCATCGACGGCCATCGCCCCGATCGAAATCTTTCATTCCGCCGGCGTGGTCTGGAACTGGCTGCACGGTGAAACCGAGAGGCCGCGATTCCGCGTGCGGACCGCGTCGGTCGATGGACGCAAGGTCGAGGCTGCCGGCTCGCTTGCACTGACTCCGGATTGCGCAATCAACGAGATCAGGCATGCCGACATCATTCTTGTCGCCGCGCCCGGCTGGAACGAGCTTGACCGCATCGCCAAAAAAACGCTTCTCGTGCCCTGGCTGCGCAAGTGGCACGCGCGCGGCGCATTTATCGCCGCAGCCTGCACGGGCGTCGCCTATCTTGCAGAAGCCGGCCTTCTGGACGGCCATCAGGCGACGACGCATTGGGGTGTCGCGGACCTCTACCGCCGGCGCTACCCGGAGGTCCGCTGGCGGACCGAGCAATTCGTCACTGAAGACGGCCGGATTTTCTGCAGCGGCGGCGTCTACGCGTCGATCGATTTAAGCCTCTACCTGGTCGAGAAATTCTGCGGTCACGAAATTGCGCTAAAGGTCGCAAAATCGCTGCTGTTGAGCATGCCGCGCGGCCGCCAGTCGGGATACTCAGTGGTGCAGCTCTCGCGGCCCCACTCCGACGAGAAAATCCGCCAGACCGAAGAGTATCTGCAACAGCATTTCGACAGCGATATCTCGATCGACCATCTCGCCGAGCGTGCAGGAATGGGCCCGCGCAACTTTATCCGCCGTTTCAAGGCTGCAACAGGCCGCGTGCCCGGCGCCTATATCCAGACACTGCGTGTCTCGGCAGCAAAGGAACTGCTCGAGACCGGCACCTCTTCGATCCAGGCCGTCTGCGCGAAAATCGGGTACGAAGACATCGGGTTTTTCCGTAATCTGTTCAAGCGCCATACCGGCATGACACCGGGTGAGTACCGCGAATGCTTTTCGCAGATGAGTTTTGATCGTGGTGAGCTGATGGCCGGACGGTTAAATGGCTGACGCGCCTGCGCATTGCGGTCATGCGCCGGCGGCCGTCCGAAACTTCACGCCGATTTTAACCCGGCACGGTTTAAAACGACGCCGATTTCCGAATGCGCATGCACAAACCCGCGCAAAACAAGCACGCGCGCGCAGTTAATAGGAGGTTTTTTATTACAAGTTGAGGAAATGTCCCTCCAATCGCTTAATGAGCCACTGCGTAGGGTCCGCTGTCCGGTGGAGCAGTTTTTTGCTCGGGGCCGCAGCAGACCTGGGACGCAATGGTGCAGATTGTAATTCTCGACGATCGAGAAACGAACCGGAAGATCTTCTCGAAGCTCGCCGGCTCGATCGAGCCCGGTGTGACCGTCCACAGCTTTGGCAATCCGGTCGAACTCCTTGCCTGGCTTGAACATAATACGCCTGACCTGGTCGTCACCGATTTCAAAATGCCATCGATGGACGGCGCGGAATTCATCTGGCGCCTGCGTGCTCTGCCGCACTGCGGTGAGATCCCCGTCATCGTGATCACGGTCTACGAGGAGCGCGAATTCCGGCTGCGCGCGCTCGAGGCCGGGGCAACCGACTTCCTTAACAGCCCGGTCGATCATCAGGAGTTCGTCACCCGTGCGCGCAACCTCCTCAAGCTGCGCAAGCAGCAGATTCAGCTCGCCGCGCGCGCCGAGAACCTTGCGCAGGAACTGAAGGATTCCGAGCGCTCGCGCGAGGAGGCGCTGCGCGATTCGAGCGAGCGGCTGGCGCAGGTCATCGACACCGTTCCCGCCATGATCAGCGCGACCGACAGCCAGGGGCACGTTCTGTTCATCAACGCCTATCTGGCTTCGCTGGCCGGCATCGGCCCGACCGAGGCGATCGGCTTCGACATGCGCCCGGTGTTCGGCGAGGATCATGCCGCGCGCAGCAAGACGCTTGATCGCAAGGTGATCAGCACGCAGGTCGCACTGCCCAGCTTCGAGGAGGAAATCATCGACTGCAACGGCGCCAAGCGCGTCTTCCTGACGACCAAGACACCGTTGCGTGACTGCTCGAACGCCGTGGTCGGCGTACTCACCTCCTCGCTCGACATCACCGACCGAAAGCGCGCCGAGAACCACCTGTTCTACATGGCGCACCACGACGTGCTGACAAATCTGGCGAACCGGGCGCTGCTGTCGGACCGCCTTCGCCGTGAGATCGCCCGCACGCGCCGCGGCGACAGCCCGTTTGCGCTCCACCTCATCGATCTGGACGGTTTCAAGGACATCAATGACGGGCTGGGTCACCAGGTCGGCGACCAGTTCCTTGTCGAGATCGCCAATCGGTTGCGCTCGGTCGTGCGTGACACCGACACGGTCGCCCGCCTCGGCGGCGACGAGTTCGCGATCCTGCAGACACGTGTCACGCGCAACGAAGACGCCGTCGACATGGCCAACCGCATTCTGGATGCGGTCAACAAGCCATGGTCGCACGCCGGCGAACAGGTCACGCTCAGCGCAAGCATCGGCATCACCGTGCATCCGACCGACGGCACTGACGTGCAGGAGCTCCTGCGCAACAGCGATCTTGCGATGTACCGGGCAAAGCACGATGGCGGAAAGGTTTTCCGGTTTTATGCCTCCGACATGGACCGGCGCGCACGCGCGAGCCTGGTTCTTGATTCCGATCTGCGTATCGCGATCGACAAGAGCCAGTTCGTCCTGCATTACCAGCCGCAAATCGCGTTGCGAACCGGCCGCGTCACCGGTGCGGAGGCGCTCCTGCGCTGGCAGCGCCCGGGGCACGGCCTCATCGGGCCGAGCGAATTCCTGGCACGCGCGGAAGAAAACGGCCTCATCATCCCGATCAACGAATGGGCGCTGCGCGAAGCCTGCCGGCAGGCGAGGCTCTGGCAGCAGCGTGGCCATCCGCCGACCCGCGTCGGCGTCAACCTGTCGTCGATCCAGTTCTTCAAGCAGAACGTGCCGCTTTTGGTGGCGAAGATCCTCGCCGAAACCGGCCTCGATCCGTGGTTGCTCGACCTCGAGCTCACGGAGAGCATCGTGATGCACAATACCGAAGCGGTGTCGAAGGATCTCCAGCAGCTGCGCGAGCTCGGTGTCGGCATCTCGATTGACGACTTTGGCACCCGTTATTCGACACTCGCCTACGTCAAGCACTTCCCGGTCGACCGCCTGAAAATCGACCAGTGCTTCGTGCGCGACATCGCGACCAACCCGAGCGACGCCGCAATCGTGCGCGCAATCGTCAGCCTGGGGCACAGCCTCGACCTCGAGCTCGTCGCCGAGGGCGTCGAGACGCTGCAGCAGACGACCATGCTGCGTGCCGAAGGCTGCGATGAGGTCCAGGGCTTTTACTTCGCCGGACCGATGAGCGCCGAAGATCTGATCGCTTTTGTCCAGGAAAATCGCGCACGGGCACGCAGCGCTTGAGGCTGACGATGAACACGGGCTTCCTCAGAAAAGCCTTCGTGACCGGGACGCCAGGTCTGCGCATCCGCAGCTGCCTTTCGTGGGTTGCAAGCCGGCTGCGCAACCGCCCCGATTCCGAACACGAGCTGACGGTCAATCGTCTCGCACTCAGCGGCACGGCTTTCATGTATCTGATTGTTGCGGCGATGTTTGGCCGCGCCGATGCCGCGCAGATGCTGCGCGAGCAGTGGGTGTATTTCGCGCTTTACGAGATCGTTTCAATCTCGCTGTTCATCCATCTGCTGTGCCGACCGGGTATTTCCGTCGGCCGCCGCCTGATCGGCATGGTCTCGGACCTCGGCCTCTTCTCCTACGGCATGTATGTCGGCGGCGAGGCGTTTGCTCCGCTCTACCCGATCTACCTGTGGACCATCTTTGGAAACGGGTTCCGCTTCGGCGTTCAGTATCTGTTCGCCGCAACCGCGACCAGCGTCGTCGGCTTCGGAATCGCCGTCGTCAACGTGCCGTTCTGGCACGAGCATCGCGGGCTGGCTGCCGGGTTGATGGCAGGCCTGATCCTGCTGCCGCTTTATGTCTCGACCCTGATCCGCAAGCTCTCGCAGGCCAAGCGTCAGGCGGAAGAGGCGAACCGCGCAAAGAGCGCCTTCCTCGCCAGCATCAGTCATGAATTCCGCACGCCCCTCAATGCCATCATCGGCCTGAGTGATCTTCTGGGCAAAACCAAGCTCGATGCCGAGCAGGAGGAGATGTCCGAGACGATCGGGAAGTCGGGCCACCAGTTGCTGGCGCTGATCAACTCGATTCTTGACTTTTCGCGTGCCGAGTCCGGCCGCATTGCGGTCAAGGCCGCCGACTTCGATCTGGTCTCCATGCTCAGCGAAATCCGCAGCATACTGGCGCTTGAAGCGCAGCGCAAAAATGTCGGACTCTCGTTCCATTGCGCGGCGCGGACGCCGCAACTTCTTGTCGGCGACAAGAACCATCTCGAGGAGGTGCTCACCAATCTTGCCGGCAACGCCGTCAAGTTCACCGAGCGCGGCTATGTGAACATTGCGGTCGATGCCGTCGCATGGGGCGCCGACAGCGTACGGCTGCGTTTCGAGGTCACCGACACCGGGATCGGCATCAGTGACGACGCCCAGAGCCGCATCTTCGATCGCTTCACCCAGGCCGATGAGACGATCATCGACAGGTTCGGCGGCACCGGCCTCGGTCTCGCCATCGCCAAGCAGCTCGTCGAGCTGCAGGGCGGCACCATTGGCGTTGAAAGCGCTCCTGAAAAAGGCAGCACGTTCTGGTTCGAGATCGATTTCAAGACCCAGGCGCAGGACCAAACGCAGTTCCATATGGCGCCGACACCGGTCGTGCTGGCCGGCGGAGACGAAAATCTCCGCAAGGTTGTGCGCAGCTGCGTGCCGATCGCCAAGGCCGTCGCCGATATGGATGAAGCAGCAGCCGCGCTTGCCTCACTGCGGGTCGACGGCGTGCGCCGGCCGATCGCGGTCGTTCACCAGCGGGCCAGCGCAGCCACGGATGAGGAAACATTCCGGCGCATCGCAGGTGACAACCTAGGATGCGCGCCCGCGCTGATCCTTGTGACGAGCGAGCGGGCCGAAGGGCTTCCGCCGCCTGTCACGCGCAGCCGCTTCGTCACCACCCTGGTCGAGCCGGTTGATCCGGAAAAGCTCGCCGCCGCCTTGCGCATTGCGCGCGGCAACATGGCCAATGACCGGCCCGAAGAAGCCCGCAGCATGGAAATCGTCCCTGCCGAGCGCTCGCTCTCGATTCTGGTCGCCGAAGACAAGCGCACCAACCAGATCGTGATCGCCAAGATCCTCGACCGCGCCGGTCATCGCGTCACACTCGTCGACAACGGCGAAGCCGCGCTCGACATGCTGGAGATGCAGGAATTCGACCTGGTGCTGATGGATGTCAACATGCCGGTCATGAACGGCATCGAGGCGACCAAGCTCTATCGTTTTGCGGCGCTCGGCAGACCGCACGTTCCGATCGTGGCCCTTACGGCGGACGCGACCGAAGAGGTGGCGCGCCGCTGCGAGGAAGCAGGCATGGATGCCTGCATCACCAAGCCAATCGAGCCCAATCGGCTGCTCGAGGTCATCGCAACGCTCGTACCCGACGAAGGCAGGCCTGCCGAGGAAATGCCGGGCAGCGCCGAGATCGCCAGCTATCCGGCGGCGCGGCCGCGCCTGCGTTCGGCCGCTCTTTCGGCGGTCGATGCGCAGACGCTTGATGCCCTCGAGCAGCTTGGCGGCAAGGACTTCGTCGACGAACTGGCATCGCAATTCATCAAGGACGGCGGCGACATCCTTGACGTCCTCGCCGAAGCTGCGGCATCAGGCGACCTCAAGACCTTCCGCGAGCAGCTGCACGCCCTGCGCAGCGCCGCAGCCAATATCGGCGCGCGCGGTATTTATGAAATGTGCCTGGGATGGCGCCGCATCGCGCCCGAGGACTTTGCGATCCGTGGCGAAGCCCACCTCAAGAAGCTGAATGAGGAATTCGAGCGCGTGCGCATGGCATTGCGCGGGCGGCTGTCGGGGCACACCGAAGCGGCCTGACGGCAGCAAATCTATGAATTGACGCGCTGCACGCGGCGCAGTTGCGCGCTGGCAAGCCGCTCCATGTTCCGCAGGTCCGTCTCCTGAAGTTTCATCGCGTGCTGAGCCCAGATGTCGGTCACATCGCGCAACTCCTCGAGCGACAGCGGGTTGACGCGCACGCCGACCTCGCGCACGCGACCGTGCACGGCGTGGTGACGGCGGTTTTGCGAGATATAGTCCCGAACAGCATCTTCCCCGCACCCATCCTCGGCCAGGATATCGATCAGCCCGAGGTCATAAAGCTCCTGCGCGCTGAAAACGCGACCGCTGAGGATCATTTTGTGTGCGCGCGTCACGTCCAGCTTGCGCGACAGAAAACTGAACGCGCCCATTCCCGGAAACAGATTGAACAGGATTTCCGGCAAACCGAACTTCGCTCTTTTTTCCGCAACCAGCACGTTGAACGACAAAGCGCCTTCGAATCCGCCGCCCAGCGCATCGCCCTGCACAAGCGCTATGGTGATAACCGGCAGATGGAATCCCATCATCATGTGATAGGCGACATCGACGCAGTCATGCGCGTAGCTGCGCAGCGCATCGATGTCGCGCGCACGGATGCTCTTGATGAAAAAATTGAGATCGCCGCCGAGATTGTACATCCCCGGGATGTGTGAGCCGCCGATAAAGTATTTCACCGGCGCGGGCTCGCCCGGGCGCAGGCCGGCGAACAGGCGCTGCACAAGCCGCCGCATCGAGATCAGTTCGTGCAGCAATGTCGGCGTGAAGCTCGGCGGCCCGTTCGGCCGCATGTAGCACCAGATGGCCTCTTCGTGGGGACTGACCGTCAGGACGAGTTCGTTGAACCTTGCGCCGGCGAGTTCGGCACCGAAGTCGACACGGGCCCGCGCAACCGCGCCCTGCTCGCGTGCGGGCAGAAGATTATTATTGGACCAAAGCTCCAATTGCGTCGGAGATTTAGGGTCAGCTGCCTGCCCGAGGCGCCCGAGAGGCGTCACATTTCGCGACACGGCCGAACGCACACTATTTCCAGTTTTCATTGACCAGTCTGTCCCGTCCAGACAGCGCTTTTGTCCGTCAGCTCAGACATTAATCAATTATTAACCTTCGCGGTACGGTTGTTCCGCAGGATGGTTAATCCCGATTGTGATGGCCATCACAAAACTCGCGATTTGCGACGAGCCATGGCGAAATTGCCGCAGTGCGTCTCCCGAATCACATGGGCTACCGGTACTTCACCGCCACCGAAGAGCTGCAAAAACGGCGACGCAGCAGCCGTTTTCGCGCACACGGCTGACTGCCGATCGGGCGCGCGCGTAACCGCCGACAGATATCCGATACGCAATGTGAAATCGGTCTCGGCGACAGCGACGTTGCGCGGTTTTGTCTCAGCCATTATCCCTGCCGACCGATGAGTCTTGATGGGGGTGGGACCGCGACGGGCGGCGGCGTGCGGTTCCTCGGGCAGCGCCGATCCTATTGGCGGCTGCTCATCCGGGGCGCGGCGCTGCTGATGTTCACGCTCGGCATCTACCGCTTCTGGCTGGCCACCGATGTGCGGCGTTTCCTCTGGTCGAACACCGAGATCGCCGGTGAGCCGCTTGAATACACCGGCACCCCGCTCGAGCTCCTGCTCGGTTTCCTTATCGCGATTGCGATCCTGATTCCGGTCTATGCTGGAATTTTCCTGGCCGCGCTCGATCTCGGCACGATCGGCAAATTGTCGGGCGTGACCGGCTTTGTGGCGCTCGCAATCCTCGGCCAGTACGCGATCTACCGCGCGCGGCGCTACCGGCTGACGCGCACGATCTTTCGCGGACTGCGCTTTCATCAGCAAGGCTCGGCATGGGCATTCGCCCTCCGGGCGGTGGCGTGGTGGGTCGTCACCGCCCTCACCTTCGGACTCGCCTATCCGTTTCAGCTCGCGAGCCTGGAGCGCTACAAGATGCGCCACACTTACTACGGTGATCTCGCCGGACGCTTCGAGGCGTCCGCTCTGCGGCTTCTGCTGCGCGGTCTGCTGATGTGGATTCTTGTGATTGGTCCGCTCGCGTTTGCCGTCATCGTCATCGCCAGCACTGTTGACTGGGTTGCACTTGCCGATGTGCTGGCACAAGGCGGCGACGACATGATGAGCAAGATCGAAGGCAGCAATCCCAACCTCGGAGGTGCCATCGTCTTTGGCATGTTGATGGGCGGCGTCAGCGTGACCGTAGCCGCCCTGCTTTACCCGGCATTCCAGGCAGTCGTTCTGCGCTGGTGGTCGTCCGGGCTGCGCTTTGGCGCAATTGAAGTGCAATCGCGCCTGCGCATGCGCAGCGTGTACGGCGCCTATGCCCGCTTTGTCGGTTACGCAGTTCTGTTCAGCATGGCGATGGGAATCGTTGCGGCAATCGCGCTGGGCATGATCGGGGTTGCGGCCAGCATCGGGAAAATGGGCACTGCCGGCGAAATCGTGGCAACGCTTGCAGCATTGATCGGCTACGTGATTGCCGCGCTTGGCTATTCGACCATCTATCGCGCAACAGTGTTATTGTCGCTGTGGCAGCTGGGCATGGAATCGCTGCAATTGTCCGGTCTATCGGCGCTTGAGCAGGTCAAGGCCACCGGGCAACCGAGCTCGGCGATCGGCGAGGGTCTCGCCGATGCGCTCAATGTGGGTAGTTATTGATGAACGCTCCCGTGGCATCCGGCGCGGCCGTTTATTTCGACGGCGTGACCAGCGCGCGGCATGATGTGCTCGTCGTTCTCAAGCCGGCCGGCCTGCAGATCTCCAGCCATGATGGGCGCGCACTCAGCGAGTGGCCCTTTGACGAGCTGGAGGAACTGTCTGCGCCGGATAACCTGCTCCGCCTTGGACGCCTGAACAGCACGGTCCTCGAGCGGCTGGAAATCTCCGATACGGCTTTTGCGGCCGAGATCGACGCGCGCGCCGCCTTGGTCGACCGGACCGGCGCGCTGCAGCGCCGCCAGCGCCTGAGCGTGATCGCCTGGAGTATCGGCGCTACCGCATCCCTGCTTCTGGTCGCCTGGTTCGGGGTGCCGGCCATTGCCGAGCGCCTGACACCGCTTTTGCCGGCTGCGGTCGAGCGCAAGCTGGGCGATGCCGTCGACGTGCAGATCCGCGGCATGCTCGACCCGCGCCACTCGGGCGCGTCCTTCGATTGCGGCAAGACCGCAACGGAGGCGCCGGGCCGCGCAGCTCTCGAAAAGATCGTGCGCCGTCTCGAGGCAGCCGCCGCCCTGCCGTTCGCCTTGCGCACCGAGGTGGTGCGACGCGACGAAGCCAACGCCATAGCGCTGCCGGGCGGACAGGTCTATGTCTTCCGCGGACTGATCGACAAAGCCAGTAACGCCGACGAGGTCGCCGGGGTGATCGCGCACGAAATCGGCCACGTCGCCCACCGGGACGGCACCAAGGCCTTGCTGCAGGGCGCAGGCCTGTCTTTTCTATTCGGCATGTTGCTTGGTGACTTCGTTGGCGGAGGCGCCGTCGTCATTGCAGCGAAAACCGTGCTGCAATCGAGTTATACGCGCGAGGCCGAAACGGCCGCCGATGCCTACGGCGCCGGGCTTATGAACAAGGCTGGAGGCGATGTACGCGCGCTTGCGGCGATCCTTGACAAGATCGGGGGCGCCACCGAGCCGGGCATGAAAATCCTGTTGAATCATCCGGAAACCAAGGCGCGCGTTGCGGCAATCAATAAACTGGCTGCGGCCCATGCGCCTTCGCCTTTCCTCGATCCGGCGGAATGGTCGGCGCTCAAGCAAATCTGCGGATCATAGGCATGTCGCGCCGTTCCTTGCATGAGCTGCCGATGTCGAAGACCGCGGCCTGGGCGGCACGGATCGCTTTTTTCTCGCTGGCGGTGGCGGCGCTCTCGATCATCATTGTGCGCTCGCAACTCCTGGAGATCGTACCCGCGCTTGCAACGTTCGGGGCGGCGCTGGTTCTCGCCGGCATTGCCATTCTGTTGGCCTTCGCCGCCTTCGTCGTGATCTGGCGGCAGGGTTATGCCGGCCTCGGACGGGCGTTGCTCGCCTTGTTTATCGGTATCGCTCTGCTCGCCTACCCCGCCTATCTCGGCGTCCGTGCGCTGAGACTGCCGGCGATTGCCGACATCAGCACCGACACCTCCAATCCTCCGCGCTTCGACGCTCTGGCACGCCAGCGGCCCCGCGATCGCGTCAACTATCCCGGAGCTGCAACCGCGGCGCTGCAGCGGACAGGCTATCCTGACATTGCGCCGCTCGATCTCGAAGTATCCGCGCGAGGGGCCTATGACGCCGCGCTTGCCATCGTGACCAAGCGCAAGTGGGCGATCAGTGATGCGCGTGCGCCCACGCTGGCGCGCCGCGACGGCGTGATCGAGGCGACCGCCCGCAGCCCGATCATGGGATTCCGCGACGACGTCGTGATCCGTGTAATGCCGATGAGCCAGGGAACGCGCGTGGATGTGCGTTCGGCCTCGCGCGTCGGCTCCTATGACCTCGGCGCCAATGCCTCGCGCATTCGCAGCCTGCTCGAGGATATCGATGACGCCGTGAGCTCGGCGCCGGAACCGCGCCAGCCGCCGCAGGTGAAGACGCCCCCTTCGCAGAAGGGCCGCCAGCCCGACAAACGTCAGCCAGCCAAGCGGTAGACGCCGTCAATCGCCGGCTGGCCGTCGGTTGCGACGACGCCACGCGCGGCCAGATCTTCCAGATGCGCAAGCACCGAGAGCCCGGCAGCACCGGTCAGCCGCGGGTCGATGCCGATATAGATCGCGCGCACGATGGTGGGGATGTCGGTTGCACCTTTTGACAGGCGGTGCAGGATCGAGTCTTCGCGCGCCTTGCGATGCAGGATGTAGTAGTTGACGAACCGCGGCGCATCGGCGATCGCAGGGCCGTGGCCCGGCAGATAGACCGCCTCCTTGCGGTGCGCGAGCTTGTGCAGCGAAGCCATGTAGTCGCTCATGGCGCCATCCGGCGGCGCCACGATCGACGTCGCCCAGGCCATCACGTGATCGCCGGCGAACATCAGGTCCTTCTCCCTGACGGCATAAGCCATGTGATTGGCGGTATGCCCCGGCGTCGCCACGGCCTCGACGGTCCAGCCGTCGCCGCTGATGAGCTCGCCGTCCTTGAGCGCAATATCCGGGCG
>DASSRJ010000130.1:0-2034 GCA_035701845.1 Pseudolabrys sp. | reverse complement strand
CCCGCCAGGGACCTCTTCAACAGCAGCCTGCTAGCGCGACATGCACTCATGGATGAAGCGCCGGCGTTTCGTCACCGGCACTTTTTGAGCTTTGGCCTGCTTGCTGCATTCGGCGCGCTTCTTCTTCAGCGCCGCCTCCTTCTCGCGCATGGCCTGTCGTTGCGCCTTGTCGGCAACGGTGCGGTCCGGCTTCATGCCGGTCATCGGCTTTTCAGCCGTTGCAGGCGGCGTCTGCGCGCGGACGAGGACCGGCATGGCCGATACTGAAATAATGACGGTGGCGATCAGGATTGCGGAACGAAACATATGCGGCCTCCCGCTATAACCGGGACATTCCTAGCATAAGGCTGCGCGGCGGTTTATTTTTCCCGCGTGTTCGGCCTTTAGCCAGGCGCGCGCCGTTGCGCGCGATTGACGCGCGCGGCGGTCTGTTCTTTAATTTGCAAATTAACTTCGCAATCCGAAAAAGCGAAGACAGGGACGAAACGACCGTATGCCGCTCGACCGGCGCTCCACGACCAAAGCCGACAGCAGGGCCGCGCCGGCGCGGCCGCGGCCGATCAAGCGCGCGACTCCCCCCGATCCCGAAGAAGACGGCCGCAGCGTCGTCAACTCCCTGGCAAAAGGCCTGCGGGTTCTCGAAGCATTTTCCGCCGAGCGGCCCGAACTCACGCTGAGCGAGGTTGCCGCAACCGCAAAGCTTGATCCCGGCACGGCGTTCCGCATGCTCAATACGCTGGTGATGCTGGGCTACGTCTCGCGCGTTCCGGACACCCGGCGCTTCCGGCTGACGCTCAAGGTCACCGATCTGGGCTTTCATTCCATCGCCCGGGCCGATCTGCGCGAGGTTGCTCGCCCGATCCTGCGATCGCTGGTGGGCGAAGTGAACGAAGCGGCGAGCCTCGGCGTGCTCGATGGCGCAGATATCCTCTACGTCGAACGTGTGCGCGCGGGCCTGATCCGCATCGGCGTCGATATCCGCATCGGCACGACTATTCCCGCGTTCTGGAGCACGATCGGCGAGGCCATGCTCGCCTATCTTCCTGCGGCCGAATTGTCGCGCGTTCTGTCATTAAAGCCGCGGCCCGGCGTCTTTCCGCACAAGCCGATGAACAAAGACGAGATCATGCGCAATCTGCGCAACGTGCGCGACAACGGCTATTCGCTCCGCGATTCCTACTTCGGCAGCGGGCTTCGTATTCTGGCCGTGCCGGTGCTCGACGTGGATCGATATCCGCTCGCGGCGGTGAGTGTCGCGGTTCCGCAAATCAAGATGTCGGTGAAGGAGTTTCGTACCCGCGCGCTTGCACCGCTTCAGCGGGCGGCCGGCGATCTGGCACGCGCCGTCCAGGCGAGCGGCACGATATCGGCGACAGCATAACGGAAGACAGGAAAAGGGAGGAAACAATGGCAGTTCGGAAAACCTGGATCGCGGCTACGGCACTGCTTGCCGCGGCGAGCGCTGCGATCGCCGCAGAGCCGGTGCGTATCGGCTCGATGCCCGTCGGCTCGGGCTGGTATGTCGCGGCGGCCGCGATGGAGCAGATATTCAAGCCAGCGCTCAACCGCGACGTCGAGGTCATCGCGCGCGGGGGCGGCGTCGCCAACCCCATGGTCGTGGAGCAGGGCAAGGCCGACATTGCGCTCTCGAACGTCGCAACCTCGGTCTGGGCAATGAACGGGCAGGAGCTCTACGCCGGCAAGAAGGCCACGCACATCCGCTCGCTGATCGGTGGCCTGAACCCGGTCTACATGGCGATGATTGTGCGGAACGACTACATCAACAAAACCGGCAACGACACGATGGAGAAGATCTTCACTTCGGGGAAGCCGGTCCGCATTGTGATGAAGCCGCAGGGCTCCAACGTTCCGCCGACGGTGGACATGATACTCGCGGCCTACGGGCTTGATCGCGCGAAAATCAAGGCGCAGGGCGGCGAGATCATCCAGGTCGACACCGCGCAGATTCCGGATGTGGTCCGCGAAGGCCGCGCCGACGTCCTGCTCGATACGGTGCTCAAGGGGCATCCGATG
>DASSRJ010000129.1:0-9683 GCA_035701845.1 Pseudolabrys sp. | reverse complement strand
GGCTTCAGATATCGCTCGGCATTGATGGCGAGCTTGCGGCCGCCCCGGTCGATGGTGGTCTTCTCGCGAATGCAGGTGAGCACGTCGGCAAGCGGCCGCCGGTCGGGATGGTGATAGAGCACATCGTTGACGGCGATCAGCGGTACCTGCGCATCGCGGGCGATGGTTTTTGCGCGCGCCAGCCTGGCGCGGTCGTGCCCGCGATAGAGCATGGAAGCGGCGAGGCGGACACGATGCGGCGCGGTTTCGCGCAGCCGCGCCAGCAATTTTGCGGGACCGCTCATCGCTATCAATTCGAGGCCGAAGGCATGCGAGAGCAGGTCATCGAGGCGCAGAATGCATGCACCCTTTTCAGCGCGGAGATTTGCCAGCGTCAGCAGGCGGGTGAGGCGCCCCCAGCCGGGGCGATTACGCGGATAGACCAGGATGTCGGGCGTGTCGTCGGCAAACACGAGCCGCGCGCCCGGGTGATAACGCAGTGGCAGATTTTGTTCGCGTTTGGCCACATGCGCGCGCACGACGCCGGCAACCGAATTGCGGTCGCACAGGCCAAGGCCGGCAAGGCCGATACTGGCAGCCTGCACCATCAATTCTTCCGGATGCGAGGCTCCGCGCAGGAAGGAAAAGTTCGAGGTGGCGGCAAATTCGAGATAGCGCATCATGGCGCCATCCGTCGGGGATGGTTTTTCAAAGCAAATTGTAGTAACAATATAAAATGGCGTATGAATGGGACGCCGCCAAGGCGGCCGCGAACCGGCGCAAGCATGGCGTTAGTTTCAATGCCGTCTTGGATTTCGACTGGGCGAAAGCTTTGGTCGTGGCCGATGATCGCGCGGATTATGGCGAATTGCGATGGCTGGCACTTGGAATGATCGGAGAGCGTCTGCACTCGTTGGTTTTTACAATTCGCGGAACCCGTATTCGCGTTATCAGTTTGCGAAGGGCTGGCCGGAAAGAAAGGAATCTTTATGAGGAAACGAGCAGACGCTGAGAATCCTGAATGGACGAAGGCCATGATGCGGCGGGCAAAGCCTGCGTCGAAGGTCTTTCCGAACTTGCAGCTTCCCAAACCACGCGGTCGGGGTCCGCAAAGAGAGCCAGTCAAGGTGCAAACGACCATCCGGCTCGATCGCGACGTGATCGAATATTTCAGACGGCGAGGGCGCGGCTGGCAAACACGGTTGAACAGCGCGTTACGGGACGTGATCTCACGCAAACGCAAAGCACGAGGATAATTCATCACGCAAATGTCCCGTGCAGGAACCACGCCGGCGCACCGGCGCCGTGCGCGAGGTCGCGGTAAAGCCCGGCGCGGAACAGCCAGAAACGCAGGCCGCTCTTGTCCTCGACGCGGAAATAATCGCGCGCAGGCCCGCCGTGCTCGCTCCACCAGGCGCCTTCGATACGTTCCGGTCCTTCGGCGGCAATCACCTCGTGCAGCGCGCGCCGCCATCGAAAGCGCAATGGTGGGCCGTCCGGCACCTCCGCCACCGCTTCGATCGGCTCCGGCCGGGCCAGCAGCCGCAGCGGACGCGGCGGCAGGTCGGCCTCGTTTCGGTAGCGGCGGAATGCGCTCCAGCCGGCATCGCCATTGACGGCCTGCGCTGGCATAGCGGTTTCGGCCAGCTCCGGAATATGGCTGTCCTGGGCGACCAGCCGGCGCACGCGGCGAGGGCCCAGCCGCGCGCTCAACCGGTCGACCAGCCGGCAAAGCTCGGCCGCATCCTCACTGCTACCAATGCCGATTTGTTCAGGCGGGCAGGGCTCGGCGACGATGACCGACAGCCGCGCCATATCGAAGCCAAAACCGGGATCGAGCGCGTCGGCGAGCGCGGCAAGCCGCTCGACGAACAGCGCCCGGATGTCCTCCGGATCGCGCAACGGCCGCGAAGTGCCGGCAGCGATGCGGCGCACCACGCCGTCGGTACGGAACAGGCTCAATTCAATGCGGCGCACACCATCGCCGCCGTGCTCCAGCGCGGATTGCAGCCGGCGCGCCAGCCGCAGGGTGATCGCGAGCACGTCCTCCTCGCGGCCGATCGGCTCGGGAAAACGCTGCTCTGCGACATAGGGTGCGACCGGCAGGCGCGGCGTCAGCGGCTCATGCTCGTTGCCAAGGGCACGATCGAGCTGCCGCAGCAGGTCAGGCCCGAAGCGCGCGGTCAGCGGCGCGCGTGGCAGATCGACGATATCGCCGATGCGCTTCAAGCCGACGCGGGCAAGACTCGTGACCATCGCCGGCGAAAGCCGCAGTGCGGAGAACGGCAATGACACGAGAACGCTGCGTTCCTCGCCGCAGGCATAACTTGCCGGTTCGCCATAACGTGCGGCAGCCCAGGCAGCACCGATGGTGCCGGCAATGGCGAGCGAATAGGCAAAGCCGGACTTTTCCAGGCGGCCGCTGAGATCGGCGATCAGTTCGCGCTCGCCGCCGTAAAGATGCGCGCAGCCGCTGATGTCGAGCAGCAGGCCATCAGGCATATCGCAGGCAACCAGCGGCGTGTAGCGCAAGCACCAGTCGGCAATGGAGTCGAGCAGGGCAGTATCGGCTTCGACGTCTTCAGCGATGACGTCAATGCCGGGATGCATGGCGCGCGCTTGCGCCAGAGCGAGACCTGGCATAAGGCCGAGCCGTCTTGCCGCGTCATCCGCAGCCGTAAGAACTTCGACATTGCCGCGTCTGCCGGTGATGACCAACGGCGCGAATGTCTCATGCTTACGCGACCTGACGATGCGGTCGGTGGAGAGCCGTCGCAGCCAAAGGCTGAGCATGCGTTGCGAGGATGAACTGCCCATTACTGTCACTCCATTCGAGAATCCATGATCCGGTCGGGCCGCGGCGGTTACGGACAAGCTGCGCGGCAAGACGCGGTTTTATTTTCTCGTCATTTCGGGACGCACCGAAGGTGCGGGCCCGGAATCCAGATACAAATTCCGAATCCGTTTCTGGATTCCGGGTTCGCTCGCAATGCTCACGCCCCGGAATGACATTGGTATTAGGCGCAGCACCAACGACCCAGCGTGTAGTGGCGGTCGAACCATCGCCTGGAGGTTCCGTCCGCAGCAGCAAAGCCAGCGTGCCGCTCTCCGCTGCCGCGAGTGAGAGCCGCCGTATCGCGACGCCGTCGATTGCGCCGGCGCGCATTTCGCCGATCACGGCGGTGGTCGCACCGCAGCGTAACGCTTCTTCCATTGCCCACAGCAGGTCACGGCGATGCGCGGCGGACACCATCACCAATTGCTCCGGAGCGAGGCCAAAGGCATCGAGGCCGGCACCGTGCGGCACGCCGCTTTCGGCGAACGTCATGTCCTCCGCAATCCAGAACAAACGAAGCGATGGGGCGACATGCTTCACCACCGCCAGAGCAAAGCCGGCCGCTGCCGGAAGATGTGCCTCGCCAGTTGCCGCGACTTCATGAAGTGCGCTGCGGATGAGGCCTCCACCGAGCATCGTATCGATGGCGGGGACGCCGAAGGGCAGGGTGCTGGGGCGGCCCTCGATCCCCGGCCTCCTTTGCAAGGCCTGCAGACGTTGGCGGAGTTGGTCGATCATCCCTAAGCCTCTGAAGACGCGGATACATTCTGACCAGCGAGTTGGTCCGTCAGACTTTTATGTTCTTGGTTTGTTCTAGTGTCCTCCAACGATCAGAGGACGTCAAGCCGCAAGGGAGAGGGTGTCGCGAGGGTCAGCAAACCCCACGCCTAGAGGCCCTTGAGTTGCCGAGATGCTTGCGCCCGCGCGCGGTCAGCACGATCCGCGATTCCTTCATGCTGCTGCCGTTCTCGAACTGGACCAATCCGTCGGCGATGGCGTCTTCCCAGATCGACAGATGCGGGCAACTCCGGCGCCAGGCATCGGCTTCGGCATAGCTGCGCGGCGCCTCCGACACCCAGGCGAGAAACTGCTGCGTCAATGCGTGCGCGGCATCCGACATAGCGGGAAAATATAACCTGGTTATGCCGGATGAAAGACCATCCGGCGCAACTTTATTCCGTCTCTGCGATATGTTTCCGCCTGACGCGGCGCACGACCCACCAGATGGCGAGAACGGCGGCCGGCACGAACAGCGCGGTGGCGAACGAAACGTTGACCGGCACGCCTTCGTCGTGTGCGCCTTTGATGAGATACGCGAACAGCCCGACCACGTAGTAGCTGATCGCCGCTACCGAGAGACCTTCGACCGTCGCCTGCAGCCGTAGCTGCAGCCGCGTGCGCTCGTTCATCGAGCGCAGCAGATCGCGATTTTGCTGTTCCAGTTCCACATCGACCCGCGTACGCAGCAGGTTGGCGGCGCGCGCGAGCTTCTCGGATAAATTCGTCTGCCGCTCCTCGGTGGTGATGCAGGTGCGCATGGCCGGTGCCATGCGCCGCGCCACGAACGAAGACCACGTCGGAAGGCCCTCGACCTTGCGCTCGCCGATCGTTTGCAGCCGTAAATGGACGATCTCGTTGTAGGCGCGGCTTGCGCCGAAACGGAACAGGCTGGCGGTCGCGCCCGCCTCGAGTTCGGAGGCGAGCGCAGTCAGTTCGTCGAGCAGACGGTGGTTATCGATAAGCTTGTCGGCGCTGCGCATTTCTTCGGTCACTTCACCGAGTCGATTTTCGATCCGGTTGATCGAAGGCAAAAGGCGCTGCGCCTCCGGCAGGCCAAGCAGTGCCAGAGTTCTGTAGGTCTCCAGTTCGATGATACGCTGGACTACCGCACCCGCGCGTTCGCTGCCCAGTCCGCGGTCGAGCACCAGAATGCGCACAAAGCCGGCTGCATCGGCCTGGAAGTCGGTCGCAAACAAGGCAAGGCCGTCGGAATTTTCCGCGACCGCCAGGCTGGCGCGATCGAATAATTTTTCGATCGGCAGCTTTTTCTCCGCCAGAAGGTGCAGATCCAGCGCGACCAGCACCGGTCCTGGCTGTGGCAGGCCGGCCATTGGTGCTGCCAGCGATGCCGCGTCGGGATGAAATGGGGTCACGTCGGACGACGGCAACTCCCAGGTATAAGTGGTGAACTCCGAATGCTGCTCCCAGCGCAGCAAGACGCCGTCGAAAACCACGCGATGCTGCTTGGCGGAAGGCTTCAGCGGTTCGAGATTACGGCGGGCGCAGAAATCAGCGAGCGCAATGCGATCGCGTTTTGCGGCGTCACCTGTGGTATCGAAGGCAAAATGCAGCAAACGGCGCGGCGTGTCGATCGGCGTAAAAGGTCGCGCATGGACCTCCCCGAGAATCGCCGCGCGAAGGGGATGCGGAGCAAGCTTTCCGCCGTCCCCGATGGTGACATCCGCTGTCATTGTCCACCCGGTCGCATGCGAGTGCGGTTTTGGCAAGATGGCTGGAAGGGTGGTGCAGAAATTGCTTGAATCGGGCATCAATTGTCGGGGTATCGAACGCTGCGGATGCAGCACAAGGAGGCAGTCATGACCCGAGCCGAACTCACGGAAAAGCTCCTCGACATCAAGCGCGAGAAAGGCTGGACCTGGAAATATATCTGCAGCGAAATCGGCGGGATGTCGCCAATCCTCGTGACCGGCGCGATCCTGGGCCAAATGAAATTGACCAAGCCGCAGGCGGCCAATGCGGCCAAGCTCTTCAGCTTGTCAAAAGGCGAGCAGGCTTTGCTCAACGAAACGCCATTTCGCGGCACGGGTACGCCGATGCCGCCGACCGACCCGCTCATCTATCGCTTCTACGAGCTGATTATGGTGAATGGTCCGGCGCTGAAGGCGCTCATCGAGGAGGAATTTGGCGATGGGATCATGTCGGCAATCGATTTCGACATGGACATAACACGCAAGGCTGATCCTAAGGGGGACCGCGTCAGCATCGGTATGAGCGGAAAATTCCTGCCTTACAAATACTATGGCGCTACCGGGAATCAGCTGGCTTATGGACTAAAGGAAGAGTGAGGCTCAGACCTTTCGCTTGCGCGCTGGCGTCTTTGCCTCGTTCCGCACCAGCACCTGTGGTCCGATGTCACTGATCCGTGTTGTGCCGGTCAGCGCCATGGCGACGCTGAGCTCCTTCTTCAGGATGTCGATTGCCTTTGCGACCCCGGCCTTGCCGCCGGCGCCGAGGCCGTAGATGTAAGCGCGGCCGATCAGGCAGGCGCGCGCACCGAGCGCCAGGGCGCGCAGCATGTCGGAGCCGGTGCGGATGCCACCGTCGAACAGCACCTCGGTATCCGATCCGACCGCCTGTGCAATCGCCGGCAGCGCCGAGATCGACGACGGCGCGCCGTCAAGCTGGCGGCCGCCGTGGTTGGAGACGACGATCGCATCGGCACCGAGCTTCACCGCGGTCTTGGCGTCCTCGACGTCGAGAATGCCCTTGATGATGAGTTTCCCCGGCCAGACTTTCTTGATCCAGTCGACGTCCTTCCAGTTGAGCGCGGGGTCGAATTGGCTGTTGGTCCACTGCGCGAGCGACGTTACGTCGTCCATTCCTTTTACGTGGCCGGCCAGATTGCCGAAGGTCTTGCTCTTGCCCTTGAGAATGCTGAACACCCATTCCGGCTTCGTCGCCATGTCAATGATGTTCTTGAGCCGAATTTGCGGCGGCACGGTCATGCCGTTGCGGATGTCGCGGTGACGCTGGCCGAGAACCTGTAAATCCACCGTGAGGACCAACACATTGCATCCGGCTTTGGCGGCGCGTGATAAAATGTCTTTCGAGAAACCGCGATCGCGAATGACGTATAGCTGAAACCAGAACGGCTTCGTCGTCGCCTCGGCCACCTGCTCGATCGAATTGATCGACATCGTGGACAGTATGAAAGGAACCTCCGCCTCTTCCGCTGCCTGCGCAGACAGGATTTCGCCATCGCCGTACTGCATGCCGCACAGGCCGATCGGGGCCAGCGCAAATGGCGCGCTGACCTTCTGGCCGATGATGGCGGTGGCAAGGCTGCGCTCGGAGACATCGACCATCACGCGCTGGCGCAGCTTGATGGGCTCAAGTTCGGCGCGGTTCGCTCGCAGCGTTTCCTCGTTGTAGGACCCGCCATCGGCATATTCAAAAAAAGCTTTTGGAACCTTACGCCGTGCAAGCACACGGAGGTCCTCAATGCAGGCGATATTCTTCATGCGAGTGGTTCTTTGGGGGTTTGCCAGCGGTAACCATGAGGTAGCACAGCGGTGCCCGGGCGCGAAATAGCCGGTTTTCAAGGGCCGCCGCGGCAAAAAAACGGTTAACCGCGCGCGGTAATGATCCCTCACAATTTTTGAAGCAAATTCACAGCGTTGACATTAATATGCAGGCGCTGGAGAAACTTGGCCGCGCGTCGGATCCGGCTCGTCGGGGCAATCAAACCAAAAGCTTGGCGTCTGGGGTAAGTTGTATGAGTCGTCGCTATTTCGGCACCGACGGAATTCGTGGCCGCGCCAATCGCGTGATTACGCCCGAACTCGCGTTGAAGGTCGGGCAGGCCGCGGGCCTGATTTTCAAGAACGGCGACCATCGGCACCGCGTGCTGATCGGCAAGGACACCCGGCTGTCCGGCTACATGATCGAAACCGCGCTGGTCGCGGGCTTTACCTCGGTCGGCATGGACGTGCTGCTGACCGGTCCGATCCCGACGCCGGCAGTCGGCATGCTGACCCGCTCGATGCGCGCCGATCTCGGCGTCATGATTTCAGCCTCGCACAACCCTTTTGACGACAACGGAATCAAGCTGTTCGGGCCGGACGGCTACAAGCTCAGCGACGAGACGGAACAGAAGATCGAAGAGTTGGTCGATTCCGATCTCGGCAAGCAGCTCGCCAAGAGCGGCGACCTCGGCCGTGCGCGGCGCATCGATGGCGTGCAGGATCGCTATATCGAATTCGCCAAGCTGACCTTGCCCAAGGCGGTGTCTTTCGAAGGCTTGCGTGTGGTTATGGATTGCGCAAACGGTGCCGCCTATCGCGTGGCGCCTGGCGCGCTGTGGGAAATGGGCGCGGATGTCATCACGATCGGCGTCGATCCCGACGGTTTCAATATCAACAAAGATTGCGGATCAACCGATCTGCGCGCGCTTTGCGCCAAGGTTCGGGAGATGCGCGCCGATATCGGAATTGCGCTCGACGGCGATGCCGACCGTGTCATGATCGTCGACGAGCGTGGGCATGTCGTTGATGGCGACCAACTGCTCGCGGTCATCGCGGAGAGCTGGAAACATGACAACCGGCTGCAGCGTCCGGGCGTCGTCGCGACCGTGATGTCCAATCTCGGCCTCGAGCGCTATCTCGGCGGTCTTGGTCTCCAGATGGTGCGTACGCCTGTCGGTGACCGTTACGTGCTTGAGCACATGCGCACGCACGGGTTCAATATTGGCGGCGAACCATCCGGGCACATTATTCTTTCCGACTACACCACGACGGGCGATGGCTTCATCGCAGCCCTGCAGGTGCTCGCCGTGATCAAACGGAGCGGCAGACCGGTGTCGGAGGTATGTCACCGCTTCGAGCCGTTGCCGCAAGTCCTGAAGAACGTGCGGTACCAGAAAGGCACGCCGCTTGAGAATGCGAAGGTGCGCTCGGCGATCGCAAGCGCCGAACGCAAGCTTGGCGGAGGTGGCCGCCTGATCGTGCGGCCTTCGGGTACCGAGCCTGTCATCCGCGTTATGGGCGAGGGCGACGACAGGACACTGGTCGAATCAGTGGTCGACGATGTCGTTGAAGCATTGAGTCAGTCGGCGGCCTGATCGCCGCAATCGTTGACGACCGTCCGGCGTAAACAATTTCCTAATAGCGATTTTCGCCTGTTCGCTGCACTCGGCTCGCGGCGCGAAGCCGTGTGTTAACGGCCGTGGTTAAGAATTAAGGTTAAGTGGCGATTAAGGAATTGATGCGATCGTCTCTTCGAACGGTAGCCGGGTCGGTTGCTGCGTCAGTTGTGAGGGACGATCATGATTATCGCGCGTATTCGAACGTTGGCACTGGCGGTCGTTGCTTCGTTTGCCGCCATGGATGGAGCACGCTCGGCGGACATGCCGCTGGTGCCACCGCCGCCGGACTTTTCGGGCTGGTATCTCCGTGGCGATATCGGCTTCACCAATCAGAGCGTCGACAGCCTTTTCAACAGCAACTATTCCGGCTTTTTGTCGGTAAGCAATGTCGACAAGGGATTCGACGCAGCCCCTCTGTTCGGTCTCGGCGTCGGCTACACGTTCAACAACTGGCTGCGCGTCGATGTGACGGGTGAATATCGCGGCAACGCAACCTTCCACGGCCTCGACGTTGGTGCTCTTCCTGCTCTTGCTGGCGCCTTTGCTTCTGACCGGTATATCGCAAGCAAGTCCGAGTGGTTATTCCTGGTCAACGGCTATGTCGATCTCGGCACGTGGTGGAATATCACACCCTTTATCGGCGCCGGCGTCGGTGCGAGCCGCAACACGATCAGCAACTTTGGCGATTTCTCGACCTGCATAAACAGTCTGGCCTGCAGCGGCTCGGACGCCTATGCAAACAGCGCGAGCAAATGGAATTTCGCCTGGGCATTGCACGCCGGACTCGCTTACCAGATCTGGCGCAATGCGACGATCGAACTCTCCTATCGCTACGTTGATCTCGGTGATGCGCAGAGCGGCGACCTCATCGTGTTCACCGGCACCAACAATTTCTACAACCCGATGGAATTCAACCACCTGACCTCGCACGACGTCAGGCTGGGCATGCGGTTCCTGCTCGGCGCTCCTGACTATGCGCCGCCG
>DASSRJ010000128.1:0-5742 GCA_035701845.1 Pseudolabrys sp. | reverse complement strand
GACCAGCGTGATCGAGCAGGCAAAAAATATCAGGCAAATCGCCCCGATCAGCACAGGGCTGAGGGCGTAGACAAATCCCCCGAGTGCGGGACCGCAGATGACTGCAGTTTGGTTGGCGGAGGTCCAGGCTGCAACCGCACGTGAGATGAGCGGTGACGGCACCAATGTGGGCGCAAGCGCATGCGCGGTCGGCATCTCGAATGCGCGCGCACAGCCGATGATAAAGACGGCGGCAAACAGCAGATTGCGGCTCAATGCGCCGGCGAGCAGTGCCGCCGTGATCATGACGGCGGCCAGCGCGTAGACGCTGTGTGCCGCGCGCACGATGAGGCGCCGGTCATAGCGGTCGGCTGCGTGCCCGATCAGCAAAGTGAGGATCACTGCCGGCACGAACTGGATCAGGCCGACCAGGCCAAGGTCGAAGGCGCTGTTGGTGATTTCGTAGACCTGCCAGCCGATGGTGAGGGCCAGCATCTGGTAGCCCATGGTCGAGGTGAGCCGTGCCAGCCAGAACAGCACGAACGAGCGCTGCTGCGTCAAACTCGCCGCTGAGGGCTGAGCGCTCATTCCACGACGCCGTTCAACTTGCTCAGGCTGACTTTCTGCCGGCGATCGGCCGTGAAATTGACCGGCGACAGCCAGCGTTCGAAATTGAGCCTGCGCTGCGGCCACTCGCTGTCGAGCATCGAATAGTAGGCCGTGTCGCGGTTGCGGCCTTTTGCGATCTTGTGCTGACGCAGCACGCCCTCGAACACGAAGCCGTAACGCAAAGCCGCGCGCCGCGAGGCTGCATTATGCGAATTGCACTTCCATTCGTAGCGCCGGTAGCCCAACGTCTCGAAGGCGTAGCGCGCAAGCAGATATTGCGCCTCGGTGCCGAGCGGCGTGCGCTGCAACGCCGGCGAATAGACGATGTGCCCAACCTCGATGACGCGCATGTCGAGCTGAATGTCCATGAGGGTTGCAATGCCGAGTGCCCGATTCGACGAATCGACAATGGCGTAGGCATAGGGGTCGTCAAGCGCGGCGCGCCGCGTTACCCAGGCCGCAAATTCCGAAGCATCCGCGAACGGTCCGTACTGCGACATGTAAGTCCAGATTGCGTCGTGCCCTTTGACGGCGTCCCACATTGTCGCGGCATGGTTCGAAGCGAGCTTTTCGACGCGGCCGTAACGGCCCCCAAGCGTGACCTGGCCGGGGCGTGCTGCCGGCCGGTCGTCGACCGGAGCGCCAATCGGCTGTCCGGTCGCTGGATGGCGTTGCGAATCGCTCACGATTTCGGACGGCGCTGCAGGTCGTCGTGGAAGAACTTGTTCAGTTCGGCGTTTGTAACGACACCTGCGAAGCTGTCGAACTTGCCGTCTTGCGCGATCTGCCGGGCCGATTGGATGAAAGCATGCGTGGCGACCCGCGCCATTGTGCCGCCTACGCTGATGCGGCGCACGCCGAGCGCGGCAAGGTCGCTCACCGTATAGCCGAACGCGCCGCTGTTGAGGAAGTTTATGGGCTTCGGGGCGACGGCTTTGACGGTGGCTTCGATCTGCTCGCGCGTCTTGATGCCGGGCGAATAGAGGCAATCAGCTCCGGCGTCCGCGAAAGCTTTCAGACGACGGATCGTCTCGTCGAGGTCGGGGCGGTTATGGATAAAGCCTTCCGTGCGCGCAGTGAACACGACATCGCCGCCCGCTTTGTCGATCGCATCGCGTGTTGCTCTCACGCGCCTGACCGCCAGGTCGAAGTCGTAAAGCGGGTTGCTTTCATCGCCGGTGAAATCCTCAATCGACAGGCCGGCGACGCCTGTATCGATGCACAGTCTGACATTGGCCGCGACTTCGTCCGGATCGTCGGCGTAGCCGCCTTCGAAGTCAGCGTTCAGCGGAATGTCCGTCGCCTGCGCGATCTCGCGATAGTGCGCGAGCATCATGTCGCAGGTGACATCGCCGTCCGCGTAACCGATCGAATGAGCATAGCCTGAGCTCGTGGTTGCCAGCGCCTTGAAGCCGAGGCCTTGCATGTATCGCGCGCTGCCGACGTTCCAGGGGTTGGGGATGACGAAGCAGCCGCTTTGATGCAGTGCGCGAAACGCGCGGCGTTTGTCGGCGGTACTCATGATTTTGTCCTGCACAGGGTGGGAATTGGACAATGCCTCCAACGAGCCTGCGATTGCAACATCCTGCGTCCAGTCACGACAGGCAAAGGCAGGCAAAAATGGCGCTAAACACCAAATTCGTGCGGATATTCCGACACCGACTTGTGATCGACTTGACGCGCCATTTACTTTGCGTGCCCACCGTAATTCGCTAGGCGAGAGGCCTCCTGATTTCAAACGGAGGCCGCCATGTCGTCTCTGCCACTCAAGGTTCTCGTCGCTGCCGCTGTTGCGGCTTTCGCACTTGCCACGGCGGCGAATGCCGAGAACGCCGAGAAGGTGCGCAAGCACAAGAAGGTTGCGACAACGTCAAAAACCATGCAGGCCGATCCCTATCATCGAGGCACGAATCTGGTGCCGGCCGGGCCACTCTATTTCAGTGGTGTTTATCTTGGTGACGATCCGGACCCGAATATCCGCTTCCAGCTGATGCGCGACATCAGTGGCCGATTCGGTGGCGACCCCTGAAAGACGGCCCGTGGAAAGTCATCGACGAAGGTTCTGACGGCGTTTGATTTTTGCTGCCTGATCGGCTGAACTGCCCCTTCATTGAGGAGCCGGCGCGGCTACGCCGCGAACGGCGCCCGCGCGGAGGGATCGCAGACATGCTTCGTACCATCGCGGCTTTCGACCGTATCGGCGAGGAAAACGCCTTCGCCGTGCTTGCCCGCGCCAATGCCCTGGCGGCGCAAGGCCGTGACATCATCAATCTCGGCATCGGCCAGCCTGATTTCCGTACGCCCGATTTTATCGTCGAAGCCGCGGTCAAGGCGCTGCGCGATGGCCATCACGGCTATACGCCTGCCAATGGCATCCCGCCGCTGCGGGAAGCAGTTGCCGCCGATCTTGCCAGGCGTTTCACGGTCGAGGTTTCGCCTGACAGCGTGATGATCATGCCCGGTGGCAAACCGACCATGTTCATGTCGATCCTGATGTTCGGCGAGCCGGGCGTGGAGATCATGTACCCCGATCCTGGATTTCCGATTTACCGCTCGATGATCGAATTTACCGGCGCAAAACCAATTCCGGTGCCGATCCGCGAGGAAAACGGTTTCGCGTTTTCCGCTGAAGAAACCCTGAAGCTGATCACGCCGCGAACGCGACTGCTGATCGTAAACTCGCCGGCCAATCCGACCGGCGGCGTCACGCCAAAGGCCGAGGTCGACAAGCTTGTTGCCGGCCTGGAGAAGTGGCCGGACGTTGCAATCATGTCGGACGAGATCTACGACCACATGGTCTACGACGGGGAGACCCATGTCTGCTTGCTGACCTATCCGTCGATCCGCGACCGGCTGATTTTGCTCAACGGCTGGTCGAAGACGTACGCAATGACCGGCTGGCGCCTGGGTTATGCAGTCTGGCCGGGAAAGCTTTACGACTATGCACGCAAGCTTGCGGTCAACCTGCACTCCTGCGTTAACGCGTCGGCACAGTATGCCGGCCTCGCGGCGCTGAAGGGGCCGCAGGATGAAGTGACCAAGATGGTCGCGGAGTTCGACAAGCGGCGGAAAGTCGTGGTCGACGGGCTGAACAAGTTGCCCGGCGTGTCATGCGCAACACCGAAGGGTGCCTTCTATGCCTTCCCCAACGTCAAGCGCACCGGCTGGAAGGCAAAGGCGCTGGCCTCGGCGCTGCTGGAAGATGCCGGCGTTGCCATCATCGGCGGACCGGATTTCGGCATTCTGGGCGAAGGCTATATCCGCGTGAGCTATGCGAACTCGACGGAAAATATCCTGAAGGCGCTCGATCGCATGCGCGAGTTCCTGTCAAATCGCAAGGCCGCGTGAGCTGGGATCAATATCGGCACGCGCTGGGGATAGAGCGTGAGCGTTTTGCCCGTAAATGTCCCCAAACCGGACACCCCTTCTCGCGGCGTTACGGTTCCCATTTAGAGCGCGACATTCCCGGCGATCGCTCGATGCGCCGTCGGCTGCTGACGCACCAGCAAATAGAATGCGACGACGTGCGTAATCATTAGCAGAGGGACGTAAATGATGGGGATCACGTAGGTGGAGCCCAACTCTCCTGCCAAGGCCGGAAGGCCGAGTTGGGTGGCGTTGTAATAGTCGATGCTGAGGTCGGCCGCGCCCACGAGATTGAAGGCGACGACGAACAGCCAAAAGAGCGGACGCATTCTCACAGTGAGAAGTGCCAGGATGGCGAGAAGCCCTGACGTGAAATCGCCATAGGCCGCAAACGTGGCGAAGCCCTCTGGCAGATTGCCGACGACGCCCGGAAGGACGAAGACGAGTCCGAAGAAACGGAAGCTGTGCAAGGTCGCGATGGCACGCTGTGCTTCGATCCTGTCCATCGCCTTGAGTCTGGGCCAAATGTACGCACTGAAACAAAGCAACCATGCGACATAACCCAGGACGAGGTGGATTCGGAAAAGGGTTTCCGGTGACATGTGTGGCCTCCAATGAGATGCAGATTCACGTTCGCGTTCGGCGCGCGGGATAGGGTTCGCCGTCCCTCGACACGGCACGGGAGTGCTGGGTTACAGCTTCGCTGACTCGTTTCGCATTAACAGACGTAACGGCATCAACGGCCCGACTGGAATGTACTCGTGATCCAGCATGTGCTCTTTAGCTAGCGGCAAAGACTCCATGATGGATCGTGCCTCTGCGACGTCCGAGGTGTTCACAAGGAAAACACCTCCCTTGCCGTCTACTCGCGAGTACCATTCGCGGATTTTCCCATCGATATAGAGTTGGACCGTCGCTCGTATCTCGGCCGGCATGATGGCCATGATCTGCTCGCGTGTTACGCCGGGCTTTGCTTTTAGCAGCGCGAAGACACCTGTAGTCGTTGAGGTGGAAGTTTGAGTTTGGGCGTGCGATTGGCCGGTCATAAGGAATGCTCCTTTCAGGATCTGTGCCCGAGAGATACGACCGCTTCCACCGACCGGCTATCCACGATAATGTCGATACGCTATGAAGCACAACTTCACAGTCAGACAGGGTGCCCTCGATGGCGTGGAGGCGTTCCTGAGTGTTGCGCAGCATCGCAGTTTTCGCCGGGCTGCTGCCGAACTCGGCGTAACCCCGTCCGCGATCAGCCAAGCGGTCCGCGCACTCGAAGCGCGGGTCGGCGCGGCGCTGTTCATCCGCACGACGCGCAGCGTCGGTCTGACGGAAGCCGGCGAACGCTTTCTGTCGCGGGCAAAACCCGCCTTTGAGGAGCTTGTCGCAGCAAGCGCGGTTGCGCGTGACCTCGGACAAAGGCCGGCCGGATTGCTGCGCCTCACTGTGCCGCCCTCAGTGGTGCCGATCCTGCTGGGGCCGCTGATTGCAACCTTCTGCCAGGCCTATCCTGAGGTCGAGGTGGAGCTCGCCGCGAACGAGCACTTGGTTGATATCGCGGCAGAAGGATTTGACGCCGGCGTCCGACTTGGCCAGTTCATCGCGGCCGACATGATTGCGATACGGCTGACGCCGCCGTTTCCGTTCGTGGTCGTCGGCAGCCCTGATTACCTGCGCGGCTGCGAGCGGCCCGAACGCATCGACGATCTATGCCGGCACGCGTGCCTACGTCTGCGCCGCTCGAACGGATCAATCGCGCCCTGGTCCTTTGTCGCCGGCAATAAAAGCGTC
>DASSRJ010000127.1:0-14085 GCA_035701845.1 Pseudolabrys sp. | reverse complement strand
AGTCTCAGCGGTCAACGTCAAGTGTCTTTGATGGTGAGGCCTGGATTGCTGCCTATCGCGTGACCAATAACATGCCCGATCTTTTCGGACGCCCGAGTTGGCCGAACGACAAAGGAACGGTAGCTGTCACAGAAATTGATGGGAAACTGTATTTCGGAGTCAATTCGGATGCACCTGGATACACGACAATAGATCAAAAGGAGGCAGATAACTGGCGGTGGGCGCTGCTGGACAAATATTCAAACGAACTGCGAACGAGAAACATAGGCAGCATTCCAAATGACTCATTTTACCACGCAGAGTCGAATGTGCTTATGAGGGCGGCAAAGGAAAACAATGGTACGTTAGAAGGTCGAACAATTGAAGTTCACACTGATCGCAAAATTTGTGGGCCAAGCTGTATAAAGGTGCTGCCGAAGCTTGGGATCGAATTGGGCAATCCACGCGTAACATTCATCGGCCCTGGTGGGACAAGACGGACAATGAAGGATGGAAACTGGGAATGACTCCGATAATTAAGAAGGAGGCTGCATTCGACGATCATTGGGGGCGTGGTTGGCCGGACATCAACACCGTAGACCAGTGCCTTACGGATCCTGCAAAGCTCGCGCAATTGTTCGCGAACGGGTGTGATGGAGGCTGTTTTTCTATTGAATGGATCTATGACAAGACCAATTCGGCGCCGCAATCCGAGTTGGTTGGGGCGACCCTATACATGCATATGAATCCGGATTGCGGCATCAAGCTTCAATATTCCAAATGGGATGGTCGGATTGGAGAAAAGAAGATTTTTCATTCTAAAGGGGATTTGACGAAGCTAAAACAATTCGTTCGGTCGTTTCACCGGACTCCGCTGTCGATTGGGCTGTTCGTCCCATTTGAAGTAGGCCGCAAAGGGGTGAAAGAATTCTTAGACACCGACGGTGAGTTGCCGCGAAGCATCGATTGGATATCGGAGGACGATCTACCGTCAGAAGTCTTCCCGCTTCCATAAAATGATCGGTGGTGCACAGGTTGGCGCCCGCAAGAGCTTCGGGAGCGCGCCGCACGAGCGCGGGAATCCGCGCCTTGAAGACGATGCAATTCAAGGGTGGCCTGGACGGCTCAGGCCATGACGAGCGAGGTGATCCAGCTCAAGTAGCGCGCGGTCCCATTCGAGCAAATGGTGCGACGAACTGATATTTAGACGAAACTCGTGCGAAAAAAATTTGACGAGCGAGGCAATACTTGAACGGCAAGAACTGGAATGTTCACAGAGCAGTGGGTCTGAGAGCTCTCATCAACGCGGGAGTTCTAAAACGATGAACCCTCACGAGTTACATCAGTTGTCGACTCCTAAGTTGGTCGAACGCTTCATTTCTACTGAGGTAGATCAATTCCAGGCAGAACTGCAAGGCGACATTGCCAAACAGAACAAGTGCGTTCGCGTGGCGACGGCAATTGCTAAAGAACTAAAGAATCGGCCCGGAGATCAACGGTCCATGTTGCTTGAGCTTTACAAGCACCCCAACGTCCAGGTGCGCCTTATGGCTGCCAAGCTCACGCTAGCGGTGGCTCCCTCGGCAGGTCGGCAGTTGCTAGAAAGCATTGGAGAGTCACATGGGTACCCTCAAGCCATGGATGCTGGAATGTGTCTGTGGACTCTCGAGCAAGGCATTTTCAATCCGACCTAGCACAACAACATCAGATCGCGTGGTGCTGTTGTCAGCCGAATGACCGATCGAAGTGGTGCCGATAGTCAAAAAGGAAGCTTCATTCGACGATCATTGGGGCAATGGTTGGCCGGATATCACCATCGTAGACCAGTGCCTTACGGATCCGGAGAAGCTCGCGCAGTTGTTCGCGAAGGGACGGGACGGGGGCTGCTTTTCTATTGAATGGATCTATGACGAGGACAATTCAGTACCGCAATTCGGGGTGGTAGGAGCCATCCTGTACATGCACATGAACCCTGACCACGGTATCAAGCTCCAGTATTCAGGATGGGATCGCTGCATAGGAGAAAGAAAAACCTATCATTCAAAAGGGGATTTGACGAAGCTAAAGCAATTTGTGCGGTCGTTTCACCGGACTCCGCTGTCGATTGGGCTGTTCGTTCCATTTGAAACGGGGCGCAGAGCGGTGAAAGAATTCCTGGAGACCGACGGTGAATTGCCGCGAAGCGTCGATTGGATACTGGATGACGATCTCACTCCGGATGTTTTCCCGCTTCCATAGGGGGAGTTTGGCAATCGTCGGCCGATCCGATCTCTCTGATTGCTTACAAACGCATTTCGCAAATTGACCATCCGAACAACTGACACGTAACCCAAAGTGATGGGTTGCCACCCAAAAGTATTCCGCCGGGCCGTTTGCCCGGCGGTTTTTTACATTCGTCGGAAACAACCGAACCAATCAACGAGGAGAAAATTGATGGACGTGAACTTGGAGAATGAGCTGGAAACCAAGGCAGGTGTTCCCCAGGAAGCGGTCGTGACGTACGCGGAAATGATGCGTGCGTTCGAGGAATTCAAGGAAGCGAACGATCAGCGCCTCTCAGAAAAGCATGCTGCCGACGTGCTGCTCGAGGAAAAGATCGATCGACTCGACAACGTGATCGCCACGCAGGTGCAGCGGCTGGAAGCGGTCGAGCTCAAGCAGGCGCGGCCCGCGATCGGCAACGAACCTCGGCCAACCGAGCCGGCAAACCAGCCCGCCATCGAGCACAAGGCCGCGTTCGATGCCTATGTGCGCGGCGGTGACAGCGCAAATCTGCGCACGCTCGAACAGAAAGCGCTGTCCGGAGGCTCGAATCCCGACGGCGGGTTCCTGGTGCCGCCGGAGATCGAATACAAAATCGGCGAGCGTCTCTTCAACATTTCGCCGGTCCGCGCACTCGCCAGCATCCGCACCATCAGCAGCAATATCTACAAGAAGCCGATGATGGCGACGGGTCCGGTGGCCGGCTGGGTCGGGGAGACCGACGCGCGCACGCAGACGACCACTCCGACGCTCGACGAGCTGTCGTTCCCGGCGATGGAGCTCTATGCGATGCCGGCCGCGACGACGACGCTGCTTGAAGACAGCGCAGTCGACATCGACGAGTTGCTGGCGCAGGAGGTGGATCGCGTCTTCGCTGCCCAGGAAGGCGCTGCCTTCGTGACCGGCGACGGCAACAACAAGCCGAAGGGCTTCGTTTCCTACAACACCGTCGCGAACAGCTCCTGGACCTGGGGCAATGTCGGCTACGTGGCGTCAGGCGTTGCGGGAGCCTTCCCGGCGACAGCGCCGTCCGACGTGCTGGTCGATCTGATCTTCGCGTTGAAGGCGGGATATCGCCAGAACGCCGCCTTCGTGATGAACCGCAAGACGCAGTCTTTGATTCGCAAGTTCAAGGACACGACCAACAACTATATCTGGCAGCCGCCGGCGTCGCCGTCGGGACGCGCCAGCCTGATGAATTTCCCGGTGCATGATGTCGAAGACATGCCAGATATTACCGCGAATTCGCTCTCGGTGGCGTTCGGCGATTTCAAGCGCGGATACCTCATCGTCGATCGCGCGGGCGTCACGGTCCTTCGCGATCCTTATTCCGCCAAGCCCTATGTGCTGTTCTACACGACCAAGCGCGTCGGCGGCGGTGTGCAGGACTACGACGCGATCAAGCTCCTGAAGTTCGCGGTGAGCTGATCGCAGCCGGAAATCCCAACAAAAAGCCCGGCACGCGCCGGGCTTTTTGTTTGAGCGGCCAGCGAATAAGTAAGGTCCGCTGGTGTTTTCATGCCAGCGACCAAAAGGAGGCTGTCATGATCCGTGCAGCGATTCTGGCGTTTGCGGCCGTGGTGACTTCATTTGCGCCGGGGGCCCAGCCTGTGCAGGCGCGCGAGGCCCCCTGGTGCGCGGTCATCTCCACCACTGATGACAGCGTCTATTGGGACTGCCAGTACAACTCGTTCGAGCAGTGCCGGCCGATGGTGCTGGCGGGCAATCGCGGCTGGTGCAATCCGAATCCTTACGCGGCGGCGGCTGCGCAGGAGAAACCTGCGGCCAAGCGCCGGGCCCGGCCGAACTGAGGTCCGGATCACCAGGTCCAGCAACGCCTGCGGCGTCCTGTAACAGTTGGCCAGGACAGGCATGCGTTCTGTTTGTGTGCATGCTAACTCAAAAAAGTGCCAGCACGGGCCGCAGCCCGGCGCCCGAAAAAACAAATTCCATCGCGAATCCCAGAAGCGTGGCAAACGCCGCGAAACATACCGCCATGCCGAGGATCCTGAACCAGTCGGCGCGATAGGACTCGACCCTGTCGGCAAAAACGGTGTCGTCGTCGAATTCGACGCCAAAGGCGCGGAAGATCCGCAGGATCGCGTCGGGCGGGACGTCGTACATGAGAAGCAGTGTGAGCGCCTTTCTGCCGGCGCCGGGCGAGAGGTAGAGCGGCCAGCGTATGCCCCAGCCTGAGTCGTCGGTGAGGTGCCGGTAGATCAGGTGTTTCAGCGGTTGCGGCATTTTCAATTGGACAGTCGGCGGACGTCTAAAGGTACGACAGCAGGTGGCGCGCCGCCGCTTTGAGGACATAGACAAACTGAAAATAGAAGATGGCCGTTGCGGAAAAGAAGCCGACGGCCACCACCCAGCTGCGGTTATACCAGGGCAGACGGCCTTGTTGCTCGCTGCGCTCTTGGTCGAGAGATTCCCAGCAGCCCACAATGTCCCCAGCTCTTGTCGCCACTGCACGCAAACAAAGATGTGTAGTTTACTCATAGTCTGTGTACTGATAGTCATCAAGCGTTTTGCCTCGGCCTATGGCGGCAAAACCTGGAAAATTGCGACAGGTACTGGCGAGAAATATCCGCAATTTGCGGAGCAAGCGGGGAATTACCCAGGAGGAACTGGCGCACAGAGCGCGAATACATCGTACCTATATGAGCTCGGTCGAGCGCGCGCAGCGGAATGTATCGATCGACAATATTGAAAGAATCGCCGCGGGTCTTGAAGTTGCCCCGCAGGATCTGCTCGTCGACCGGCGCTAAGTGCATCGGCCAAATGCATGAAGCCGCCGTTTCCGGCGGCTTCCGCATACCAGTACTGGCAAAAATTACGGCTTCAGCGAATTCGAAATCGACTGGAACGTCGTGTTGAGCTTCGAACCAATGGCGTTGACGCTGCCAATGATCACGACAGAAATGCCGGCCGCGATCAGGCCGTATTCGATCGCCGTCGCTCCCGACTCGTCCTTGAGAAACGCGACAAGTTTCGACATGTGGTCACTCCGGTGCACCTTTGTACCGGCGCACACTAGCGTCGCCCCGTTAAATGGTACCTTCCTGAACGGCCCGATTTCGCCGGGATCCGTTAACGGGGCGTTAGGCAAGCGCGCGGCCGAAGCCCGCCTTTCGGCCGGATCAGGCGCGAAATCCGGGCGGAACCGCGCTCACAGATGGCTCAGGTGCGGAACATTGCCTCCAAAACGCGCGCAAAGGCGCAGGATTGTGACGGAGATCACAATCCTACCGGAACGCCCGTATCGCCCCGCGCGTTTCCGTCCGTGCAGCAACAAGGAGGTTCCCATGAGGAAGCTTGCAATCGGAATCCTGGCTGCGGCGGGCGTCGCCTTGTCGGTGCCGGCAAGCGCGCAGGGTGTGTGGATCGGCGCGGGTCCGGTCGGCGTCGGGGTGGGCGTTGGCCCGGGCTGGGGCTACTACGACGGCTATTATGATTACGGCCCCCGTTATCGCAGTTACGCCTATGACGACGGCTACACCTACCGGCGTCACTGCCGCGTCGTGCGCGAACATTTCAACGGCCATGTCCGCAAGATCCGCCGTTGCTGGTAACGGCTGACACGTCAGTATCCAGGTGAGACAGTGCGGCCTCGAAGGCTTCGGCCTTCGGGGCCGTTCGTTCAGGTCCGGCGTTTTTTGGCAGACGTGTTCAGTGCCACAGCGGCGCGGATGAGCGCCTTCAACGCCTTTTCATCAATCCTGTCTGCTTCGCGGATATCGATGGCGCGGCGGGTGTTGCCTTCGAGGCTGGCGTTAAAGAGGCCGGAAGGATCGTCCAGCGCGGCGCCTTTGGCGAAGGTGAGCTTGACGACGGTCTTGTAGGTCTCGCCGGTGCAGATGATCCCGTCGTGCTCCCACACCGGAACGCCCAGCATCGCGTTCAACGGCTTTCGCCATTTCACTTCCTCGACCACGTCCGGGTCAGCCTGTTTGATAAGGCTTCGGACGCGGGCAAGCGTCGCGCCGCGCCAATCACCGAGCTTCTTGATTCTGGCATCGATCAGCCGCGATGGAGAGTCTGCCGGTTTCGATTGCGTCCGCTTCGTCATGGTTGTTGCCGCTTTCTACCACTGCCGCAATGCTATACAACTTTGTGAAGGGCCTACGGCGCGAGCGGCGAGTTGAGCTTGCGGGCGGTATCGGCGATCCAGTCGCGGTAGCCCAGAAGCGGCGTGATGCCGGTGAGGCCGCCGCAGCCTTCCTCGTCGCCGGGCGCGGTCGACCAGCTCACCACGCCGATCACCAGCGGCCCGTCGCCGTCATAAGCGGGCGCGCCGGAATCGCCGGTGCAGCCGCCAAGCCCGATACGTTGGTTGCGGGTCGCAATGTCGTAGAGGCGGATCTGCAGCGAGCCGGGCTTTCCCGTCACCGTGAGCGTCGCCATGCGCGGCTGGCCGAGCCCGCGCGCGGTTCCCGCAATCGTGACGCCGAAGCCGGCTATGGTCAGCGTCTCGCCGGCGGCGACGCGGCGCGGTGCGGCGAGCGATGCCGGGATGACGTCATCGGGCAAGGGCGCGACCAGCTTGATGAGCGCGACGTCGGCGGTGGCGCGGCTTGCCGCGTAACTCGCATAGTCGAAGCGGGGGTGCCGCACGATAGTGCGCACGGGAACCGCGCCGCCGGTCTGGTAGGCCTTGACCTCGTAATTGACGTTGCGGACCACGCAATGCGCGGCGGTCAGCACCAGGTCGCGCGTCAGCGCAGTGCCGGTGCAGAGGTCGTCGCGCGAATCCACGATCATCACGATGGCGCGGGCGGCCCAGCCGGCCGCCGGCGGGGCATTGCCGGTGACGGCCGAAGCGGGGGAGGCGAGCAGGAGGAGCAAAAGGACGAAGACGGCGGAGAGGACGCGGGGCATGCCCTGCATCAGCCCCGGCGGCGGAACTTTGTCAACGTGCGGATGGCGGCGGGGATCTGCGGGGACCGTCCGCGAGTCCCAATGTGAAGCAAGTCACTGACCACGCGTTCAAAAAGTTGGCACTTTGCCGTGAGGCACGGAACGCCAGACCGGCCGGGCCGTTTTCATCGATGCGTAGAAAAACGCAAGACCCGAGTAAAGACCCGAGTACGCGATCTCATGAGCCCCGCCGACCGATACCGCGCCCTTGCCGCACACCTGCGCAGCCGCGCCATCCATGAACACAGCCCGATGCTGCGCGCGCAGTGGGCAAACCTGGCGCAATGCTATGTGCGGCTCGCCGAGCAGGCTGAGCAGAACAGCCGCACTGACATCGTCTACGAGTCTGATCGCTCGACCCGGCGTGGCGGTGTCGGCGGCGACCCGGCGGCCCGGCCCGACGACACCTACATCTCGGAGACGCCGACGCGGTAGCGGTAGACCATCTCCCAGCCCTTCCAGCCGGTGAACAGCAATATCAGGACAACGAGCAACGATAGCAGCAGGCCGACCGGCACGATGGCTTCGCCGCCGTGCTGCCAGCGCGAATACCAGTTGTAGAGCTCGATCAGGACGACAATGACGTTGCCGCCGGTGTGCAGCCAGGCGTCTGAAAGGTTGCGGATCCGCACTTCCCCGAGCAAATCGGTCAACCCGGCCAGCGCGGCAAGCGCCGCCATGACCAGCCCGGCGCCGAGCATCCAGACCGTTGCGTTGGCCCAGGCGGCCGAGCCGGTCTGCCAGTAGACGAGGTCGGCCACGAAGGTCGAGACGAAGAACGTAATCGGAAACGGAATCAGCATCGGATGAATGGGATGGCCGGCAATCCGGGCCGTCGATTTCGGATTTTGCATCTGTTTCGCTCCCTCACGGAATACCCGGAAACCGCCGCCGGTCCTGCAAAGTTCCAAACCACGAAGGGACAACCACTTGGCATCCATTCTGCTCACGCCGCCTGCGGCCGAGCCGCTGTCGCTCGCCGAGGCGAAAGCCTTCCTGCGCGTCGAGACGGCGGACGAGGATGCGCTGATCACGGCGCTGATTGCCGCCGGACGCATCCATGTCGAGCGGCAGAGCGGCCTGGCGCTCATCACGCAAAGCTGGCGCCTGGTGCTCGACTGCTGGCCGGACAACGGACGGATCGCTGTGCGGCCGGCGCCGCTGCTAGCGCTCACCGCGGCGCGGGTTCTTGATTTCGACGGCGAAGCGCGCGCCATCGACCTGCGCCCCTTCGTCACGGACGCGAGCACATCAACGCTTTCTTTCAGGCCGTGGACGCTGCCGATGCCGACGCGCATCGCCGCCGGCATCGAGCTCGACGTCAGCACCGGTTTCGGCGATGCGGCAGGCGATGTGCCGGAGCCGCTGCGCCAGGCGGTCCGCCTGCTCGTCGCGCACTGGTACGAAAACCGCGGCATCGTCGCAGGCACGCAAGGTCCGCCGCTGCCGCCCGGCGCCGCGGCGCTGGTCGCGCCCTACCGGACGCTGACGCTGTGAGCGCGCCGTTGTTCGAGATCGGCGCGCTCAAGCGCCGGCTTGTGCTGGAGACACCGGCGGAGACCGGCGACGGCGCGGGCGGGGTGGTGCGCACCTACGAGGCGGCAGCCACGCTATGGGCGCAGATCACGCCGGTCTCCGCGCGCGGCGATGTCGCGGCCGACAATTCGGGGGCGGCGGTACGCTTTCGCATCGTCATCCGCGCGCAAAGCGGCATCACGACGCGGCATCGCCTGCGCGAGGGCGCACGGATCTACCGGATCGTTGCGTTGCGCGAGACGGCCGACCGCCGCCTGCTCGAGATCGATGCGGAGACGCGGGAGGATTGAGCGCGGTGTTATTGCAGCTTGCGACCTGTGGCTCCGGCGAGGCCTGCCGGGGTCGAGCCGGCACCAACCTTCGGTGTGGGGCGAATGACGGGAGGGGCGGGCGCTGCGTCACGGGTTTTTCCCTTGCCCTTGGCTTTTAGCGGCTTGTCTTTGCCGCCGCCCATGTCGCCGGTGCCGCGGGCTCCCTTGCCGGGCGTGTAACTGCGGCCGGGTATTGTGTGTCATGGTAATTTCCGGCCGGCGATTCCGGCAGGGCCGGACATCGTCCGCGGCATGCCGCTGAATGCTCCGCCGCCGGACGTGGAGGTTGGATTCACAGGAGGCGATTTCGCGGGCGCGGCCGTAACGCCGCCGATGCGCGCGGTGCCTGGAGCCGTTGTGACGCGGCCTGGCGCCGCGATTGCGCCGCCGGTCACATTGGTTTTCACGGGCGGCTTCGGCGGTGCGTTCCCGAGGTTACGTGTGTTCGGGTTAACGGTGTTGCCCATCCTGGAGGCGGTTTTGCGATTCGAGTAGCACTCGCCGGTGCCCCAATAGCAGACGATGATGCCGCTATTGCCGGGTTTGACGCAGTAATATTTTTCGGTGTCCCACTGAAATGTTCCGCCGATTTTATTGCAATAGGCTTCGATCTCGTTCGCGCCGTGGTTCAGGATCTTTGTTGGTGCTGCCGAAGCTCGATCGGCCAGACACCACGACGCGGTGAGCGCCAAAATAACGGCGAGACGTTTTCGCATGGCGATCTCCCAATGCAGCCGGCATCAGCGACGCCGCGCATTATGACCGCGACCGCAAGTCCGCGCGTCCTCCGTGCGAATGAGAGATCCTGTCCGTCCATTCATTAATTCAAATGGCGCGTATCGTGCACAAAGCGCGATCAACGGGCTTCGCCTGATCTGAATCCGCATATCCAGAGGTTCCCATGCCAACTGCCGCTTCCGCGGCGCTGCGTGCCGCCGTGCACGCGGCGCTCACGGCCGACGCCGCGCTCGTTGCAGCGCTCGGCGGCCCGAAGATCTACGACGAGCCGCCGCGCGAGGCGGCGTTTCCCTATGTCACGCTCGGTGAAACGCGCGTGGCGGATTTCTCCGCCGGCACCGAGCCGGGGCTGGAGCATCAGCTCACCTTGCATGCCTGGTCGCGCCAGGGCGGGCAGCGTGAGGCGCATGTGATTGCCGGCGCGCTGTTGCAGGCGCTCGACGATGCGCCGCTGGCGCTTGCCGGCCACCGCCTGGTCAACCTGCGTTTTTCCACGGCCGACGTGCGTCGCGAGGCCGACGGGCGCACCTATCGCGCGCTGGTGCGCTTCCGCGCGATGACGGAGCCGGACTGAACACGTTATGTTATAATGACTGCCAGCGGGAGAGCTTACAAACGATGCGCCAGCTCATCGGAAAAATCCGGGTCAGGGGAAGAATCGTCGAGGAGGTCTACCTCTCCGAGCAGATTCGCTGCGGCGAATGCCAGAAAATGGTGCCGATCGGGGTCGAGGTGGTGACGGTCGAAAAGGACACCAAGCCGAAAAAAGTGCTCAAGCGCGCATGGTACTGCCGGTCCCATGCCGGCGACTATGAATCGCGGGCGCGCGGCGAAGGGTAGGCCGGAAACGAGCGCGCTAGGCCGCGTGCGAAGCGCTGTGGTTCGGGCTTCCGCCCGGCCCGACGATGGCTTCCAGCAGCACGTGCAACTGCGCGCTGTCGAACGGCTTTTGCAATAGCGGAATGCCCGCGTGCCGCTGCTCGAGGGCGTGGCCGTATCCGGTCACGAAGCCGAAGGGAATCTTCTTTGCAAGCAGGATGTCGGCAATCTCGTTGCCGTGCTTCTGGTCGTCGATGCCGATGTTCACGAGCGCGCCGTCGAAGTTCTCCTTGGAGATTTCGGTGAGCGCCGACGGCAATCGATGCGCGACCTTGGTCACGGCGTAGCCGAGCTCCGCGACCATGTCGTGAAGCATCTCGCCGATGAGAAAGTCGTTCTCGATGATAAGGACGCGCGGCACGCGCGCCGGATTGTCTGTCATATGCTGATGCCACTGCGATGCCGGCAGCACTTGCCTGCAGGAATTGCCTGCAGGAATTGCTTGCAGGAATTGCCTGCAGGACTTGCCCGCGCCGGCTCTGCGCCCCCGTTTCAGCGGCAACTGTGCCGGGCCGATGCGGCAGCTTTACGACGAGCGGTTCCATTCCCGCATATCTGGAACCTCCTGCGCTTTTAACGCCCCGTAAACGGACCTTGGAAATCCGGGCGGCCATACCCATATACCTGACCGGTCCCGTGGCTTTGCCCGTGGCCGTTTTCCATCCGCGCACTGCTACGTACGCGCCGCTGCGCGTTGCTGCGCCTGCGCGGACTCATGTGGTGAGCAAAATGCGGCATCGCCGTCGCAGGGTTTTCATCGACACCCACAAGGGGCGCGTCAGCGCCGGCTTCACCGTGCCCGCGAACGCGGACGCGGCCGACGTCTCGATGCGGCTGCGCGAGCGCGGCTGGATCGCCTACCGGCTGCGGCTCGAAGCCGAGCAGCATGCCTGGGTTGCGACCGTCATCGACTGGACGCGCCGCGCCGCCTGATGCGGCTGCAGAATTTTAGGGAAGAAAACGCGCGCGCCCCGCGTCAGCGGAACGCCGATGGCAAGTGTGCCGTTCTCAAGGCAGCGGAATGATGTCGGACGGGAAGTGTTTCATGTCGACGGGCTGTGCGACGTGGAGGCCGTAGGTCGGCACCGGATATTTCACCGAATCGCCCGGGCTCATCCTGCCGGGAGCCACGATTGACTTGACGGCAAAAACGCCGAGCACCGCAACGATAAGAACTGCCAAACCTCTGCGCATAACAAAATTCCTGCGTAGCCCCATAGACCGGACAATCGGGACACCACTCGAACGGCGAACCTGCTACACGGCGGCCGTTACCGGGCGGTTAAGACTTCATGTGCCCGCGTACGTATTGGTCGCGCGCGCGACCTGCAAGCGCGGCAACTTTTTGCTCACATGCTGTTGATGAGCGCGGCAGGCAAGGAACAATTGCAAAAGGCGCTGCATTTCGGGCGCCAAATCGAGTCAATCATAAATCAATCGCAAGCCATGCACTGCGTGCGGCCGCACGCTGCAAAATCAGAATGCCGGCGCCGCACAAATCCGATTTCAAAGACTCATTCTGAAAGGACGGCCAATGACGGCTCAAAAGGGCAAAGATCTGCTTATCAAGATCGCAGACGGTGCGGGTTACGCGACAGTTGCCGGACTGCGCACGCGGCGGCTTGCGTTCAACGCCGAAACCGTAGACGTGACGCACGCCGAAAGCGCCAACCGCTGGCGCGAATTGCTAGATGGCGCCGGCGTCAAGCGCGCGGCGGTGTCGGGCCGGGGTCTGTTCAAGGACGCCGCGACCGATGCGCTGATGCGGGAGATATTCTTCGACGGCCGCATTGCCGGCTACCAGGTCGTCATTCCGTCGTTCGGCACCGTGCAGGGGCCATTTCAGATCACCAGTCTCGAGTTTGCCGGCGAGCACAATGGTGAAGTGACTTACGACATGGCACTCGAATCCGCGGGCGAGTTGACATTCGCGGCCGAGACGTGAGCGCGGCCGTTTATCTGCGTCTCACCAGCGATCCGAGCTGTCGCGGGCGAGCGCGACGATCGCCCGTTCGGACAAATCGTAGCGATGCCCACAGTCGCAGCCGAACGTAACCGTGCGGTCGTCGCCGGCAGGCTCGATTGCAGCGACCTGCATGCGCAGGCCGCACTTCGGGCAGGCGATATTCGGAATGGCCGGGTCTGGTTGATGCGCGAGCGTCGACGCCACCATGACAGGACTCCGCTCGATGTTCGATTTTGGACAGGCTGCGCCCGTTCGGATTCGGGTACCACTCATTTTTCCGTGACTGTCGGATGCAAGCAATAATTCTTGGAGGAACTATGGCCAATCGCCATCGCGGCGAGATCGCGGCCGACATCGGCGGCGCACGGCGGCGGCTCGTTCTGACGCTTGGCGCGCTGGCGGAACTCGAAGACGCCTTCGGCGCCGAGGACCTCGTGGCGCTGACCGAGCGTTTCGGCACGGGCCGGCTGAAGGCCCGCGATCTTATACGCATCATCGGCGCGGGCTTGCGCGGAGCTGGCGCGGCGGTTACCGACGATGATGTTGCCGTCATGGCGGTCGAGGGAGGGGCACAGGGCTACGTGCGCATCGCGGCCGAACTGATCCAGGCGACGTTCGGGGAGGCGGACGAATGAGGCCTTTCCCTCGTTTTCCTCCTTTTCCCTGGAAACAGGCGATCGGCATCGGACTTGGCGTGCTGCGCCTGTCACCGCAGCAGTTCTGGTCGATGACGCCGCGCGAGCTCGCCTACGCCATTGAAGCCGCGACCGGCCGCTCTCCGCCGCTCGACCGCGGCACGCTCGCGCAACTCATGACGAGATATCCCGATGACTTTCCTGCCCGACAGAAAAACGGAACGTGACGATCTGCCTGACGACTTCGACAGAACGACCGATCGTGCGCGCACGAGCACCAATGCGCTCGGTATCAGCGCGGCGAGCTTCGCCAGAGCGATGAGCAAGGCCTTTGCCGATGCGACGACCGGGGGCAAAAAGTTCGACGACGTGCTCCGTCAGCTCGCGCTGCGGCTTTCGGACATGGCCGTTGGGCAGGCCTTCCAGCCGCTCGCTCGAATTCTTGCCGGCGGGTTAGGCGATCTGTTTGGCGGGGTTTTCGGCGGAGATTCGCGCGGACGGCGAGGACGCGCACCCGACGCGATCAGCCTGACGGACAAGTTGAGCGGGCTCACAGCGTTCGCGGACGGCGGCGTGATCTCAACACCGGTTTACTTTCCGCTGGGACCGCGCGGACTCGGCATTGCGGGCGAGGCAGGACCCGAAGCGATCCTGCCGCTTGCGCGCGGACGCGATGGACGACTCGGAGTAGCGATCAGCGGCGCGGGTGCGGGGGCGAACGTCACCGTGCACATCGCCACGCCGGACGTGGACAGCTTTCGCCGCTCGGAGGCCTACATCACCGGACAGATCGCACGCGCGGTGGCGCGTGGACAGCGGGCCTTCTGAAAAATTTTCCGATGAAACTTTTCTGCCCGCACGG
>DASSRJ010000126.1:0-15961 GCA_035701845.1 Pseudolabrys sp. | reverse complement strand
GGGTGTGACGCTGACCAGCGGCGGTACAAGCCTGTCTACGCTGATCACCAACACGCATGTAAAACCAGCAGGCATAGCGGGCGAGCCCATTAATCTGGCTCTAAGCGATCCTTCGCCGGATCCGAGCGATCTGATCACGGTCACGGTTAGTGGCCTTCTCCCGGGCTGGACGTTAAACGGGGGTACGCGCCTCAGCGACGGCTTCTGGACCGTACAGATTGCTGACATCCAATCACTGACCGTCATGCCGCCCGCGGATTTCGCCGGCGCGCTCGCGCTGAACGTGACTGAGACTTGGACCAATGCGGACGGAACTACCGGGATCAAGCTAATTACAGATAACCTGGAGGCCTATGCGCCCGGGTCGCCCGTGTTCGCCTGGTCGGGAGACGACACCCTCACTGGGTCGAGCGGCCAGGACCTGTTCGTGTTCTCGCAGCCAATCGGTGACGACGCGATCTACGGCTTCAATGCCGGCGATGACCAGATCGATCTCATCGGCTATGCCGGGTTTACCGGCTTCGATGACGTCAAAAATCATTTGACCACGGATACCAACGGTAATGCGTTTCTTACGCTTGCCGACGGCCAATCGATCACCCTCTTCGGCGTAGCCGCGGAGTCGCTCGGTGCGAGCAATTTCGTCTTCAATCAGGCCCCGGTCGTGAACAACGCCGGAATGATGGCTGTCGGCGACGGCGCAATTCTTCCGTTGAGCGGTGTCATCAATAATACAGGCACTATCGCGCTCGACTCGGCCGGAAACACAACTGAACTCGAACTGATTCAACATGGCATCACGCTTCAGGGCGGCGGTCAGATCATACTTTCCGATAACGACCAGAATGTAATCGCCGGCGCTTTCCCGGGTGTCACGCTCACAAATACGGACAACACGATTTCTGGCGCCGGCCAAATTGGCGATTGGCAGACGGTTCTCATCAACCAAGGAACAATCGTCGCCACCGGGACCCATGCTCTGACGATCGAAACCGGATCAAATGTTGTCATCAATTCCGGAATTCTGGAAGCGATCGGCTCCGGCAGCCTGGCCGTAAATAGTGACGTTTCAAACTCGGGAATGATTTGGGCCAACGGCGGGAATATCACAGTTGAAGGAACAGTCACCGGGACCGGAGACGCACTGATCAGCGGCGGAACACTCGAATTTTTGTCGGCCTCGTCGATCAATGTCAGGTTTACAGACGGGAGCCTTGACACTTTAGTACTCGACAACCCGGCTGCGTTCACTGGACAGATTTTTGGATTCTCTGGCAAAGATGGCGATTTAATCGATCTCAAGGGAATTGCTTTTGACGCTGGTGCATCGTGGACCTATTACGACAATGTCGGATCCGACACCGGGGGGACGCTTACAATCTATGAAAATATCAACGACGCCCCGACTGCGGTCGACAGCATAAAGTTTGGGAACGGCGATTACACAACGGAAAGTTTTATGTTGGCGAACAACGGCAGCGGAGGGGCTCTCATTGCAAATTCGGCGACTTCCGCCCCCGGAACAGTGATCGATGCATACAATGGCGGCAATACACTTACAGGAACGGCGGGAAGCGACACGTTTTTGTTTAAGGCGATCGCTGATTCACACCCCGGCGCAGGAAATTTCGACACGATTACGAATTTCACTCACGACTCTGATCACATCGACCTGACGGCAATCGCCGGCGCGAACACAGTACAGGGCCCGGTTGACACGGCAAGTTCGGTGGCCGCCCACAGCATCAGTTGGTTCGCCGATAACGCCCACAACCAGACGATCGTCTACGTCAATACGACGGGGACTCCGGGCAATATCGACATGGAAATCCACCTGACCGGCTCGAACATCAATCTGAGCGGCAGCGACATCCTTCATCATACATAGCGGCTATAGACCGGGCGCCTGGAATAGTTCGAGCCGAGGTTGCAAAGACTCCCGCAAAAGCATGCCCAAACGGCCGTTAACGCTGCCCCGGTCCTCCGGCGACAAAATCCAACATTCGTGTCATATTTAATGAGTGGGGCTTTGGTTTTCGGCTATTCGGGATCGCCCTGAACAATGCCTGGGCATGGGTCTCGTCGGGTACCAGTCGATGCAGCGTAGCCAATCGGATCGAAGCCAGCTCCCGGTTCGCTCTGAGCTAGCGGCCGCACTCGCTGCGTGCCGCGGCGCATTCTACGGCACGGCCGTCATCAGCGGCATGAGCAACGTGCTGATGCTGACCGGCGCGATGTTCATGCTCGAAATCTACGACCGCGTGCTGCCGAGCCGCAGCATGCCCACACTGGTCGGCTTGCTGGTGCTTGTGGCAGTGCTGTTCACGGCCCTCGGCGTTCTCGACGCAATTCGCGGACGGATCCTTGTCCGCATCGGCGGCGCCCTCGACGAGACGCTCAGCGGCCGGGTCTACGACACGCTCATCCGGATGCCATTGCGCATCGGCGGCCAGAATGACGGCACGCAGCCGCTGCGCGACCTCGATGCCGTCCGCTCCTATCTGTCGGGTCTCGGCCCGGTCGCGCTCTTCGATCTGCCCTGGATCCCGCTTTATCTCGCAATCTGCTTTGCATTCCATCCGCTCATCGGGCTTACCGCGCTCGCCGGCGCGATCATCCTGATCGCGTTGACGCTGGTCACCGAGATCCTCATGCGCGCGCCCACCAAGGCGGCGACGCAGGCCGCCATCGTGCGCAACAGTCTCGCGGAAGCGAGCAGACGCAACGCCGAAGCGCTTATCGCCATGGGAATGGCAGGCCGCATAGCCGCACGATGGGGCGAGGCGAACCGGCAATACATGCACGGCCAGCAGGAGGCGAGCGATCTCGGCGGCGGCCTCGGTGCGATTTCCAAGGTTTTCCGGATGTTGCTCCAATCCTGCGTGCTCGCAGTGGGCGCCTATCTCGTCATCCAGCAGGAGGCAAGCGCGGGCATCATCATCGCCGGATCGATCCTCAGCGCCCGCGCGCTGGCGCCGGTCGACCTTGCGATCGCGCACTGGAAGGGCTTCGTCAACGCGCGGCAGAGTTGGCAGCGCCTGAACAAGCTTCTGACAGCCGCGCCCCTGCAATCGGCGCCGATGCCGCTGCAGCCGCCGGTGCAGCGGCTGACGGTCGAGGCCGTCAGCGCGACGCCCCCCGGCGTGCCGAAAATCGTCGTGCAGGACGTTACATTCGATCTCGAAGCCGGCCACGGGCTCGGCATCATCGGGCCGAGCGGCTCCGGAAAATCCTCGCTCGCCCGCCTGATCGTCGGAATCTGGCAGCCGGTGCGCGGAAACGTCCGCCTGGACGGCGCCGCACTTGACCAGTGGTCGCCGGATGCACTCGGCCGCCATATCGGATACTTGCCGCAGGACGTTGAACTGCTCGCCGGCACGGTGGCGCAGAACATCGCCCGGTTCGAGCCACAGGCCGACAACGAAGCCGTGATCGCCGCGGCCAAGGCGGTCGGCGTGCACGACCTCATCGTCCGTCTTCCGTCGGGCTACGACACGCAGATCGGCGAACAGGGCTCGGCTCTCTCCGCCGGCCAGGCGCAACGGATCGCGCTGGCGCGCGCGGTATACCGCGATCCGTTCATGGTGGTGCTCGACGAACCGAATTCAAATCTCGATTCCGACGGTGAGGAGGCGCTGACGCAGGCGATCCTGGGTGTGCGAGAGCGCAACGGCGTCGTCGTCGTGATCGCCCACCGCCCAAGCGCGATTGCAGGCGTCGATCGGCTGATGATGATGAATCATGGGCGTATCCAGATCATTGGCCCCAAAGACGAGGTCCTGGCCAAAGTATTGCAGCGGCCGCTCCCGGGACCGCGGCCACTCAAGGTCGTTCCGGACAGCGGGAGTGCAAACGCATGAAGATCCCGCAATTCATTCATGTCATCAGCGCGCGCCTGGAAAAATGGGCGACAGATCTGCTGCCCGCGGCCGCGCCGGGAAGCTCGCGCTACTCCATCCATCGTCATCTCCTGGCCGGCGGCCTGATCGTGCTGCTGCTCGCCGGCGGGGTCGGCGGCTGGGCGGCAACGACCCAGATCGCCGGTGCACTCATCGCGCAAGGCTCGGTCGTCGTCGATTCAAACGTGAAAAAGGTCCAGCACCCGACCGGCGGTGTCGTTGGCAAGCTCAATGTTCAGGACGGCGACCGCGTCAAGGCCGGCGATATCCTCGTGCAGCTTGACGATACGATCACCCGCGCCAACCTCGCCATTGTCACCAGAGGTCTGGACGAACTCACCGCGCGCAAGGCCCGTCTGGAGGCGGAACGCGACGGCGCGGAAAGCGTGACGTTTCCGCGGATGCTGGTCGCCCACTCCGATGAAGCGCCGGTCGCCATTGCAATCGCCAACGAGCGCAAGCTGTTTGAGCTTCGCCGCACGGCCCGGCTCGGTCAGAAAGCACAATTAAGGCAGCGCATCATTCAGCTGCAGGACGAAATCGGCGGCCTGAATGCCCAGCAGCAGGCAAAGGCTCGTGAAATAAGCCTGATCGGCAAGGAGCTCGACGGTGTCCGCGAGCTCTGGAAAAACAACCTCGTGCAGATCACGCGGCTGACCGCGCTCGAGCGCGACGCGGCGCGGCTCGAAGGCGAGCGGGCACAACTGGTCGCCGCGGTCGCCCAGGCCAAGGGCAAGATTTCCGAGACCGAACTGCAGATTATCCAGATCGACCAGGACCTGAGCAGCGAGGTCGCCAAGGACATGCGCGAAGTCGACGCCAAATATGGCGAGTTCGTCGAGCGCAAGGTCGCCGCCGAGGATCAGCTCAAGCGTATCGACATTCGCGCGCCGCAGGATGGCGTCGTGCTGGAATCGAAAGTGCACACCGTAGGCGGCGTGATTCCGGCCGGAGACACGATCATGCTGATTGTGCCGGAAACTGACAAACTGCAGGTCGAAGCCAGAATCAACCCGCGCGACATTGACCAGATCCAGGTCGGTCAGTCGGCGTTGCTGCGTTTCTCTGCCTTCAACCTGCGCACGACACCTGAAATTAACGGCACGATCACGCGCATTGCGGCCGACACCACCACCGACCAGCGTACCGGGCAGACGTACTACAATACCCGGATCGCCATGACGAAAGACGAAATCGCACGCCTCGGCGAGGTCAAGCTTATTCCGGGAATGCCGGTCGAAGCCTTCGTTCAAACCGGTGAGCGCAGCGTAATGTCGTATCTGATGAAGCCCTTGCAGGACCAGTTCATGCGGGCGTTCCGGGAGAAATGACCGCGGCGCCGCTTCGCCCGGTTGCAGGCAATTTTCGATGACGTGGCTTGCACAATTGGCGCGGCGATTTGGCTTTGCCCGCGGGCTCGCTTTGCTGCTGCTCATCGGGCTTGCGGCATTGCGGCTCGCCGATCCCATCCTGCTGGAGGAACTTCGCGTTCGCACCTTTGACTTCTTTCAGGTGCTGCATCCGCGCGAAGCAACGCAACGGCCGGTCGTTATCGTCGACATTGACGAGAAGAGCCTGAACAGCCTCGGCCAATGGCCTTGGCCGCGCACGCGCATCGCCGACATCATTACGCGCCTCACGCAGATGGGCGCGCTGGTCGTAGCGTTCGACGTGGTCTTCGCAGAACCCGACCGGATGTCGCCGGGCATCGCAGCGGATGCGTTCCGCGATCTTGACGAAGCCACGCGCACCAGGCTGCGCGCGCTGCCGAGCAACGATGCCGTGCTCGCTGATGCGTTCCGCAAATCGCGCGTCGTGCTCGGCGAGTCCGGGCTCCCGTTCGCGGCGGCACAATCCGGCGGCGCCCTGCCACCGATCGGCATTGCCACGATGGGCGCCGACGCACGGCCTTTCCTGATCAATTTTCCAGGCCTGCTGCGCAACGTCCCTGTCCTCGAGCAGGCCGCCAGCGGCCGCGGGCTTTTCACGATCCGCCCGGAACGTGACGGTATCGTCAGGCGCGTGCCGGTCGTGATGCAGGCGCAGGGCGCGATCATGCCGTCGCTGACACTGGAGATGTTGCGCGTCGTCAGCGGCAGCAACACGGTTCTCATTCGCTCGGACCGCGCCGGCGTGCAAAGCGCGGCCGTGCCTGGCTTCGTGATCCCAACTGACCGCAACGGGCAGCTCTGGATCCATTTCGCGCCGCACGACAAGGCGCGCTATGTATCTGCCGTCGACGTGCTCGAAGGACGCGTGCCGTCCGATCGCGTGGCACAGCGGCTTGTGCTGATCGGCACATCCGCCGTCGGTCTTCTCGACTCAAAAACAACGCCGGTCGATCCTCTGATGCCGGGGGTCGAAGTCCACGCGCAGGTCCTGGAAAGCGTGCTGACGAAATCCGTGCTATCCGCGCCGAACTACGCGATCGGCGTCGAGCTCTGTGCGGCCATTTTCCTCGGCCTGGTCATCATCTGGCTTGCGCCGACTCTCAATCCCCTCGTGTTGCTGACAGTCGGGGCTGCGATCGTCGCAATCTCGGTGGGAGCTTCCTGGTATTTCTACATAGAGAGAAGGCTGCTGTTCGATTTCACCTATCCGCTGCTGTCGAGCGTCCTCGTCTACCTAACGCTGGTGTTCAGTAACTACATCAGCGAGCAGGCGCAGCGCCGCCGTATCCGGTCGGCCTTCGGCCAATATCTTTCGCCTGCGCTGGTCGAGCAGCTCGCACAATCCCCCGACAAGCTCGTGCTGGGCGGTGAAGACCGTGAAATGAGCATCCTTTTCAGCGACGTGCGCGGATTTACGACCATATCCGAGCTTTACAAGGACGACCCGCAAGGCCTGACGTCACTGATGAACAGCTTCCTCACGCCGCTGACCAACGCCATCATCGAGCACAAAGGGACCATCGATAAGTACATGGGAGACGCCGTCATGGCGTTCTGGAATGCGCCGCTGGACGACGCCAACCATGAGATCAACGCCTGCGAGGCGGCGCTCGAAATGCTGCGGCGCGTCGACACGCTCAACAGTCAACGTGAGCAGCAGGCAAAAGAAAGCGGCCAGCGCTTCATTCCGATCAAGGTGGGCGTCGGCATCAATACCGGCCGTTGCGTTGTGGGAAACATGGGCTCGGATTTGCGGTTCAACTATTCCGTCCTCGGCGACCCCGTAAATCTGGCATCCAGGCTGGAAGGGCAGTCGAAGAACTATGGCCTGCCGATCATTCTCGGATCGCGCACGGCGACGGCAGTCGGCGACAAGTTCGCGGTACTGGAGCTCGACTGCATCACCGTCAAAGGCAAGACCGAACCGGAGTCGGTTTATACCGTTCTCGGCGGCGCGGACGTTGCAGGCAGCGATCGCTTCGGCCAGTTGCGTCAGAACGTCAACGACATGCTCACGCGTTTCCGCAAGCAGGACTTTTCCGGCGCGACCCACGCGATCGAACGCTGCCGCAAGTTCGGCGACGGCTTCGGCCTGGGCTACCTGTTTGATCTTTATTCCGAGCGCATCCAGATATTCGAGGAAAACCCGCCGCCCGCTGACTGGAACGGGGTCTTCGTGCTGGAGACAAAATAGCGCTGGCGCCGATGACGCCCGGCGCCTTCTTGCGGTTCCTGTGTCTTTGCGATCATCTATGCCCCAACCTGGCAACACGGTTGGCAACAAATGGCAAAGACTCCCCGAAAATCTGAACGACGCCTGAGGTCCCAGCTCTGGTTCGACAATCCCGATAACCCGGGCATGACGGCGCTCTACATAGAGCGTTATCTCAACTGGGGACTGACACGAAAAGAGTTGCAGTCCGGTAAGCCAATCATCGGCATTGCACAAACCGGTTCGGATTTGTCGCCGTGTAACCGGCATCACCTCGATCTGGCGAAACGGGTGCGTGACGGCATTACAGCGGGGGGTGGCATTGCATTCGAGTTTCCATGCCACCCAATTCAGGAAACCGGCAAACGGCCCACGGCCGCACTCGATCGCAATCTCGCATATCTTTCACTCGTCGAGGTGCTTTACGGCTATCCGCTAGATGGGGTCGTGCTGATGACCGGCTGCGACAAGACGACCCCGGCATGCCTTATGGCGGCAGCAACGGTCAACCTTCCGGCGATTGTCCTTTCCGGCGGTCCGATGCTGAACGGATGGTGGAAAAACAATCGGACCGGATCTGGAACAATTGTCTGGAACGCGCGCGAACTCCGCGCTTCAGGCAAGATCGACTACGAAGAGTTCATGCAGATCGTTGCCTCGTCAGCGCCGTCCCCCGGCCACTGCAACACAATGGGCACGGCCTCGACCATGAATGCATTAGCCGAAGCGCTTGGCATGTCATTGCCTGGCTGCGCCGCAATCCCCGCGCCATACAAGGAGCGTGGGCAGATGGCTTATGAAACCGGCCTGCGGGCAGTCGAGATCGTCGAACAGGATCTGAAACCGTCGGATATTCTGACACGCAAGGCGTTCGAGAATGCGATCGTTGCAAATTCCGCAATCGGCGGATCGACCAACGCTCCGATCCACATCAATGCAATCGCACGGCATGCCGGCGTGAAGCTGTCGATCGATGATTGGGAGAAGATCGGTTACGACGTGCCTCTCCTGGTGAACATGCAGCCGGCCGGTGAGTATCTTGGCGAGGAATATTACCGCGCCGGCGGGCTGCCCGCGGTCATGCACGAATTGCTCAAAGCCAGGCGCATTCACGCCGACGCTTTGACGATCAACGGCAAGACAATGGGCGAGAACGTGAAGCGGGCGCAAAGCACCAATGCCGACGTGATCAAGCCTTATCGCTCTCCCATGAAGAAAAAGGCAGGATTCAAGGTGCTGAAGGGCAACCTGTTCGACTCCGCGATCATGAAGACCAGCGTCATTTCGGACGAGTTTCGCAAGCGCTATCTGTCCAAACCGAAGGACAAGGATGCCTTCGAAGGCCCCGCCGTCGTGTTCGAGGGGCCAGAGGACTATCACCATCGCATCGACGATCCGTCGTTGAAGATCGACGAGCAGACGCTGTTGTTTATCCGGGGTGCCGGCCCGATCGGCTATCCGGGCTCGGCGGAGGTCGTCAACATGCAGCCGCCGGCGGCGCTGATCAAAAAAGGCATTACCTCCCTGCCCTGCATCGGCGACGGACGGCAGTCGGGCACATCCGGTTCTCCGTCGATCCTCAACGCGTCGCCGGAAGCAGCAGTGAACGGCGGCCTCGCTCTGCTGAAGACCGGCGACCGCGTGCGCATCGATCTGCGCAAGGGAACCGCCGATATACTGATCTCGAAAGCGGAGCTCGCCCGGCGGCGCAAGGCACTGCAGAGGCGCGGTGGCTTCCGTTATCCCGCAAGCCAGACACCATGGCAGGAAATTCAGCGCTCCATGGTTGACCAGCTGGCGGATGGCATGGTGCTGAAGCCCGCCGTGAAGTATCAACGCGTCGCCCAACATGGCGTCGCACGCGACAATCATTGAGGGGCATCGTTTCCGTGAGCAACAGACTGAAAGGAAAGTTGGCGCTGGTCACAGCCGCCGGCCAGGGCATCGGCCGCGCGATTGCCGAGGCCTTCATCGCCGAAGGCGCGAGCGTCATCGCGACCGATGTCGCGACTGACAAGCTTGGCGGCCTGAAAGCCGCAAAAATCGCCAGGCTCGACGTGCTGTCGAGCGACGCGGTCGGCGCTTTTGCTGCTTCGGTCGGCAAGGAATTCGGCGCGCTCAATGTGCTCGCCAATGTTGCCGGCTATGTGCACCAGGGGACGGTGCTGGAGTGCTCCGAGAAGGACTGGGACTTTTCCTTCGACCTCAACGTCAAATCCATGCACCGCACCATCAAGGCTTTCCTGCCCGCGATGCTGAAAAACGGCGGCGGCTCGATCATCAATATGTCGTCGGGCGTATCTTCCATCAAAGGTCTGCCCAACCGCTACGCTTATGGAGCGACCAAGGCAGCGGTGATCGGCCTGACCAAGGCCGTCGCCGCCGATTTCATAACAAAAGGCATCCGCTGCAACGCCATCTGCCCTGGGACCATTGTGTCGCCCTCATTCGAGGAACGCGTGCAGGCCGTTGCGAAGCAAACGGGGACTCCGCTCGACCAGGTGCGCAAGAACTTCATCGCGCGCCAGCCGATGGCGCGTTTGGGCACGGCAGAAGAGGTCGCGGCGCTTGCCGTTTTCCTTGCTTCCGACGAGTCGAGCTACATCACCGGCCAGCCGCATTTGGTCGATGGCGGCATGGCGCTATAGTGGAATCCTCTGCCCACGGTAGCGCTTACGATCCTCTGCCCACGGTAATGCTCACGGAGCCTTACGTCGGGCTTGCATTTCGGAGGGCGAAAGCGGGATGATTTCCTCCGAACGGATGTCCAGGCGGATTGTCCAGGGGGCATCCGGGCACAGGGTACTGAAAATAAAGAAGAATATGTGGGAGGCGGCCCGCGCCGCCTGGGAGGAATGAATGGCTTCGGTCGCGATCCGCGACGTGCGTAAGGCATTCGGTGCGACAGCCGTCATCCACGGCGTCGACATTTCCATCCGCGACGGCGAGTTCGTCGTGCTTGTCGGGCCTTCCGGCTGCGGCAAATCAACCTTGCTCCGGATGATCGCCGGACTCGAAAACATTACCGGAGGCGAAATCCGCATCGGCGATCGCGTGGTCAATCGGCTGCCGCCGAAAGAGCGCGACGTTGCGATGGTGTTCCAGAATTACGCGCTCTATCCGCACATGTCGGTCGCCGACAACATGGCGTTCTCCATGAAACTGCGTGGCGCGAGCAGGAGCGAGATTGACGAGCGCGTCAATCGCGCCGCCGCGATCCTCGGCCTGTCGCAACTGCTGCAACGCTACCCGCGCCAGCTGTCGGGCGGGCAGCGCCAGCGTGTTGCCATGGGGCGCGCCATCGTCCGTGACCCGCAGGTCTTCCTTTTCGACGAGCCGCTCTCCAACCTCGACGCCAAGCTGCGCGTGCAGATGCGAACGGAAATCAAGGAGCTGCATCAGCGGCTGAAGACCACGACGATTTACGTCACGCACGACCAGATCGAGGCGATGACCATGGCCGACAAGATTGTCGTGATGCACGACGGCCGCGTCGAGCAGATCGGCGCGCCGCTCGATCTCTATGACCGCCCTGACAACCTGTTCGTCGCCGGCTTCATCGGCTCGCCGGCAATGAACATGCTCAAGGGCCGGATCAGCCTGAATGGAACGGCATCATTCAATGCGCCCGCTGGCGTGACATTCTCGCTCAGCAACGCACCGGCCGGCAGTGACGGACGTCCGACGATTTACGGCGTGCGCCCTGAGCATTTCTCTTTATCCGACGATGGTATCGACGCCGTGATCCAGGTCGTCGAGCCGACCGGATCGGAGCTGCAGGTCGTCGCCAAAGTGGGCGAGAACGAGATCATCGCCGTGTTCCGCGAGCGGCATCAATTCAAGCCGGGCGACAAGATCCGGCTTAAGCCAGACCCGAGGCTCATTCATCTATTCGACGAGGCGACGGGTAAGCGTCTCGAAAACTGAGGAACGAAAGGGAGGCATATCATGACCTTTTTTACACGCCGCACGCTCGTCAAAGGCGGGACGGCGGCAGCCGCGGCCGGCGCCTTGACCGGTCCCGCATTGCTTGATTGGGCCAAGGCCTGGGCACAGAGCGCGCCCTGGAAGCCTGAGAAAGGCGCGCAACTGTCGATCCTGCGCTGGAAATATTTTGTGCAGTCCGAGGACGACGCTTTCGTTGCCCTGATGGATTCCTTCACCAAGGCGACCGGCGTCAAGATCACAATCGCGCGCGAGTCGTTCGAGGATGTGCAGCCGAAAGCTTCGGTTGCTGCCAATACCGGCGCCGGCCCGGACCTGTTCTGGGGACTTTACTCGCTACCCCACCTGTTCCCGCAGAAATGCGTCGATGTCACCGACGTTGCCGATTATCTCGGCAAAAAGTACGGCGGCTGGGTGCCGACCGCGGTGACTTACGGCAAGAGCGGCAACAAGTGGATCGCGATTCCGGTCTGCTACGGCGGCAATCTGCTCAACTATCGGCTCGAGGCGTCGAAGAAGGCCGGGTTCTCCAAATTCCCGGCCACGACGGATGAATTTCTCGCTTATGCCAAGGCAATGAAGGCGCAAGGCACGCCCGGCGGCATGGCGCTCGGTCATGCGTCGGGCGACGGCAACGCTTGGGTCTATTGGTGCCTGTGGGCATTCGGCGGCAACGTGGTCGACAAGAATGACAAGGTCATCATCAGTTCGCCGGAAACCGAAAAAGCCCTGGACTTCGCCAAGCAGCTCTACGGCAACATGATCGCCGGCACGGCCTCATGGAACGATTCGTTCAACAACAAGGCGTTTCTCGGCGGCGAAATCCACTGGACCAATAACGGCATCTCGATCTACGTCGCGGCGCAGAATGATGCGAGCAAGAAGCAGATCGCCGAGGACATGGATCACGCATTCTGGCCCGTGGGCCCGGTCGGCAAGCCGACCGAATTCCACCTGCTGTTCCCGATGATGGCGATGACCTACACCAAGTATCCGCAGGCCTGTAAGGCGCTGATGGCCTTCATGCTTGAAGCCGATCAGTTCAACAAATGGCTGATCGCATCCAAGGGCTATCTCACGCACTGCCTCAATGCCTACGATGCGAATCCGGTCTGGACGGCTGACCGCAAGACCACACCGTTCCGCGACGTCGCCAAGCGCACACTGACGGCGGGTGGTCTCGGCTCGGTCGGCGAGAAGGCGGCGAGCGCGATTGCCGATTTCGTCGTGCTCGACATGTTCGCGGCCGTGTGCACCGGGCGCGAGGATCCCAAAGGCGCGATCAAGATCGCCGATCGTCAGTTGCGGCGGATCTACCGGTAAGGAGTACACCTCGGCGTCATGTCCGCGACAGGCGCGGGCATGACGGCCGAAAAGTGTGGTTCCCAATGGCCGATATCGCGTTGAAACCCTCAGCCAGGACCGCGCTGCGCGAAGCGACCGCGTGGGACCGGCTCAGGACCAACAATAACTGGCTCAGCATCTGGTTCATGCTGCCGGCGGCGGCATTCCTCATCCTGTTTCTCGCCTATCCGCTCGGTCTCGGCGTCTGGCTCTCCTTCACCGACGCCAAGATCGGCCGCAGCGGTGGATTTGTCGGCATCGAGAACTATGAATGGCTGTGGGACGACAGCATCTTCTGGCTGTCTGTGTTCAACACGCTGCTCTACACGATTGTCGCCAGCTCGATAAAATTTGCGGTCGGACTTTATCTGGCGCTGCTGCTCAACGAAAATCTGCCGTTCAAGGCGATCCTGCGCGCAGTCGTGCTCATTCCGTTCATCGTCCCGACGGTGCTGTCGGCAATCGCGTTCTGGTGGATCTACGACAGCCAGTTCTCGATCGTGTCATGGACGCTGCGCAACCTTGGGCTGATTTCGTCCAACATCGATTTTCTCGGCGACGTGTGGAACGCGCGCTGGTCGGTGATTTTTGCCAATATCTGGCGGGGCGTACCGTTTGTCGCCATCACGCTGCTGGCCGGGCTGCAGACGGTCTCGCCATCGCTCTATGAGGCGGCGACCATCGACGGCGCCACGTCCTGGCAGCGTTTCCGCTACATTACATATCCCCTGCTGACCCCGATCATCGCGGTGGTGATGACGTTCTCGGTGCTGTTCACTTTCACCGACTTCCAGCTGATCTGGGTGCTAACGCGCGGGGGCCCGGTCAATGCGACCCAGCTGATGGCGACGCTGTCCTATCAGCGCGCGATCATCGGCGGCCAGCTCGGAGAAGGTGCCGCGATTTCGACGGCAATGATCCCGTTCCTGCTGGCGGCGATCCTGATCTCCTGGTTCGGCTTGCAGCGGCGCAAATGGCAACAGGGCGAGAGCAATGACTGATGCGCTTGCCCACAAGGCGGCCGATCCGCGCGCGGTGCTCACGGCGACCGCCGATCACAGCGAGGGCATGAGCTACCTGCAGACACTGCCGCGCCGGCTGGTCACGCTCTATCTGCCGCTTTCGATCATTCTCCTGGTTCTGCTGTTTCCCTTTTACTGGATGGCTCTGACATCGATTAAGCCGGACGACCAGTTGCTCGACATGGACAGGGTCAATCCGTTCTGGACGACCGCGCCGACGCTGAAGCATTTCTATAACCTTCTGTTCCAGACCAATTACCCGCTCTGGCTGTGGAACACGATGTTTGTCGCGATCGGCGCGACGATCCTGTCGATCATCGCCAGCGTGCTCGCCGCCTACGCCATCGTGCGGCTACGTTATCGCGGAGCCGCCTGGGTCGGCGGCGCAATTTTCCTGGCCTATCTGGTGCCGCCGTCAATCCTGTTCATCCCGTTGTCGACCGTCGTTTTTCAGTACGGCCTTTTCGATTCGCCGTTTGCGCTGATCCTCACCTACCCGACCATCCTGATTCCGTTCTCGACCTGGCTGCTGATGGGCTATTTCAAGACCATTCCGTTCGAGCTCGAGGAGTGCGCGCTGATCGACGGCGCCAGCCGCTGGCAAATCCTGATGAGGATCGTGCTTCCGCTTGCGATCCCCGGCCTGATCTCGGCCTTTATTTTCTGTTTCACGCTGTGCTGGAACGAATTCATCTACGCGCTGACGTTTCTCTCGACGACGGCGCACAAGACGGTGCCGGTCGCAATCGTCAATGAGTTTGTCGACGGCGATATCTACCGCTGGGGCTCGCTGATGGCGGGCGCGCTGGCAGGCTCATTGCCGCTGGTCGTTCTCTATGCCTTCTTTGTCGAGCACTACGTCTCGGCGATGACCGGTGCGGTAAAGGAATAGGGCACCGCGAGCGGATGCGGTAACCGGTGCGGCATGCGACGCGAATTCTGTTGCGCCGCCTTTCCCCGCAGCAAATAATTACCGGTGCAATCGAGCATTCAAAACGAAGCTTTAGATGAATTTCGCGGCCGGCGGGCCGATGTCTCTTTATTCAAATAGCCGCAGCCACGCGGCACCCAGCGACGGAGGATGTCATGAGTATTTTCGGCAGCATTATGAGCGCGATATTCGGCCACGGTTCAGCGCAGGCAAGCACGTCACCGACGGCCGCACCTCCAAGCGCGCCTCCGCCGCAAACCGTGGACGTAGCGGAAATCGTCGACAAGGCAGCGGCCGCCAAAGGCGAAAAACTCGCGTGGCGGACCTCGATCGTCGACCTGATGAAGGCGCTCGACCTCGACAGCAGCCTGACGGCGCGCAAGCAGCTCGCCAGCGAGCTCAAATACACCGGCAACATGAATGATTCCGCGGCCATGAACGTCTGGTTGCACAAGCAGATCATGCAGAAGCTTGCCGCCAACGGCGGAAAGCTGCCGGGCGATATCAAGGCGTGACCATATCGCAGCCGGAGTTGCGCGCGGATCGGAAACGACATTTGAAATATCGGGCGGGGCTCACAGGAGACCAACATGGGACTTCTTGACATCCTCAATGGAATGCAAAACGGTCCGCGCGGCCAGACCACGCCTGCCCCCGCCGGCAGCGGTGGAATGTCGCCAATCGCGATGGCCCTGCTCGGGCTCGTCGCCTACAAGGCGATCAAGAATCTGAGTCCGGATCAGCCGAATACCGCACCCGCCAATCGCGGCACAACGACCACCGCCGGTCCATCCGGGGGCGGCCTCGGCGGAATGCTTGGTCCATTGGGCGGCCTGCTCGCGGGCGGCGCCGCCGGCAGTGTGCTGAGCGGCGGCCTCAACGATCTGCTCAAGCAATTCCAGCAGGGTGGTCAGACCGACATCGTTCAGTCCTGGATCGGCAGGGGTCCGAACAAGTCGATCTCACCGGACGTTCTGTCGAAAGTCCTCACGCCGGATCAGATCAGAACGCTCAGCGCCCGCACCGGAATGTCGCGTGACGAGCTGATCGCGACTTTGAGCGAGCAATTGCCGGAGCTGGTCAACCAGCTCACACCAAACGGCCGTATTCCGACCGAGCACGAAGCGTCACGCCTGATTTAGTCTAGGCGGCGCGTTTCGCACAAACCTGAAACGGGAGTCTGGCATGGGCGGCATCCTGTGGATCATTCTCATCGG